>NZ_JARVRI010000006.1:0-79018 GCF_030209785.1 Arthrobacter sp. efr-133-TYG-120
AACCCAGGAGCCGCTCATCCATGCACTCTTGACAACCAGAACTACATATCAGTGCGCCGCTGAGAGTCTCCAAAGAACTTCTTTTGTAACCCTTGACACATTCTCCGTGAACGTTCACGATAGTTCTACCGTAAACGTTCACGGAACAGTCTTGACGCACAGGAAGGAGCACCCAGTGAGGGAAAAGAATGTCCAGGCCCTCGGGGTTCTCGCTGGCGTCATGACCGAGGACATTGACGGCAGCCAGTGGGCTAATGTCGAAGAAATCCTGACAGGAACCGGGTGCTCGAGCGGTGACATCGCGCTCGGTCTCCGAACGTTCGTCCCCCGCAGCTCCTGGGCGGTCGTTGGCGTGTTTGATTCCGGTGTCCTGTGGGCGAGCCTGGTGGTCGCCACGGACAATTCAGGCAGGCCTGCATCGGTGACGACCTTGGGGTGCGGCGCCGTGGAACTAAAGGGTGACATGGCCGCAATGGCGGGCCATGCCGTGAAGTGGGTCATCTCCAACCACGGACCATGTTCCTTGGGACTCTTCTTCGACAAATTGCATGCGGAAGCGTTCTTGAGCGCGTCCGACAAGGCTGCTGCGATTCGCACAGCCTCCGCTACCGACGGGCTCGTCCTGTCTCCAGTCCCGCCGGCTTTAGCGATCGCCCTCGCTTAGGCCGCTGCTTCCGATTCACCCCGCACTATCCGATTTACCCCACCGTGAGCTGCCCGCGCCCAATGGCCGGACCATCACGGGTCAATGGTGACCGACTGAAGGGAATCTGAGAATGAAAACGACAGCGACAGCTGCGGCAATTGTCCTCGCAGCGATGGCTGCAGTACTTACGGGCTGCGGCTCGGAATCGGCGGCATCGTCGGCGGGTGCAGAGAATCCTCTCGCCCAGGTAAAGGCCCAGGAGCTAGTACCCCAGGAAATCGTGGGTTTGGGTCCAAATGGGGTCAGCTCTGGCCACCTCGACGCCGTCAAGCTGACCGATCAGGAGGTGAATCAGGCCAAGCAACGGAAGTTCCGGGTCGGCATCGTCATGCAGACGATGAACATCGAGTGGTCAACCGAGCAGGTCCGGGGCATCACTGAACAGCTCAAGAAATACGACGCCGAGGTCGTCGGAGTGGCAGACCCAAACTTCGACGTTCAAAAGCAGGTGTCCGGCATTGAAAACATGATCCAACTGAAGCCGGACGCCATCATCAGCATCCCCGTCGACGATACTGCGACGGCCGAGGCCTACCGCAAGATCGGCGCTGCCGGCATCAAGCTCATCATGATGGACAACGTGCCTTCCGGGCTGAAGTTCCCGTCCGACTACCAGGGCATGGTCTCTTCAGACAATCAGGGCAACGGGGCCGTCTGCGCCGAAGCACTTGCCAAGTACATCCCACAAGGCGGCACCGTGGGCGTGCTCGACTTCGGCGTCGACTTCTTCGTGACCAAGGAACGCATGAAGGGCTTCGTCGACTGGATGAAAAAGAACCGCCCCGATATCAAGATCAAGGTTTCCGAATTCCTCGACCCGGCAACCTCGGGCAAAGACGCCGGTAATTTCCTCACCGCGAACCCTGATGTCCAAGGGATGTTCACTGAATGGGAAGTTCCTGCAGTCGGCATCGACCAAGCATTGCGGGCACAGGGCAAGGCAATACCAATCACTGCTGTAAATATCGCTTCGGATGTGGCGACCGACCTCGCGACGGGCGGAAACATCAAAGCCCTCAGTGCCCAGGTTCCCTACGACCAGGGGATGGCCGAAGCGGATATGGCCCTCAAGGTGCTCTTGGGCGGAAGCGCCCCCAACTGGCTTGCTTTCCCGGCCGTGCCGGTTCTTCAGAACAACGTCCTTGCGGCTTGGAAGCAGGTCTATCATCAGGATCCGCCAAGCCAGCTCACCGAAACCTGCAAGTCCACCGAGGGCTGCCGGTAACCCCGCTTAACCCCAAAGATCAACAAAAAAGGAGCTGTACATTATGGACATCATTCAGGACCACAACGGAGTGCCTGCCAAGCACGGACGCGCCCACGTAAACGGCGTGAGGCTGCACTACTCCATTGCCGGCGAAGGCGAGCCGCTGTTCCTGCTGCACGGGGTGCCGAAGACTTCCTACCACTGGCGCCGAGTCATCCCTTTGCTCACTCCCTACTACACCGTCATTGCACCTGACTTGCGCGGCCTGGGCGATTCGGAGCGCCCGCAGGGCGGCTTTGACATGAAAAACATGGCGGAGGACATCGCGCAGCTGGCCACGCACCTCGGCTACGAGACCTTCTACCTTGTGGGAGAGGACTGGGGAGCTTCGACCGCCTACCAGGTCGCCGCCCAGTATCCGGAGCGGGTGAAGAAGCTCGTGTATCAGGAGATGATCCTCCCTGGTTTTGGGCTTGAGGACTACTCCTTCCTGACCAAGGAGAACGTCAGCACCTACGTCTGGCTCTGGCACATCAACTTCTATAACGTCCCCGACTTCCCGGAACTGCTGATCACCGGCAGGGAGCGGGAGTACTTCAACTACTTCATCAAGCACGAGACGCACAACCCCCAGGCCATCACTCCCGACGCCCTCGACGAGTACGTCCGCTGCTACTCATCCCCTGGCGGGCTGAGGAGCATGTTCGCCATCTACCGCGCCACTCTCGAGGACGCGGACCAGAACCATGAAGCGGCCAAGACCAAGCTGAAGATGCCTGTGCTGGCCGTAGGGAGCGAGTACTTCATCGGGGCCGACAACGAGCGGCAGATGCGTGAAGTCGCTGAGGACGTCAGAGGGGCCATCCTCCCCTGGGGCCACCAGCTAGCAGAGGAAGATCCCGAGACGCTCGCGGAGACATACCTGCAGTTCTTCAAGGAGTAATTAGCTACCAGCTCCGCGGGGCGGACTGCCGGACGCCTCGCGGACGCTGGACACACATTGCACCAGCAAGGTTCCGGCACGGACCTGACCCGCCTTGGCACCACTCGGCAGTCACTCCGAGCCGAAGACTATGCCGTCTTGCGACTCCCCACCCTCATGAATGGGGCCCAAAACCCATTCTCTTTCCTCTCAGGTTGAAAGCCCCGCTATCCGGCTTCCCTGGCCATCAGAAGGACCACTGTCATGACACGCAGAAACAAGACGCTCTCCGCCGCGGCTGGACTGCTCACCGCGATCGCCATCTCGCTGTCCGGATGTTCCAGCGATGCTGGAGCCGGCGGAACGTCGTCGGAAGCACCCTCCGTCGATGCCGCCGCGATTTCTCCCGCCGGAATTGTCGGTAAGGGCAAGAACGGCGAAGACCCGGCGCTTGCAGACGCCCTGAAGCTGAGCGACGCCGACAAGAAGAAGGTCGCCGAAGGCAAGTTCACCGTCGGCATCTCCATGAACACCATGGACATCGACTGGTCACGCCTGACAATCGAAGGCATCCAGAAGACTCTGGGCGAGCTCGGCGTGGCGGTCGTCGGCGTCACGGATGCGAAGTTCAAGGTCCAGCAGCAGATCGCCGACCTCGAAAACCTGATCACAAAAAAGCCGGACCTGATCATCAGCATCCCCACGGACGATGTGGCCACCGCCCAAACCTACAAAAAGGTGGCAGCGGCGGGGATCAAGCTGGTCTTCATCCACATGCCTGCCTCCGGGCTCTCATACCCCTCCGAATATCAGGCAGTCATAGCTCCGGACAATCAGGGCAACGGCCAGATTGCCGCGGCAGCGCTGTCCAAGTTCATCCCCCAGGACGGCGTGGCCGGCATCGTGGATTTCGCGGTTGATTTCTACACCACAAACCAGCGCACGCAGCGGGTGAAGGAATGGTTCAAGGAAAACCGCCCTGACGTGAAAATCAAGGAGGTAGGTTTCACCGATACCAATGCTGTTGGGCCCGCCGCTGCGAACTTCATGACCGCAAATCCGGACGTAAAAGGTCTCTTTGTCATCTGGGATTCACCCGCCATGCAGTCGGTCGCCGCTCTCCGGAACGCCGGCGTGAACATCCCCATCACAACCGTCGACCTCGGCACCGAGGACGCCGTGGAAATGGCTAACGGCGGTTACATTAAGGCCATCGGGGCCCAGGAGCCCTACAACCAGGGAGTCGCTGAGGCGCGCGCCGCCGCACTCGCCCTCATCGGCAACAACGTCCCCGCCTGGATTGCCCTTCCGTCCGTTGCCGTGACCCCGGGCAACCTCTTGGAGAAATACAAGTCCATCTTCCACTCGGAGCCGCCTCGTGAAGTCCTGGACGCCTGCAAGTCTTCTGGACTCTGCGGTACCCAGTGAGATGTCCAGGACCATCCAACCCGCCGCAATGGAAGATACCGACATGAAGACCGCAACCGAAATAGCCAAAGCTGGGCAGATACCCGGAGAACCCGTGCTTCAGGCCCGGGGGGTCAGCAAGGCATTCAGCGGAGTTTACGCCTTGAAGGATGTTGATTTCGATCTGCGCCCGGGCGAAGTCCACGCCCTGCTCGGTCCCAACGGCGCCGGCAAGTCAACCCTCATCAAGATCCTCGACGGAGTTCAACCCCAGGATGAGGGAATCGTAGAAGTCGACGGCCGCAGACGAGTCCAAGCAGACATCGCAACCGTCTTCCAGGAGCTCAGCCTGGTGCCGTCACTCTCGGTGGCCCAGAACATCTTCCTTGGCAACGAGCTCCGCAACGCCTTCGGGCTGGTGCAGAGGAAAAAAATGAACGCAGTTGCCAAGGAGCTCATCGACGGACTCGGGCTGCACCTGTCTCCTGATGAGTTGGTGGAGAACCTCTCCGTCGCCTCCCGTCAGCTGGTGGAGATTGCCAAGGCCATTCACCGCGATGCGCGGGTCCTGGTGCTGGACGAGCCGACATCAACCCTGACCAAGGCAGATGAGCTGCTTCTGTTCAAGAGCATCCGCGACATCCAGAAGTCAGGTGTCGGCATCATCTATGTCACGCATCGCCTCACCGAGGTCTTCGAACTCGCCGACCGGGTGACCATCATCCGCGACGGCAGGAAGGTCCTGACCTCTGACGTAGCCGACATGGAAATGGGGTCCTTGGTCCGCGAGATCACCGGCGCAGAGCCACAGGAGTCGGGGCCGCCGAAGGAAGCATTCGATAGGTTCTCCCGCCCCGAACTCCTCGTCAGCTCCTCCACCGGGCCGAAGCTCCAGGTGTCAGGCCTGTCCGGAGACCGGTTCTCGGATATCAGCTTCACCGCGGCGGCTGGCCGGATCGTAGGAATTGCAGGGCTGATCGGTACCGGCCGCACGGAGCTGCTGGAAACCATCGGCGGAATGCGCCGCAGCACGGCCGGTGAGATCAGGCTCGATGGCCGGACCGTCCGCTTCAAGCACCCGTGGGAAGCACTCAACGCAGGCGTTGCCCTCGTTCCCGAGGACAGACACCGCTCCGGCGTGGTTCTGCAGCACTCCATCCAGCGAAACCTCACGTTGGCACACTACAAGTCACTGCGAAAGGGCGGCCTGGTGGACAACCGGGCAGCACGGTCACTGATTCGTGGCCTCGTGGAGACGCTGCAAGTGAAGGCGAACTCGATTGACAGCCCTGTGCAGACGCTGTCGGGCGGGAACCAGCAAAAGGTTGTCTTCGCAAAGTGGCTGCAGCCCGGAATGCATGTCCTACTTCTGGATGAACCGACCCAAGGCGTCGACGTCCGCGCCCGGCAGGAAATCTACCGGGTCATCCACCGCCTCGCCGAAGAAGGAGCCGCAATCGTTGTCGCCTCTTCCGACTTTGTCGAACTTCAGGAGCTATGCGACGAGATTTGCTTCATGACATCTACATCCATGAGCGAGCCCGAGCCGGTGACCCCGGAAGTTACAGACCAATACATCTACTCAAGACTCAATGAAAGGGTTCGTGAAAGCCATGAGCGCGATCACCAGCAGCTTTAGCCTGATCCGGCCGCAATGGGGTAACCGATCAGCATTAGACTTCATCCGCGAATACTTCGTCTACATCGCCCTGGTGGGGCTGGTGATCTTCTTCTCAGTTGCCTCGCCCGTCTTCTTCACCGTGCAGAATTTCGCGAACGTGGGCCGGCAGACGGCCATCGTGTCCATCATCGCCGTCGGCGTTACGCTGGTCATCGTCAACGCGCACATCGACCTCTCGGTCGGCAGCGTTTTCGCGCTGGCCGGAATGGCCTCAGCCCTGGTGCTTCAGCAGGTTGCGAATTTCTGGCTCCTCGGCGCTCTCGCCGCGGTGGCCGTCGGAGTTGTCTTTGGATTCGTCAACGGCATGCTCACGGTAAAACTCGGGATACCCAGCTTCCTTGTCACGCTTGGAATGCTCGGCGTCGCCCGCGGAATCGCCTTGCTCATCACGGACACCCGTCCCGTCATCATCGCCAACCGTCCCTACTTCAGCATCTTTGGTGACAGCAACATCCTCGGCATTCCGATCGCCGTGGTCTGGACCATCGCCATTGTCGGGCTCGGCTTCCTGCTCCTGCACAAGAGCGTCTTCGGGCTTCGCGTCTTCGCCACCGGCGGCAATCCCCAGGCCGCACGGTTCACCGGCGTCAAAACCCACCGCACCGTGATCCTGTCCTTCGTCATCACCGGCGCACTGGTCGGACTGGCCTCACTCCTGTTCACAGGAATCGCCCATGCAGCCCGCCCCGATGTGGGAGTAGGCCTCGAACTGGACGTCATCGCCGCGGTCATCCTCGGTGGCGTCAGCCTCTTCGGCGGCCGCGGAACAGTCATCGGAGCCCTCGCCGGATCCCTCATCATCGGCATGATGAACAACGGGCTTGTCCTCATGGGCGTTGACTCCTCCGTACAGCAGATCATCAAGGGCGCCATCATCATCGCAGCCGTCTCCCTCAGCAAGAAATAACACGACTCTCTCGAAAGGAAGCGATAGAAAATGTCCGCAATCGAACCAAGCAGCAGATTCTTCCGCGTAGCCCAGAACAGCAGCGGGGCCTGGAGCTTCATCGACCCCGAAGGCAGACCGTTCCTCTCACTGGGCCTCAACCACCTCGATGACACCGACCTCCGCTACCCCCACAACGTCGCAGTCTTCGAGCGCAAGTACGGCTCCCGCGAAGGCTGGTCCCAGGGGGTCGTCCGAGACCTCCAGGACCTCAACTTCAACACGATCGGATGGACCTCCCAGTACATCAGCGGAGGCTGGGGCGAAGCCCTGGACTGGTTCGGAGACCCCGTTGACCTCGGGCACTCCCTCCCCTGGCCCGACCAGCACCTGCTCGAGGCCGGCATGCCCTACGTCGTGCAGGTCCGCGCCCAGGAGATCGAAGACTGGAACGGCCACCCCGCCTTCCGCGACGTCTTCGGGGAAGATTTCCAAAAGTACGCAGACTGGATTGCCCGCCGCATGGTGTCCGACCACAAGAACAGCCCGAACCTGATCGGCTACTTCCTTGTGGACATCCCCGCATGGCTGCCCCACGCCGCGGGCCGGTTCTGGCCCGGATTCGAAGGGCTCACCGAGGAAGAGCACGACCGGAAGCTCTACGAGGTCGCGACCCAGTACTACAGAACCATCACCGAGGCGATCCGCCGCTACGACCCCAACCACCTGATCCTCGGCGACCGCTACAACGGCAACAAGGGAATCCCCGAAGCCGCCCTCCGCGCAATGGTTCCCTTCGTCGACGTCCTCTCCGTCCAATACTTCACCGGAAAGTCGGACGAGGAATACAAGACGATGATCGAGGACCTTCGCCGCTGGCACGAACTCACCGGCAAGCCGGTGGTCATCGCCGACATCGGCAACTGGGTGCCCACCGAGATGAACCCCCACCGCACCAGCGACATGGAAACCCAAGCTGAGCGCGGCGAGGACTACGCGAACGGCCTCGCGCGGGCCATCGCCGAACCCTGGATCATCGGCTGGCACTGGTGCGGCTACATCGAGAACCTCGGACGAGGCTGGGGTATCAAAGACCCTGAGGATGAGTTCTACACCGACATGACCGACCAGATCCGCGAAGCCAACGCCAAGGCGCAGGCCTCCGCGGAAGAGCGTAAATGACCGCCACGGATCACTGCCTCGTCCGGCCCCGCTGCCCGGCCCTCGCCACCCTTCTCCCCGCATCTGAAAGGCCTCAGCATGAAACTCGGATATAGCACCATCACCTGGGGCGGCGTCGTCGGCCACCCCGTCGGGGTAACCAGCATCAAAGATCTCTTCTACATGGCCCACGGGCCCATGGACACGGCCATCACAGACATCGCCGCCGCCGGCTACCACGGCGTCGAAATGTTCGACGGCAACCTCGCAGACTACGCCGACAAGCCCGACGAACTCCGCGGCATCCTCAACCACGCCGGCGTCACCCTCGCCAGCGTCTACACCGGCGCGAACTTTATCTATGCCGACATCCTCCCGGACGAACTGCACCGCATCCACCGGGCCGCGGAGCTCGCCGCCAGCTTCGGGGCCGAGCGACTTGTCGTCGGCGGAGGAGCGCGCCGCGCCGCAGGCACCACCGACGAGGACTATCTGCGCCTCGGCAGGGCGCTCGACCAGGTCACCGACATCGCCGAGAACTTCGGGCTGACAGCCAGCTACCACCCTCACCTGACGACCATCGTCGAGAGCCCGGACGAGCTGGAGCGGCTGATGCCGCTCACCAGGATCGGTTTCTGCCCCGATACGGCCCATCTTGCCGCCGGAGGAGCCGACCCCGCCGCGGTCATTCGCAAGTACCCGGAACGCATCCGTCACGTCCACCTCAAGGACCTGCGCAAGGATCCCTTCGCCTTCCTTCCCCTCGGGCAGGGCGAACTCGACTTCCCGGACATCATCCAGGCCATCAAAGAGAGCGGCTACGACAGCTGGCTCATGGTCGAGCTCGACGAATACGACGGGGACCCCCGGGCCGCCGCAGAAATCAGCCGGAAGTTCCTCGAAGAACTCCTCCCGTAACAACCGCACTTTCCACGGAAAAGGAACCCATCATGCAGAACATCAACGTCGGCCTCATCGGAGGCGGCTTCATGGGCAAGGCCCACTCGCTCGCCTACGCCGCAATGCCCATGTTTTTCTGGCCGGCCCCGGCCCTTCCGGTCCGGAAGACCATCGCCGAGGCCAACGACGAAATGGCCGCAGAGGCCGCGCGCCGCTTCGGCTTCGAACAGTCCACCTCGGACTGGCGCCGGATCATCGAGGACCCGGAAATCGACGTCGTTGACATCGCCACGCCGAACCACCTGCACGCCGAAATCGCAATCGCCGCCGCGGAAGCCGGTAAACACATCATCTGCGAGAAGCCCCTGGCCCGCACTGTCGAGGAAGCCAAGGCCATGCACGATGCGGTCAAGGACGCGGGCGTCGTACACATGGTCGCGTTCAACTACCGGCGCACCCCCGCCGTGGCCCTGGCAAAGAAGTACATTGAGGAGGGTGCCATCGGGCGCATCATCAACTTCCGCGGAACGTACCTCCAGGACTGGAGCGCCGATCCCAACTCGCCACTGTCCTGGCGCTTCCAGAAGTCCATCGCCGGCTCCGGCGCCCTAGGCGACATCGCCACACACGTCATCGACATGGCACGCTACCTCGTCGGCGAATTCGCTTCGGTCAACTCGATCCTCTCCACCTGGATCCCCGACCGGCCGCTGCAGGCCGGCGGCGCGGACGCGCTCGGAAATGTCAGGGGCGACGATGGCCCCCGCGGAGAAGTGGACGTCGACGACGAGGTCATGACCATGATCCGCTTCGCCAGCGGTGCGGTCGGCTCGATCGAGGCGACCCGCAACGCCTATGGCCGGAACAACTTCATCACGTTCGAAATACACGGCACCGAGGGCAGCATCGTCTTCAACTACGAACGCCGCGATGAACTCCAGGTATGCTTCGCGAGCGACGCCGGGGACCGCAGAGGCTTCCGAACCGTCTACACCGGACCCGCCCACCCCTACGGGGACGCACTCTGGCCGATCCCGGCCCTGGGCATCGGCTACGGCGAAACGAAGATCATCGAGGCCCACGACTTCTTCAAAGCCATCGCCGAGGGCGGCAGCGTGAACCCGAATTTCGCCGACGGCTACCAGACGGCGCTCATCGATGACGCGATCGTGACCTCCGCTGACAAGGGCGCGTGGGTGGACGTACCAGCGGTCGCAGGACTTCCCACGACCGCCAAGTAGGACGTCGGGAGACGGAGCAAGTCCCCGCCCTGCTCCGTCTCCCGTTGACCTGGCAACGATCCCGCTTGCCATCCCACTCGAGGCAGGCAGAGAAGCAAAAATGATCGCTCCTTGCGCCGAGCTTTAGCAGGGAATCGTTTCCCACTCCCCGTCACCAGCAGCGGGCGCACACGGCCACCTTTGTCCCTCCCGTCACGGTTCCGAGAAAGAACAAAACGATGTCCTACAAGACCTATCCGCCCAAACCCTTGGGCGTGGCGATGATCGGTTATGCGTTCATGGGCAAGACCCACTCGAACGCGTGGCGGAACGTGGCCAGCTATTTTGACGTCCCGGCCTTCGAGCAGAAGGTCCTCGTCGGCCGGGACGCCCCCGCCGTCGCCGAGGCCGCGGAGAAGTACGGGTGGGCGGAGTCCGCCACCGACTGGCGCACTGTTATTGACCGGGACGACATTCACGTCGTGGATATCTGCGCCCCGGGCTGGATGCACGCAGAAATCGCCATCGCCGCGCTGGCGGCCGGCAAACACGTCCTCGTCGAGAAACCGCTGGCCAACACCCTGGCGGAGGCCGAAGCCATGACTAAGGCCGCGGCAGCCGCCCGGACCAAGGGCGTCCAGTCCATGATCGGGTTCAACTACCGCCGGGTCCCGGCCCTCGCGCTGGCCCGGGAGCTGATTGCGGAGGGCCGTCTCGGCACCATCCGGCACGTCCGTGCCGCCTATCTGCAGGACTGGCTCGCCGATGACCAGGCGCCCATGACTTGGCGGCTGAGGAAGGAAACCGCCGGTTCCGGCGCCTTGGGCGACATCGCCTCCCACGCCATCGACCAGATCCAGTACCTCACCGGTCAAAGCATCCTTGAGACCTCCGGGCTGTTGAAAACGTTCGTCTCACGGCGCCCCGGCCCGGAGGGATTGGAGGATGTCACCGTGGACGACGCCGCGTGGGCGACCTTCTGGCTCACCGGAGACATGGGAGCCTCCGTCGAGGCCTCCCGTGTTGCCACCGGCCAGAAGAACTCCCTGCAAATTGAGGTCTATGGCACCGAAGGCGCCCTGTCCTTCAATCTGGAGAACCTCAACGAACTCGGGTTCCTGGATGCCACTGTGCCCGTTCGCGAGCAGGGCTTCCGCCGGATCCTGGTCAATGAGCCCGAGCATCCGTACATGGCTGCGTGGTGGCCGCAAGGTCACGTCATCGGTTGGGAACACACCTTCACGCACCAGATCCGCGACTTCGTGACGTCGATCAGCGCCGGGGAGGCGCCTTCACCTTCGTTCGAAGACGGGCTGCAAGTGCAGCGGGTCCTGGCCGCCGTGGAAGAATCCGCCAACAACAAGAGCACGCTCACCGCTGTCAAGGACGCGGCGTTTGCCATTGAAGGAGCCTGACATGCCCCGCCCCTACACCCTGTTCACCGGCCAGTGGGCCGACCTGCCCTTCGAGGAAGTCGCCAAACTCGCTTCCGGCTGGGGCTATGACGGCCTGGAAATCGCCGTCTCCGGCGACCACCTGGACGCCTGGCGCTGGGACGAACCCGGCTACGTCGAGAACAAGCTCGCCATCCTGGAAAAGCACAACCTCAAGGTCTGGGCCATCTCCAACCATCTCAAGGGCCAGGCCGTGTGCGATGACCCCATCGACTTCCGCCACCAGGCGATCGTCGGGGCCAAGGTCTGGGGCGACGGCGATCCCGAAGGCGTCCGCCAACGCGCCGCCGAGGAAATGAAACACACCGCCCGCCTCGCCAAGGCGCTCGGCGTGGACACCGTCGTCGGGTTCACCGGCTCCTCCATCTGGCAGTACGTCGCCATGTTCCCGCCCGTCCCCGAGAAAGTCATCGAAGCCGGCTACCAGGACTTCGCCGACCGCTGGAACCCCATCCTCGACGTCTTCGACGAATGCGGCGTCCGCTTCGCCCACGAAGTCCACCCCTCCGAGATCGCCTACGACTACTGGACCACCGTCCGCACCCTGGAAGCGATCGGGCACCGGGAAGCGTTCGGCCTGAACTGGGACCCCTCCCACTTCATGTGGCAAGGCATCGACCCCGTCTCCTTCATCTGGGACTTCAAGGACCGGATCTACCACGTGGACTGCAAGGACACCAAGCTCCGCCCCACCGGCCGCAACACCGTCCTGGGCTCCCACCTGCCCTGGGGCGACCCCCGCCGCGGCTGGGACTTCGTCTCCGCCGGACGCGGCGACGTCCCCTGGGAATCGAGCTTCCGCGCCCTCACCGCCATCGGCTACACCGGACCCATCAGCATCGAATGGGAAGACGCCGGCATGGACCGCCTCCACGGCGCCCCCGAAGCCCTCGCCGCCCTCAAGAAATTCGACTTCCCGCCGTCGAACACATCCTTCGACGCCGCCTTCAAGCAGTAGCCAGCCGCGGGGGGTGCCGCGCCGTGATCAAGACGGTGAGGAGAAGTCGACATCAGAAACCGGAAAGGACTCCACAGATGAACGGAAAAAGAGCACCGCTGCGCATCGGCATCCTGGGAGCGTCCCGCGTCAGCCCGACATCCATCATTGAACCTACCAGGCTGACAGGTGTGCGGCTGGTGGCCGTCGCACCCGCGACCGGGACCGGGCACAGGACTTTGCCGACCGGCACGACGTGGAACGGGTACTCGGCACCCACGAAGATCTTGTCAATGACCCGGAGATCGAAGCGGTCTACAACCCGCTGGCCAACTCGCTGCACGATGGAACCCGGCAGCCATCGCCGCGGGAAAACACGTACTGTCAGAGCGGACGAATGGGTTGACGTTGATCTGGTCTATCCCTCCGGAATCACCGCTCCGGTTCTGCTTGCTTGATGATGTCGAGGAAGGCGTGCGTCGCCGGGCTGGGGTTGAAGTCACTCCAAGCAATGTATTCAGCCCGGGAGGGCCCGTCAGCGATCGGGAGGCTCACAAGGTCGGGATGGCGGGGCACATACCTGGATGGCAGCAGTGTGACGGCGAGGTTCCTACGGATCAGCTCGATCGTGAGGTCGGTGGCCATTGACTCGAATGCCACGTCACGGTGTATGCCTGCCGCGGTGAAGGCGAAATCGCTTTCGTCGCGCGCCGGTGTCCCCGTTGGGAAGTCGGCGAAGGTCTCCGTAGCCAGCTCGCTGAGTTGTATCTCGTGGTGATGGGCGAGGGCATGTTCGTCGCTGACGACGGCGACCAACCGATCGCTGCTTAAGTGACGCCAGGCTACGCCGCGAGGCTGTCGGTTCTCGGGAAGTCCGAGGAGGCCGACGTCGATTTCGCCACGGGCGATCCCTGTTTCCAGTTGGTCGCTGCCCGCGACCTGGAGCACGATGTGGACTTGCGGGTGCGCCTGGCGGAAGGCCTTCAAGGCTGCCGACACATCAATGGCGGTCACCGTGGGGATGACTCCTACGCTCAGACGTCCCCGGATGTGGCCTGCTGCCGCCGCGGCGTCGACGCCGGCTCGCTCGGCAAAGTTGAGGCTCACGCGAGCCGCAGCCACGAACGCCGCACCTGCGGCGGTGAGCTCGACGCGCCTGCTGGTCCGGCTGAACAGCGTGACTCCCAGTTCCTCCTCTAAGCGCTTTATCTGATGGCTCAGCGCCGACTGCACCACGAAACACCGTGCCGCGGCACGGGTAAAGCTGGCTTCCTCAGCCACGGCGACGACATAGCGAAACTGCTGCAACTCCATCCACCCATGATGCAGATAGATAGGTGAGATGACAAGCATGTGTTGGACTCATAGACGAGTGAGATAGCACACTGGCATGACGACAGAAAAGACCACAAACGCACCCAGCTTTTTGGCGCTTTCTAGCGCGTCGCAGTGGTCTTATTAGGATGACAGGAGTCAGTTTTGATCAGGCACGTTTTGGCAGGTCGCCGAATCGGCCGATAGGGCGGCGATCCTCGACCTTCTCACTCAGCTTTCGGACAAGTTGTCCATGATCAGGAGCTGGGAAGCCATTTGCATGCGGTCATATTCTACGACAAATAAATTTATCTGTCGTAGAATATGAACATGAAGCGCCAAAGCCATCTGCTGGACCGCCTTCCGCGCGGCCTGTTCAGCATCTCCGACGCCGCAGAACACGGAGTCTCCCACTCGAGCCTGTACCGAATGCGCGACGCCGGCTTGGTTGAGAGGATCGGCTCTGGGCTGTACATCGCCGGAACGGGCATTGAGGCCGAGATCGATCTATTGGAAGCATCGCGAAAGGCTCCCCTGGCGACGATCTGCCTCACGAGCGCTCTCGCACGGCACGAGCTCATCGATGAGATCCCGTCCAGCATCGATTTGGCTCTGCCCCGCGGCAAAACCCCTCCGCAAATCTCGGCCCCGGTCACCTGGCACCTTTTCGACAATGCAACATTCGACGTCGGCCGCTCAACCATCCCGATCGAAGGGGCGGACGAGGCGATGATCGGCATCTACTCCCCCGAGCGTTCGATCGTCGACGCCTTTCGCCTTCGTGGAAGCGCCGGATACGAAACGGGAATCGAAGCGCTACGTAACTGGCTCAAGCGCCCAGGATCCCAGCCCGCCCGGCTCATGGAGATCGCTTTGTCGGTCCCCCGGTCCAAGGGTCCGCTCCGCCAAGCATTGGAGGTCCTCCTGTGACGGCAGCTGGGGTCATTTACCTGCAGCTTCAGAGGGTTGCGCGGAACCGGATGCGCCCAGTCGACGAGATCTTCACGCTTTACGGTCTCGAGCGCTTCCTGGCGCGTCTGGCAGACACGCCTTTTGCGGAGGACTTCTGCCTCAAAGGGGGCGTCCTGCTGTCCGCCCACTCGCTGCGCCGCCCGACCCGTGACGTTGACATGCAGGCACTCGATTTCCAGCTCGACGTCGATCACGTCACCGAAGTGGTGAAGGCGGTATGCGACGTCGTCGTCGACGACGGCTTGGTCTTCGACCATACGTCTATGCAGATCGAACAGATCCGCGACGAAGATGAGTACAGCGGCCTGCGGGTCTCCGTGCCCGCAGTCCTGGGCCGAGGGAAAGTCACAATCAAGCTCGACATCAGTACCGGCGACCCGATCTGGCCCGAACCGGAGCAGATCGAACTGCCATCGCTGCTCGGCGGAGCAGTGAAGATGAAAGGTCATCCTTTGGTGACAGTAATCGCCGAGAAGACCGTCACCATGCTTCAGCGCGGCACCACCAGCACCCGGTGGCGGGACCTGCTGGACGTGGCAGTCCTCGCCGACCGGTTCGAGTTCGACGCCGCAGTCGTCAGAGAAGCAGCGATGCAAGTCGCGGGGCACCGTACCGTCGAACTCGGGCCGCTCCGAGCCCTGATGGAAGGCTACGGTGCGACCGGACAAGCGAAATGGGCTGCATGGCGCAGCAAGCTCAAAGTCGAAGACCTCTGCGAGCAGAACCTCGACGCACAGGTTGATCGTGTGCTCACGTTCATTGAGCCGGTGTTTGACGGCTCAGCCGAAGACCACCACCGGTGGAGTCCCGACGCGCGCACCTGGTCATAGGCCACACGGGAAGCCGGCGCCTAATGTCGGCGGCGTAGCGCTGATTGAGGTGAGTTAAAGGTGAGTCCGAGCGGGATTCGGCCTCTTCCGTGCCGCCTACCGAATCAAAACCGCAGGTCAGCGCCCCAATTCAATACTCGATGGGATTCAGACCGAGAAACCCCGCCGAACCGCTGCTGGAATTGGCCCCTTGCCATCCACGCACGGCACTAAACCCGCAGGTCAAACCCAAACTAAGAGCCCCCTGTCGGATTCGAACCGACGACCCCCGCTTTAGTCTCAGACGCCTATGGATAGGCCAGTAATGTGCTGTTTTGCCCGGAATCTAGGGGTTCTTGCAATCAACGACAGCCGCTGAATTGTCATTGATTGACGCTGATTAGGGTGAGTTAAAGGTGAGTCGGTTGCAATTGCTGGCCGCATGGACGTGCCCGCCCTCATGTCGCGTCCGACATCGCCTCCAACCAAGCTCCCTCCTGTCTGCGGGTGGACCTCAGCGGTCCGTCTGGCTTTCATGGCTGGACGTGTCGGGAGCACATGACTGAAGTGGGCCCCATTGGATCTTCGGTGCCTGGCAGTTGAGTTCCGGTTCAGTGCACGGCAAGACGAGGACATTCTCAACGGCGTTCTCATATCTGACGAGGTCAGTATTTCCACAGTCCTATTTGCAGCGTTGGCTGAGCTCAACCGCGCTTAGACTCCAGGCTCTGCGAGCCAGGCGTCCAGAAGCTCCGGGCCGGAGTTTCATGAATCCAGTGCCGTGTTCGCAAGATCTCCGGGGGGACGGCAGGAACGTTGCCGGGCTCTCGCAGCATCCTCGGGTGAATACTCAGACGGTCCAGATGGCCGTGTCCCACTTCCTTAGAGTGCGGCCAGTGCATCTGCCGGAGACGGACGCAGGAGTTGGACTTCCTGGTAAATGCCGTGCTTTCCCGTTCGCTGCCCAACGGCAGCAATCCGCCAGCCGCGCTCGACGGCTTCTGGATGCAACTCAGCCTGAACATCGGTGCCCGCGCAGATTGCAGTCTCAGTGAAGGTATCCGCACCGACTATGTTGGCAGTCAAATCCCATACCGAAGCACCCAGATGGAACTTCGGCGAAATTCGAACAGCTGGCGCCTGCTCTCCGATGAACAGCTCATCGCCCCACGGAAATGTAGACACCGGCACAAAATCTGTATCCGACAGTTTTCCCAAAATGTCGAGAAGAGCAGTACGCCACTCCTTCCTTGGCAACTCATTCAGGCCCAACCCGCAGATGAATCGTGGGGCTTCCCATCCTTCAGCGCTAGCCAAGTAGCGCCCGTAGTCCATCGCTACCAAGCGCAACAGGCGCCCTGAGTTCGATCTCCACGAGACGTAGTAGGCGTTTTCGTAGTGCTTGTGCTCAGCAAGCGCTCCCAGCCTTGGCTTTTCTCGGGCGGGTACTTGCTTCTTTTTAATCGTTCGTATGCTTCCCGGGCGACCTGCTATGGCGTCGGAAACCGCTATGACAAGGGCATCAATCGCTTCATTCGTAACGCTGTCGGATTCCGCTAGGACATCGTGTTCTCCGACTGATTCCAGTCCACCGAGTCGCAGCCGCACCACCGTCCACCCCACATCATCCAAAAGCTGGTTGCGTGTTCTGTCGTCGTTTTCCTTCCCAGCGTGCGTATGAGCTGGGTCGACTTCCACGCATACCTTCGTTTTAGAGATCAGGATGTCCGGGGTGAGGATAGGAAAATTGTTGCGCTGAGCTTCATGGCCGCACTGAATACCGCTACGGCCTTTGTGAACAGCCAACCCGGCGGCGACGAGCTTGTCTCTCACCTGTTGCTCAGTCTGGGACGTCGTGAGGTTCCGTGATTGGACGACGGCGCCAATGGAATACTTCGGTTCAGCTCTCATTGCTCTCGCACCGGAACTTACCGCCATGCTCGCTCGCCAGCATGCGCGACACATGGCCCGAGTCTCGGTGCCCGTGCGGGCGATCACCTCGTGCCCACAGTCGAGGCGCGTCAGGCCATAATTTCGCTCGTCCAGGCAGCGCTCACAGGCGCGTGAGCCGCCTCCTGCTCGGCGCCAACCCGACACTGCGCCACATTGAACGACTGCGGACTCAACGAACCTGTGCCCCTGCCCGCAAATCCAACGCACTTTCACCGGTGATGAGGATGGAATGGCATTTGGGCCGAATAGATTCTCGTCGTCCCACATGTCCAGGACTTCTTCATGCCTGGCTGCCACCGAAGTTTCAGGTTTCGGTGCCCGCCGGGCAAGGCCCAACCTCGAACGCTCTTCGGGCGTAAGTACCGGCCAGTCCTCAAGTGCTTTCACAACGCCCCCATCAAAGGTTCCTCGCATAGTGCTTATTGGAGGGATGTTAGACGCGAGCTCAGACAAAAAGCCTGACATGCTCGACCCTTGCTCAAACTACTGGGTGGACCGGATGCGTGCCTTAGGGCCGCCCGGCGGGTCATCACTTAGTTTTACGTTGTAGCCATCCATTGGCACGCAGAACATCCCGGTTCTGGTGCGGCGTGCCTCCGTGGAATGCCTGACGCTGTAGCGACAGGCCCTTCGGTATCTATCAGCCAGGGAGGTCTGCGAGTGCAGCTGCGGCACGCTCCCGGAGTATCGAGAGGATCTCGGGTCGGTATCGTTGCTGTACGCGGTGCTTGGTTCCCTTTTTCATCTCCGAGATCAGCTTGCCGATCGACTCGGCATGTCGGAATTCCCCTCCCGCAGCGAAGAAGGCTTTTAGCCAAGGCGCCTTCTCCAGGGGATAACCTCCGTCAGTGAAAGCACGGATCAGTCGAACGACGGCGGCTTTCCCGTTCCCGGTCGAGAGCCCGTTGTACTGTTCACCAACCATGCACGTGGCTGCCTCCAGCTGTACGGCATCGGGTGCTTCATGGGCCGATCCTGTGTCTAAGTTGCGCGCGCCCATGCCGTCAAGCCAAATCCGGACCATATCCGCGGGCGACCACACGACCACGAAGAGGCGCGCAACCCCATCATTGTCAACAAGCTCCCTGAGCAACTCACAATCGTCCTGCTCGTGGGGATGCAAGACGATGAGCGTTCCGTTGAAACGCTTGCTGTTCTGTGCAGGCTTCCGCAACTCCGAGATGGCCAAAATCCGTCGGGAGTCCTTCTCCAAGGCGACATAGTTGACGAACTCCATGTCTGCGCTATGTGGACTTTGAAGCCTCTTCGGGTCGGAAGCCGCAAATACGTAACTTGATGGCAGGAGGCTCCTCTTGCAGACCTAGGTCATGGTGTCCCATTTCCTTGGATTTGAGACAGCCTCCGGCCCCGCTTCCCCGTATGACTATTCGTTCAAAATGGCGGTTCTGCGGCACCGGTCGTCTTGCATGGCATGGGTTTCGAGGCGCTCTAGCCCCGGCATCGCGCCCATTCGGGATCTGAAGAAGAGACTGCTGCGGGATGCAGAACCGCTCTGAGCTGCGCCGCGGCTCGCTCGCCGAAAGGTATGAGGATATCCAAGAGATCTCGATAAGCCGTCGCATCGAGTAGACCGGATGGGATCTCCGTCGCATTGGAACTTGGTTTGAATCGATCTCGTAGAGGAAGCGCGGGGACCACGCACATGAATCGCATTTAGTCCTGAGGCATGGATTGATGGACAGGCGCGCTTAGGCCTACCGCGACCGCGCGTGATCGGGCGGCGAGACACGGACATATTTATTGTCCTGTCTTCCGGTTACAGTTGTAGTTACAGTCAAAGTTATAGAGGGAAGTGTGGCACAGGCTCATGAGCGAAGTTTTTCCCAGCGCGCCCTTAGCAATGGTGGTGGCAGAGATCAGGTTCGGTTACTCACCTGCACTGGAAGATCGCACCATTCAGTCGAACGTCCTGATGGCACTGAGCAGTTACGCGCCCGTCTTGAAACGCAATATTCAAGAGTCTCACACGATCGAGATTGGCGGGCCCGAACCGGTCCATGGCAAGCAGACAATCGAAGTCATGGAGGCCACTGCAGTTGATGGTCAAACGACGATTGCAATCTCTGCCGAAACCCTCACTATAGCTATGTCTGGACTGGCCTACCGACACTACGAGGAATCTCTGCGCCCACTGATCGCAGATGCCGTGCATTCGCTCGTCGCCACGGCACCAAACCTGTACGTCACTCGCTTTGGGTTGCGGTATCTGGATGAAATCAGAGTGCCTGTGCCGCCGCCTGACGTAGACGGGTGGGGCGAGTGGGTAACCTCTGATCTTCTCGGAGGCATAGGCCTCTTGGGGATCGAAGCACCCGGGGCAGCCAAAGGCATGCGATCCACCTGGCACTATGTCCTGCCAAGGGAGAGGCAGGTTGTTCTCAACCTAGGACCGTTCTTTGGAACAGGTGTGATCGGGCCGGGACACCCTTTTCACCGAGACTCGGAACCAGAGCACATGTTCGTGCTCGACGTTGATGTGTCGCGGACTCCAACGACGCCCGAGTCACTCGACGCCGAAATGCTTCTTTCGAATTATGATGAGCTGCACCGGCCGGCGCACAGCGTCTTCTCGGCAGCCCTAACCGACAAAGCACGCATACTCTTCAGGGGAACGAAATGACTGCTACATTGCGGGAGCAAACAGCGTCTAGTTACATCGACCCTACATACTCAAAGATGTCGGGTCCTACGCGTATCGACTCAACCAGCTCAGGGTATCTGGACAAGAATTGGGTCTTGGAGCGCACGTTTACGCGGATCTGGATCGGCGAAGTCGAGTCACAGGCAAGCGGGCTTCGCAACCAGGAGTCTCATGCCACCGAGCGGATTGAGACACATTACGCCGCGCAAATCGAATCGCATGCTCAAGGTTACAACACCGGCGACGGCAAGGATTTGCTCCGTATGCTCGCCGTCGACCATGCGATGGCTTGGGTGGACATTGCAAAAATGCTTAGTGTCAGCGTTCCTGCTGTGCGAAAGTGGCGAATGAGCGGTGGGGTAACGCCCGAAAATCTTGCCAAGCTTGCCCACTTATGCGCCTTCGTCGACCTACTGTCCGAACTTGGGGTCCGTCCTGCTTCGTGGCTCTCAACGCCCATGATCGCTGGCCACACCGTCGCTCCCAAGCATCTCTACAGCGAGCCCAACGCATCAACACTGCTTGATCTAGTCTCGAACGGCCAGACTGCTCGGGACGTTCTAGACGCACTCGCCCCGGGGTGGCAGGAGAAGTACAACGCCCGTGGTTACGAAGTTGCTCGTTTTGACGACGGCAGCTACGGCATCATTTCGAAAAGAGAATAGGTAATACGTTTGGAACGACTCGAAGACCTGCCATCTGCCGAGGCACTCTACGAATACCAAGGCACAGATGTTCCTTTGTGGCTTCCGCACAATCAGGGTGATGTTTTCGCTGATGTGGATCTCACGTCGCTCACCGGAAAAGACGAGACCGGTCACGTCATGCTGTTCCTCCATCCATGCACGATGCGAGGCAAAGGCGGAGCCCTCGTTGAGCGAGCTACCGTCCTACACGTCAAGGCTAAGAGCCGGCGGAAGCCCCTCGATGAGGCCGGTCGATGGAATAGGGCGTATTCGGTCATTCCGCTGCCAGACTTCTCCGGAACGCAAAGCGACGCGTTCGAGGCAGACCTATTGGCGATGGGTACCATCCCGAGTGGGCTGCTTGATCGTTCCAAGCGAGTGGCATCGTTCAGCCAAGAGGGCAGGTCCCACATGCTTCACCGGATCATCTACCACCTGACACGAAATGCGATCCCAACGGAAGTTATCACTCGGTCCACGGCACGCGTGCAGTCCGAGATCGAACTCCAGGGTGATTGGACCATGGCAGCGGGGGTCCGCCTTGGTGACCTCACCGAACAGCAGGTCGCAGCCGTAGAGGCAGAGTTTCAGGGTTTGCTCAACTCTCCTTGGCCGGAGGGACAGAACGAAGAAGACTTGCTTCGAGAAGGTCTGTACTCCGAAATAGACGAACTCCACGAGGAAGCTGTCCGCTATATCGGCCAACTTTGCGATTCCGGCCGACCCGGTACCTGTTTGGATGAGACAGGCGAATGATCAAGAGAACATCCGCGAAGAAGACAAACCAAGAAGCCGAAGGGAAACTCATGCGAACTGAGACGGGAAAGATCGAGAGCCAAACGGTCCTGGCTGAGGATCTACACCTCCAAGGAATGTGGGTCGGAAACTGCACCGTCGAAGTCGGAGCCCGTTTGGAATTGCACGGACTAGTCACTGGGAACCTCATTGTCGAAGAAGGAGCCGAATCAGTGGTTCACGGGACCGTAGCCGGGGACGTGGTTGGCCACGGATACACCGAGATCAATGGAACAGTCGGAGGCACTGCGACCGGCGAGGGACTCCGCATCGCGCATGGCGCTGCCATCAATACCAGACGCTGATCCAGAGCCCATTCCCCGACGAAACCGACATGAACCCGCTGGCAGTGTTGGTTTCCAATGTTAGATGAAGCACATAAGAAGAGCGTCTCCAACTAGCCGGCATCGGCAGAACCTTAATGAGTCGTTCCACTCGACCGGCTGTACTCCGGACTGAGCTTCTGATGACACGCAGCAGTGCCATTGTGTGCCCAAGGACTGACCGTCTCTCGGTCCGCCGATATCACCGTATTGGGATCCGCGGCCATCGTACTCATGCCTCCATGTCCGGCGGCTGCTCCTGGAAGTCAGGCCGATCTGGAACCGGGCAGCCCAGAGCCAGCGCCAGCTGATACTAGAGAAGCGACGCGCAAGCCGGCTTATTGTGCTCGGTCGCCATGCCGAAACAGGCTCCAGCGCCTGGTCGAAATACGCGATTGTGAGATGGCCAGCCCCGCGACAGACAGGCGCCTCGACGCCCACGACCTGGCCATCGTCGAACGCGCCGAACTCGCCCTCGAAAGGCGTTCCGGCCCACGCCTCGCACAATAGCTTCCCGCGGACGTCACTCAACTCCCTGGTCATGCCGCCCCGCCACCACCACCCAGCCATGAACAGCCACAAGAACCTTCGCTGTTTGTCATTCTGATGCCCGATCATCGCTGGGCGGGTCCTCCGCGCAACCAGGGCGCTTTGCGCCGATCCCAATCCAAAACTTCGTTCGGCGCTCCTGCGTCGCTAATTTCCTCGCGAACTTTTGGATTGTTCCCGGTTCCCCAAGTTGCACTCCGGCCCCTCATGCCCAGCAGTGGTCCCTGTATCAGAACGCCGCCGAAATCTAATGACCACAGCGCATGCTCAAGAAGAAGGACCATGGACACGCTCACCATCAAGACCCAGTTGTCCTTCGTTTTCATCGGCCGCACTCTGGCCTCTGACCGTGGGAAAGCCTCATGTGCAATCGCCCCTGGACACCAACCCCATCAGCGCCACCCTCCGCGTGGATCCAAGCACGACGGCGGGGAATTCGCCTACGCGCGAACCGTCGCCGGCTACCTCGCCAACGACACGAACGCCACAAGTACCCTGCTCTGGTTGACATACGTTCAATGAAAATCTAACAATTGTTCGGCTTTACAATACTATAAACACCTGTTAGATTTTCAGCACGTTCCGCAACCCAAGCGGGCAGTCGGAAAGGCCCGGAGTGACAGCACAGCCAGCAGCAAAAACCGCCCCTCGGGGCCCGTACCGCAAGGGCATCCAGCGTCGGCAGGAAATTGTCGTCGCCGCTTCCCGCGTGTTTGCCAAATACGGCTACCATGGCGGATCGCTGCGCCAGATCGCGGGGGAGGTTGGCATCAGCGCGGCCACCCTTGTCAGTCACTTCGAGCATAAGGAAGGTCTACTTGTCGCCGTCCTAGAGCATTGGAAGAAAGAGGCCGCCGAGATCAAGGCAGGCACGGAAGGACTCGACTACTTCCTTCGCCTGCCCAATCTCATGGAATACCACGTGAGCAATCGCGGCCTGATCGAGCTGTTCCTGACCATGTCGGCGGAGGCAACGTACCCGGAGCACCCGGCCTGGTCCTTCATCCAGGACCACCGTACCCACACCCTCGAAACCTTCTCAGGGCACCTGATCGCGGCACGGGACGCAGGGCAAGCATTACCCATGACGGGGGACGCCATCCAGGATGAAATCCGTGGCCTGATCGCACTCATGGACGGCCTCGAACTCCAATGGCTCCTGGACCCCCGTCTGGATCTGGTCGCCGTCTTCACCCGACTCCTGCAGCTGCTCATCAATCGCTGGACCGGGCTCACGCCTGACGAGGTGGAAACCCTTACAGCCAAGAACAAACCCGAAAAGAAGCAAGGAGATCAACGGTGGAATATGTGAAGCTAGGCAGCACGGGCTTGGACGTTTCGCGTGTGTGCCTCGGCTGCATGTCCTACGGAGACCCGGGCCGCGGTTCCCACGAGTGGACCCTCTCCGAAGACAAGAGCCTCCCTATTATCCGCAAGGCGCTTGACTCCGGTGTCAACTTCTTCGATACCGCCAACGTCTACTCCGACGGCACTAGCGAGGAAATCATCGGCCGGGCCCTGGCCGCAACGGGCAACCGCGACGAGCTGGTCATTGCCACCAAAGTTTTCGGCACGATGCGCCCCGGACCCAACGGCGGCGGTCTGTCCCGCAAAGCCATCCTCAGCGAGATCGATCACAGCCTCCGGCGCCTCGGCACCGACTACGTAGACCTCTACCAGATCCACCGTTGGGACCCCAACACGCCACTCGAGGAAACCCTCGAAGCCCTTCACGACGTCGTCAAGGCCGGCAAGGTCCGCTACATCGGCGCATCCTCCATGTTCGCCTGGCAGTTCTCCAAGGCGCTCTACACATCCCAGGCCAACGGCTGGACGAGATTCGCAACGATGCAGAACCACTACAACCTCCTCTATCGCGAAGAAGAACGTGAAATGCTCAGCCTGTGCCAGGACCAAGGCATCGGCGTCCTTCCCTGGAGCCCTCTCGCCAGAGGTCGGCTGACCCGAAACTGGGACGCCACCAGCTCCCGCAGCGAGACGGACGAATTCGGAAAGGGCCTCTACCAGGCAGGAGACCAAGAAGTCGTCGAGGCCGTCGCGCGTATCGCCGCAGCACGCGGAATCCCCCGCGCCCAGGTGGCCCTGGCCTGGCTCGCCTCGCGCCCCGCGGTGACCGCACCCATTGTCGGCGCCACGAAACAACAACACATCGATGACGCCATCGCCGCCCTTGAAGTCGAACTCACCGATGCAGAAATAGCCGAACTAGAAGCGCCCTACACACCCCACGCTGTAGCAGGATTCTAGGCCCAGGCACAGAAGGAAAGGATCAGCATGGAAACTAGCAAATCAGCCCGATCGGGTTTGGCGCTCATCACGGGAGCCTCATCAGGAATAGGACGGGAACTCGCCCTACTGGCAGCGCGCCACGGTTACGACCTCGTTGTGACCGGCCGAAGCGGCGCCCTCAGGGATGTTGCGGAGGAATGCCGACGTTGCGGGTCGGACGTCTGGGCCGTTGAGGCTGACCTGGCGCAAAGCGAAGGGGTGGAAAACGTCTGGAAGACCGTCATGGCCACGAATCGCCCCCTTGACGTAGCGATCCTCAATGCGGGCCGATCAATCGGCGGATCCTTCCTCGACACAGACCTGAACGATGAGCTTGACCTGATCGGGCTAAACGTCACATCGGTGGTCCATCTGGCAAAGCACGTCTCGCGGCACATGGCCAACCAGCGGCAAGGAAAGATCCTGATCACGTCCTCTCTGTCGGCCACCCTCCCCACACCCTATGAGACTGTCTACGGGCCATCCAGGGCCTTTGTTTACATGTTTGCGCAAAGCCTCCGGCAGGAGCTCAGGGAGCACAACGTTACCGTCACAGCACTCCTGCCCGGCGCCACCGACACCGAATTCCACCACCGTGCCGGAATGGACAACACAGCCTTCGGAAAGGGCGCAGCAAAGAATTCCCGTGTCGAAGTTGCACGACAGGGCTTCGCCGCCATGATCTCCGGCCGTGACCACGTCGTAGGCGGAAACCTGAAAACCAAGCTTGTCGCGATCAAACACCGCTTCCTGCCGGAACCATATAAAGCAGTGCGTCATGCTGAGAAAGCACGCCCCCGAAGCTGATCGCCCAATCCCTCTCCAAGACGAGCGTTCAAGATCCAGCAGCGGCACAAATCGGGTGGCAGGACCATTTGTCCTGCCACCCGCTTTGCGCGTGCGTCGAGCTGCGAGCACTTCACATCTACATGTGCTCTGAATCAAACCCTACGATCAGCCTGGCGAGGTATTCCGGGTTTTCTTCCGGTACCCAATGCCCCGCGCGTGGGACGAGCTCGCCTCTGACGTCGTGGGAGATTTCCTCCATCATGGGAGCGTAGTTCCGGGCCAGACTTTGCTCTGCGCCGCCGGTGGCCAGGACGGGCGTGCTGATCTTGCCGTTTTCTGCGATGTCGGCCCGATGTATTTCGACGTCGCGTTCGAAGGCGCCGTACGCCTCGAATAGTGCCCTCATAGCACCGGGGGCTTCAAAGGAGCGGGCGTAGTGCTCCAGGTCCTCCGGGCTGATGGCGTCCGGGTCATAGCAGAGGTCTTGGAAGAAGCGGTTGATGTACCACTTTTCGCGGCCATGAGTGAGGTGAACGGCGATGTCTGTTGCCGCGTGAAAGTCGAAATGCCACGCGGACTTGGCGTTCTTGCGCTCATCAAAGTAGCTCGTCCCGGGAAGCGGAGCCTCCATGGTGGTCAGCGTACGCACGTCCTCCCGGTAGCGCAGCGCGTAGGCGGAAGCCACCATCGAGCCGATATCGTGTCCGACGACTGCGACGGGCCCGTTGACGTGGAGGTGCTCGTGGAGCAGCTTGTGCAGGTCCTCTGCCATCGTCCACTTCTCATAGCCGCCCGCAGGTTTGGAGGATCCTCCTGCTCCGCGGTAATCGGGGATGACCAGCCGGTAGCCTGCCTGGATCAATGGCCTGATCATACGGCGCCAGGCGTACCAGGTCTGCGGCGCTCCGTGAATGAGCAGGATGGTTTTGTCGCCGTGACCGGCCGTCACATAGTGAATCCGGACGTTGTCTTCGCTGCTGATCCACGCCTTGTGGTGTGCGAGGTTGATGTCTTCGGCAAAGCTGTACATGTTTCTGTCGGCTTTCGGCTGGTAGAGGGCAGCACGGAACACCCCGACACAGCGGGCGCCCGCGCCGGAGGAGCAGTTGTTTAGCCTGCGTCCTGAAGTTCGACCTCGACCAGATCGCCTACGTAGCGGGAGCAGAAGTCGTTCATGTGGTCGCGCAGCGCAGTCACGGCCTCTTCCTCCACGCCGGATTCGATGGCTTCCACAATCTGGATGTGCTCGTCAAAGCGCATGCGCCCGCTGGCTTTGTCCGGTCCCGCTGCGATGATCATCATCTCGATCTGGCCTATCAGGTTCCGCCAGGAGGCAAGAAGTGTGGGGTTTCCAGCGAGTGCACAGAGCTGTTCGTGAAACTTCAGGTCAAGTTCCAGTTGTTGCGCGAACTCGAGACCCGGCTCACGCAGTGGCTCAAGACACCGTCTGAGCTCAGCGGTCAGGTCCTCGCGCTGGGCGCTGGCGACGATTCTCTTCGCCGCAAGCGTCTCCAGCGTTGAGCGCACTTCGAACACGTCGAGAATTTCCTGGGACGTCAGTTCCCGGACACGCATGTGGCGTTTACCGTCATCGACAATGAGGCCTTCGATTTCGAGGGGTCGAAGGGCCTCGCGCAGCGTCCCGCGGCTGACCCCCATTTCCTCGCTGAGGTGTATTTCCTTGAGGTGCTCCCCGGGTTTGATGGCGCCGGAAATGATCTGGTCGCGCACGTGTTGTGTGCAGCGTTCCCTCAGGGTTCTCTTGTCAAAGGCGGAAATCGTGGACATCAGGCACCTTCGTCAGTCATTAATTGTTGACATTTATCATAGCCGCTCTCTCAGGGGCAGTCCCGCGTGGCGGGACCGCCCCTGCCAGTCAAGGCCTGGCAGCCTTTCCTTGGCGGGCTGCCTTGTATGTCTCGGTCAGGAATCGGTTCAGGAATCCGGCCCTCTTGGTGGCCCAGTCGCCGCCGACTACCTGGTCTTTGCCTTTCATCATCGCCTCGTAGCCCTGCTTGGCAACCATGACCCGGTCGTTCTTCTTCATCCGCCCGATGTCCGTGTTGCCCATTCCTGCCCTGGCATGGAAGTCACTGTCGGTTGCTCCGGGGAGCAGGGCGGTGACGCTGACACCTTCGCTCTTGAGCTCCTCGCGGAGTGATTCTGCGAAGGAGAAGACAAAAGCACGGCTGGGGCCATAGACAGTCTCGTAAGGCGTGGGCTGGGTGGCTGAGATGGAGGAGGTGAAGAGTATGCGGCCGGAACGGTTTGCTTGCATGTGCGTGACGACTCTCTTGGCGAGATGCACTACCGAGGTGACGTTCACGTCGATGAGCTTGAGCTCCTCCTCGAGGTCAGTACCCCAGAATGGGGCACCGCCGATGCCGATGCCGGCATTGATGACGGCGACGGCGATGGGACGCCCGAGGGCAGCTGATTCTTTCCAGAATCGTTCGACCTCTTCAAACCTGCTCAGGTCGGCCTGAACCGGGGTGACTTCGACCCCGTACTTCCTGAAGTCTTCAGCGGCTTGGAAGATCCTGTCGCTTCTTCCGGTCGCTACGAGGTCGTGCCCGTGCTGTGCCAGTTGAAGGGCCAGTTGGTAGCCGATGCCGTTTGAGGCGCCCGTGATGATGGCAAGCGGGTTGGTTGATGCTGTTGTGTTCATGATCTCTCTCTGGTTTTGCAGCGCATCCTTGGGGTTGAGGACGCGCCTTAGCGTGTGACCTCGGTGCGCCAGGTGTGCTTTGGTTCGTAGCCAAGCATTCTGCGGGCCTTGTCAATCGACAGCAAAGTGTCGTTGGGTCCGTCAGGCGCGGTGTAAGGAACGCCGGGATAGAACTCGGCGACAAGTTCGGAGTTGGGCCGGGACATGACGGTGTCGGCGTTGGCGATGATGAACGCTCCGAACCCAGTCCCGGAATATTCGAGCGACTTGCGGACGGCCTGGGCAGCGTCGCGGGCGTCAACGTAGCTCCAAAGGTTGAATTTGCGCACTTCCGGGGTGTCGTCGAAGGCAGGGAAAGGTGCGTAATCGGGGACATCCATCACGTGGGAAAAGCGCAGGGCGATCATCTTCAGTGCCGGGTCACGCCCTGTCAGCACGCCGGCCATTTGCTCTTCCAGGAACTTGCCCAGAGAGTATGTCGTTTCGGGTCGTGCGACTTCTTCGTCCAGAGGGATGTATGGCGGCTTGCGGTCAAAAGGCAGCCCCAGAACTGATTCACTGGAAGCCCAGACGATGTTCGTGATGCCGGCGTGGCGGGCGGCGGCAAAGACGTTATAGGTGGACATGAAGTTGTTTCCGAACGTCGCCGCGTTGGGGCGCAGCCCGGGACGCGGAATGGCTGCCAGATGGACAACCGCGTCCACGCCTGAGTATTGCTCATCGATGCCGAGCATCGACTCCAATGTCTGTCCGAAATCGGTGAAATCAACTTGGATGAACGGGGCCGGGGAGTCGGAGCGAGGTGGGACGTGGTCGAGGTTGATGACCTCCCACCCGTTTTCGGCCAGGTCCTGCACCACGGCGCGGCCTAGTTTTCCGCTGCCGCCTGTGACAATCACGCGTGTCATGGGATTTGTCCTGTTCTTGTTGTGCGGGAAGCGCCCGGTCCGTTGCCCGGACCGGGCGCTGCTGCTTCTACTTGCAGCCCGGGTTCTTCTTGCAGGCGTCCACGATGTCCGACGGTGCGGGGGCATCGAAGACGATCTTGAAGGAGTCGGTGAGGTTGGACTTGGTCACGGCCAGGGCAGGGGCCGCGATGTAGGAGGGGGTGCTTTCACCGATAAGTGCCAGCATCATGGCGTTGGCTTCAGCCTTGGCCTGATCCGTCAGCCTCTGGGCTCCCACGCCTACGATGTCTGCGCCCTGCGCAATTTCCGCAGTGAGCTGCTGGCCCAGATCGATTGTCGCCACGGGAATGTTTGCGCCCTGGCCGCGAAGGGCACTGATCACTTCAAGGGCCGGCGCGTCCCAGACGACCCACAGTCCTTTGATGTCCGGGTTCGCGGTGACGAAGTCCCCGCCGACTTGTCCGGCCTTGGCCGGGTCGCTGAACGCCGTCTCCTTGATTTTGATGTCGGGGCGGTTCTTGGCCAGCCATTCCTTGGCGCCTTTGGTACGTTCGTTGGTGGCGAAGATATCGTTGCCGAAGTTCACCATGCCCATCGTGCCGTCCTTGGGGATCCTGGAAGCAAGCATTTCAGCCGCCACCTGTCCGTTGCCCTTGCCGTCTGCCTGTACCGAGGCCTGGTAGTCGGTCGGGTACTTCAGGCCCTTCGGTACTTGGTCGATCATGACAAGCTTCATCCCTGACTGGCCCACCTTGGAAAACGCTGCGGCGGTGGCGACGTCGTCGACGGGAACGCCAAGGATTCCGTTGGGTTTTTGCTGGATCAGGTTTTCGAGGTCGCCGATCTGCTTCTCTGCTTTCCACTGGGCATCGGTGATTCCGATGACCTGCACGCCGTTTTCTTCGAACGTCTTTTTCAGGACCGTGGTCTGTACTTTGGCGAAATCGATGTCCATGGTCTGCATCGAGATCCCGACCTTGAATTTGCCGGCGCGGACTTTAGCTGTCTGCTCAGCGGTGAGCTTCACATCGGAAGTAAGTGCGGGCTTTTCACCGTTGGGGCCCAACCCGATCAGGCTTTTGGGTTCGACGGCCTTCGGGTCAATGGTGGCGGAGTTGTCGGTGGTGGATGCTGTCCCGGAGGAACATCCTGCAAGTAGTGCGGCGCTGAGGATGGCAGCTGCTGCTGCCTTTGATGTCTTCCACGTCTTCATGGAGGGCTCCTTGATGGTTGGTTGGGGTTGCAAACGTTGGTGGGGTGTTGCTGGCTTATTTGCGGCGGCTGAAGGCGACGGCCGCGATGATGATCGCGCCCTTCACAACCAGCTGCGCCTGGGAGCTGACGCCCATAAGGGTCAGCCCGTTGTTCAGGACGCCGATCATGAGGCTTCCGAGAAGTGTTCCGAGGATGGCTCCGCGTCCGCCGAAAAGGCTGGTTCCGCCGAGGATTACTGCGGCGATAACGTCCAGCTCAAGTCCTGCTGCGATGTCGGGGCGTGCGGCGTGGGCGCGGGCGGTGAGGATCAGGCCCGCGAGTCCGGCGAGGGCGCCTGTGATCACAAAGGCAACGGTTTTCGCACGGCGTGTGTTGATGCCGGAGTAGCGAGCCGCTGTGGCGTTGCCGCCGGTGGCGAAGACCTTGCGTCCGAAGGTGGAAAAATGCAGCAGGTACGCGCCAATACCGAGCACCAGAAGTGTGATGAAGATCGGGGCCGGTATGCCGAGGATCGCCCCCTCACCGAACGTGTCCCAGAAGGCGATGGTGTTGACCACAACGGGGGTCGTTCCCGTCAGCATCAAGGCGATGCCGCGTCCGATACCGAGCATGCCGAGAGTCACAAGGAAGGATGGTATGGACAGCCTGGTGGTCAACAGCCCATTCACCAGGCCCACCACCGCTCCTGTGGCGAGGCCTGCGACTGTACCGATGAGCCAGTTGCCACCGGACTGCTGGATCGCCATCGCAGCGCTCATGCCGGACAGTGCCAGTGTGGAGGCGACTGAGAGATCGATTTCTCCGGCGATGATCACGAACGTCATCCCGACGGCGATAATGGTGACCAGTGCGGTTTGTCGACCGATGTTCAGGAAGTTTGACGACGAGAAGAACACCGGAGAGGCCAGGCTGAAGGCTACGATCAGCACAGCGAAGGCCGCGTAGAGAACATACGGCCGGTCGCCCCTGATGAGATTCTTGAGGGTCCTAGTGCTGGGAAGATCGGCACCGGCCTTCGTGGAGGCTTGTGCGGTCTGGCTCATGATGGTGCTCCTGGCTGGCTGGGGTTTGACGTGTGGACGAGGTGGTGGAGGGCTTCTTCGGAGGCCACTTCGTCGCGGTGGATGGTCCTGATCGTGCGGCCGTTCCGGACGATGGTGATGCGTTCGCACAGCAGAAGCAGTTCGGAAAGGTCCGACGAGACCACTAGCACTCCGGTGCCGGCCGCTGCGGCCTGACGGATGACGCCGTAGATCTCTTCCCGGGCCCCGACATCGACCCCGACGGTAGGCTCGTCCAGAAGGAGCAGTTCACATCGCGGCTCCCTCCACTTGCCGAAGACGACCTTTTGCTGGTTGCCGCCGGAAAGTGTCCCGACAACCGTTTTGCGGTTTTGCGCCTTGATCGAAAGCTCTTTCATCGCGGCGTGAGAGCGTTCGGCCGCACCTTTCCGGTTGAAGAAGCCCAGCCGGGTCAAAGGCTTCAGGCGGGGCAAAGCGATGTTCTGCTCGATCGAGTCCCCAAGCACAAGCCCCTGTTCATGCCTGTCCTCGGGCACAAGACCGACGCCGGCGCGGATTGCGTCCACCGGGCCCGAAGGTTTGTAGGGACGTCCGTTGAGCTGCAGCTGGCCCTGCCTGGGGCGGCGGAGTCCGAATACGGTCTCCAGGATTTCCGTTCTTCCGCTGCCGATGACCCCGGCCAGGCCCATGATTTCCCCGGGCATGACTTCGAGGTCCACGCCGTGCAGCCGCGGGTCGGCGATGCCTGACATCCGAAGGGCCGGCGGTGTACCGGTATCGTTTTGTGACCGGACGTGCCGCAGCCCGTGTCCCTGGACCGCCTCAACAAGCTCGGCCGCCATGGTCCTGGGACCAATGATGTGACTGACCAGCGTTTTCATGTCCATTTCCGCCGTCGGGTATGTTCCGACCCGGAGTCCATCGCGGAAGACGGTGACACGCTGGGACAATTTGAAGACCTCGCCGAGGCGGTGCGTCACATAAACGACGCCCACACCGCGCGCCGTTACCTTGCGCACAGCGTCAAACAGCACTTCCTCTTCACCCTCGCTCAACGCCGAGGTCGGCTCATCAAGGACCAGCACCCGCACGTTGCTGAGCAGTGCCTTGGCAATCTCAGTCATCTGCCGGTATGCGAAGGGCAGGTCAGCGACAACGGCCTTCGGGTCAAGCGGGAAGCCGTACTCGGCCAGGAATTCCTTGGTGCGCCTGATGATCTCCGACTTCTTCACGGCGCCCAGGGCATTGTGTGGCTCTCGGCCAAGGAACAGGTTTGCCGCGACGGTCAGGGAAGGGACGAGGCTCAGTTCCTGATAAACCACGGCCAGTCCAGCTGCTCTGGACTCGGCGGGCGATCGGAACGATTTTTCCTCTCCAAAGATCTTCAGAACTCCCGAGTCGGAGCTCTCGACCCCCGCAAGGATCTTGATGAGCGTTGATTTGCCTGCTCCGTTTTCGCCGAGCAATGCATGCACCTCGCCTGGTGCGAGTTCGAAGTCAACGCCTCTCAAAGCACGGACGGCCCCATAGGTCTTGCGGAGATCGGTGACCTCCACCAGGCGATCCTTCGGAATTGCCTCGGCTGGTGCCGCGACGGGTTTTGGGGGTCCAGCTGACTGGGCGGCCCGAGGGGTGGTGCTGTTGTTCACGGTGTGTTGCTCCTCAAGGGGCGTCGTCGTTGTCGCACTGAGCGCTATGTCGGATCGATCCTAGTGACCCGAATCACGAGCCGTCAATAGTTTGTCTAACAAAAATTTGTAGAACAGATAATCTGTTGACAGATATTTGTCCTACAAAGTACGGTGTGTTGAGCAACACGCCTTGATCGGTCAAGGCCAATTCAGGGCCAGCTGTGCCAGGGCGCCGAGAGCACCTCCAACCGTGATTGCTCCATCGCGGGCGCATTCCCCTGGCGGCCAGCCCCCAAGGGCAGCGAGCCCACAATCGCTTAGACACAGGCAAGAAGCACAAGGAAGTGAGCAATGGACGTGAGCGCAGACGCTCGGACCCAAGGACCAATCGCCTTGGCATGTTCCACAATCTGTTTTCGCAACGAAGATCTATTTGACGCGCTGGAACGCACAAAGCAGCAGGGATTCGACGCCATCGACCTAGGCGCTCTTCAGGGGCTTTGCGAGCATGTCCCCCTTTTCGGGACGCCCGATGAGTTGAAGGAAGCGAGCCGCACCGTCGTGGCGTCGGGGCTGAGGGTGCTCAGCGTCAATGCCGACCCCGGCTCTTTCAATGACGGCACATCTCCGTTTGAAGTCCTTGACCGGATTGAGTCGCTGGCCGTTTTCTGCGCAGAGACCTCCGCCCCTTTGCTCCTTCTGCCATGCGGCGCCCCAGAACGGGATGACATTCCCTACCGCCACCAACTGGAAGCGGTCGCTTCGGGCATTAACGCCGCGGCCGCAAGCGCTGCCCGGTACGGCGTGCGCGTCGCCGTGGAAGCTCCCCACCATTACCGGCTGGTGAATACGCTCGACCGGGTCCGTGAACTCCTCCCCCTGTTGGACCCCGAAGTGGGACTGGTCTACGACGTATCGCACGTCCGTGCCGCCGGAGAGGACGCCGCCGCTTCCTACGCGGAGTTCGCTTCTCGAGTGGTGCATGTCCATCTGCGCGACGCCGAGACCGGAAACATCCGCAAGGTGCTGGGTTCCGGTGACGTGGACTTCGAAGCGTTCCATGAAGCCTCCCAGCGGGCCGGCTACACCGGCCGCTATGTCCTGGAACTGGAAACCCACGACAGCCCGTTCGCCACGAAGACCGAGGAAGTAGCGGACGCCCTCAACCGACTCGATCACGTGTTCCGTTCTCCAGCAAAGGCAATGAAATGAGCAGATTTCTCAACGACCCCGATGACGCTGTGACCGAAATGCTCGAGGGTTTCCTTCTGGCCCACCCCGAACTCGAACGACACGGATCAAGCCGTGTCGTCACCACAGCCACGCCGCCGGCCGGCCGGGTGGCAATCGTCACCGGCGGCGGCTCGGGGCACAAGCCGGCCTTCATCGGCTACCTCGGGGAAGGAATGTTTGACGCGGTCGTTTGTGGCGACGTCTTCGCCTCTCCGCCGGTGGGCAGCGTTCTCGAGGCGATCCGGACGGTCAACACGGGTCAAGGGGTCCTGCTTCTGCTGGGCAACTACTCGGGCGATGTCATGAATTTCGAAATGGCGGCGGACATGGCCAGGGACGAAGGCATCGAGGTGGAAATGGCCGTCGCCACTGACGACCTCGGAGCCGGTTCCAATGTCCGCCCCGACCAGCGACGCGGGGTCAGCGGCCAGTTCCTTATCTGGAAAACGGTGGGTGCAGCCGCTCGCCAGGGTGCATCGCTCACCGAACTCAAACAGCTCGCACAAGACGTGAACGCCGCAACCCGCACCATGGGAGTCTCCCTGAACGGCTGCACTCTCCCCGGCAGCACAAAGCCCACCTTCAGCATTGAAGAAGGGCAAATGGAGATAGGCGTCGGACACCACGGCGAACGGGGACGCTCAACCGAACCCCTCGTGCCGGTCGACGACATCGTCAACAGGCTGGTTGAGGAAATCAACCAGGAGCTGCAACTCGGCCAAGGCGACCGCGCCGCCGTCGTCATCAACGGCCTAGGCGGGACACCCATGCTGGAGCTCTATGTCGCGTACCGGCGCGTAGCGCTCCTACTGCGCGAGCGTGGAGTCAGCCTCGACGTGAACTTCGTCGGCGAATACTTCACAGCGCTCGGGATGCACGGGTTCTCAATCACACTCATGAAACTCGATGACCGGACCTTTGACCTACTCAACGAGCCGGCACGTACCCCGCACTTCACCCAGACCAAGCCCCAAAATTAGGAGACACCCATGTCCTGGGACCTCAAAGAAGCACTGCTCCACGCCAGCCGTCAGGTCCAGAGCGCACGCGATCAGCTCAGCGACCTCGATGCCGCGCTCGGAGACGGCGACCACGGCACCTCAATGGCCCGCAGCTTCGCGGCCGTCGAGCAGCAGCTGACAGCCATGGAAGGCAATGAACCTGCGGACCTGCTCGAACTCGTGGGCAACACCGTCCTCAACGCAGTTGGCGGTGCCATGGGTCCCCTCTTCGGCTCCGCATTCCTCTCGTCCGGCGTCGCGCTGCGAAATTCCGACCCGGCGCTGAGCAGCGCCGAACGCACCGCTGCCGCTATTGCTGCAGCAGCCGACGCGATCCAGCGCCGCGGCAAAGCCGCCGTCGGCGACAAGACCATGGTGGACGCCATCGTCCCGGCCGCCGAGGCAGCAGCTGCGGCAGCGAAAGAGGCAGACGCCAGTTCCGCCACCGTTCTGCGTGCCGCCGCCGAGGCCGCCGCCGCCGGAACCGAGCGAACCAAAGAGCTCGTGGCACGCATCGGCAGGGCCAGCCGCCTCGGAGAACGAACCCTTGGCCACCAGGATCCCGGGGCAACCTCCGTGACCCTTGTTCTGGAAAGCCTCGCAGCCTCGGCCGGCGCCCCCGTCGGCCACCCCGTACTCGCACTCGACTGACCTACTCAGGAGACATCACCATGAGCAAAAAGACCCGCATCGTCCTAGGTGCCGACGAGGCTGCCTTCGAGCTGAAGGAAAAAATCAAACACCACCTGCAGAGCGAACACGGGGACGAACTCGAAGTCATGGACTTCGGCATCTTCGACACAGCCCCGGTCGACTATCCGGACATCGCGGAAAAGGTCGCCCTCGCCATCGCAAACGGCGAGGCCGACCGCGGCATCCTCATGTGCGGAACGGGCATCGGGATGGCAATCACTGCAAACAAGGTCCCGGGAATCCGGGCCGCGCAAGTCCATGACCACTACTCCGCAGAACGGGCTAGCAAGAGCAACGATGCGCACATCATCACGATCGGCGCGCGAGTAGTGGGAGTGGAATTGGCTAAGTCCATCGCCGATGCCTGGCTGCGCAGCGAATTCACCGGCGGACCGTCGGAGAACAAGATCCGAAAAATCAGCTCAGTCGAGCAGCGCTACACCGGACACACCGCGGAGGGGACCCAGTGAACGTTTCATTCATCGGAGTCGGCGCTATCGGACTACCCATGGCCAAGAGGCTGATCCCGCACTTCAACGTCACGGTCTTTGACCCGGCAGCCGACCGCGTCAAGGAACTGACGGAGCTGGGAGCCACCTCGGCCGAATCAGCCTCCAAGGCAGCCGCCGCCTCCGAAACAGTTATCGTCATGGTGGCCACGCCCGCCCAACTGGAACAGGCGGTCTTCGGGCCCGATGGTGCAGCCGACGGATTCAAGATCGGCGCTACAGCCATCATCATGAGCTCCGTAGGTGTCGATTCCGTAACCTCGGTTGCGGAAAGGCTGAAAGGTCAGCACGTGCAGGTCGTGGACGCCCCCGTCACTGGCGGTGTCGTACGCGCCGTCACCGGAGAACTCACCATCCTCACCTCCGGTGACGAAAAGGACATCGAAAAGGTCCGGCCCGTCCTTCAGCACCTGGGAACGAACCTGGCCCACAGTGGCGACCGCGTCGGTGATGGCCAGGCAGTCAAGCTCGTCAACCAGCTCCTCTGCTCCGTGCACCTGGCCGTCGCGGGCGAGGCCCTCAACTTCGCCAAACTGCTTGGGCTCGATCCCGAAGCAGTACTCAAAACCGTGGGTGCGGGAGCCGCGTCCTCGTTCATGCTCAATGACCGCGGCCCTCGAATGCTCAGCGCCGAAGAGCCCCCTGTCCTCAGCGCCATCGACATTTTCGTCAAGGACTCGACCCTGGTGAAAGAGGCCGCATCGCGTGTGGGGGCGGATGTCCCCCTGCTCGATGAGGCGAACGCCAGGTTCCAGGCTGTGTCCGCTGCCGGTTTCGGACGGGTCGATGATTCGGCCGTCATCCGGGCGTTTGAGGCCTGATTCGCCAAACCTCAAAGCCGCCCTCGGGCGGCCTCGACAAAGTATGAATCCTCCATGAGTATCTATGTAAAGAAGAGGACAAAGATGTCTACCACCAATCCCACAGTGCCAGGTCATCGATCGGCGCAAGTCCCGAACGCCCGGTGGTGGCGCGTAGGCGGTCTATTGCTGATCTCCTACCTTGTTGCGTATATCGACCGCACCAACATGTCCATTGCTGCCCCCGCCATGTCCAAGGAACTCGGACTGGACGCCTCAGCAATGGGTGTGCTGCTCTCGGCGTTCTTCTGGGGCTACGTCGTAAGCCTCGCTCTCGCAGGCCTCGTCGTGACCCGACTGGGTGCCAAACGGTCCATGGTCATTGCCCTGATCGTGTTTGGTCTGGCCTCCGCTGCGACCGGCCTGACGCACGATTTCACCCAGCTCATCATCGTCCGAGTAATCCTCGGACTTGGCGAAGGCCTAGTTTTCCCGGCGATCACGATCTTCCTGGTCAAGTGGTTCCCCTCCTGGGAACGCGGTCGCGCATCGGGCCTATCGTTGCTGGCCATCCCGATATCCGCAATCATCATGGCTCCCATGGGCGGTTGGCTTATTGGAGCCTGGGACTACCGTGGCATGTTCATCGTCCAGGGTGTTCCGCCGGTGGTGATCGCATTCCTTGTCCTCTTTCTTATCAAGGATGACCCGGCCAAGGACCAGCGCCTTAGTGATGCCGAACGCAACTTCATCCTCGAAAACCGGGCATCCGGCGAAAAAGAACAGGGCGGGGCCTGGCGCGATGTCTACCTGAACCCGCGGATCTGGCTGATCTCCATCACCTACCTGCTGTGGCTTACCGGCCTTTACGGATTCAATCAGTGGCTGCCCACCATCCTGACGGAAGCATCCAAGCAAGGCATCCAGGCCGTCGGGTGGCTCACCACCATTCCGTTCGTGTTCGCCGCTGTCGGCATGTACTTCGCTTCCCGGCAGTCCGACAAACACGACGGCCGCCGTACCCCGTTTATCGCGATTCCCATCGCAGTGAGCGGACTGGCGCTGCTGGGACAACATTTCGTCCCCGGAAACCTGGCTGTGGACATCGTGTTCCTCAGCGTCGCCTGCGTCGGGCTGCACTCTGCCTTCGGCCCATGGTGGCCATGGGCGCTTGAAGGCGTACCCCGGAACCAGACCGGATTCGCATCCAGCTTCATTCTCTCGGTCGGAAACTTCGGCGGCATCATCGGCCCAATCCTCGTCGGCCTGCTCACCGGCGGCGGTGCCGTGTCCCAAGGCTTTTACGCCCTCGGATACGTTCTCCTCGGATCCGCAGTCCTTGCAGCCTTGGTCGCCATGAGGCGGAGGAAGCGCCTTGCGGCAGCTGAAGCCAGAGCCAGGGACGCTGCGGTCGCAGCAGCAATTTGAGGGAAACAACAGATTTTCGAAGTAGGAGCACTTAATATGACCGTCAACATCGAACACCACTACGCCCATCTCCGGGACCTTACGATGCACTACGTAACCGCAGGCAACGGCAAGCCGCTGGTACTGCTTCACGGTTACCCTCAGAGCTGGTACTGCTGGCGCCAAGTCATTGAACTGCTGCAGGACGACTATTACATCATCGCGCCTGATCTCCGCGGACTTGGCGACACGACCCGTCCATGGAACGGATACGACAAGAAGACCATCGCAGCAGACGTCTGGGAGCTACTCACCGAGCACCTCGGCATCGAACGCTTTGCCGTTGCCGGGCATGACTGGGGCGGTACCGTCGCCTTCGCACTTGCCGCCGACCACCAGGATGCCGTGACCCATTTGGCTGTCGTCGACGTCGCCATACCCGGCGACGGACAGCCCAACATCGGACAAGGTGGCCGGAGGTGGCACCACACCTTCCTGCAGACCCCGGACCTTCCCGAGGCGCTCATCGAAGGCAGGGAGCAGCACTACTTCGGCTGGTTCTTCACCAACTACGGCTACCGCCCGGACTGCATCACACCGGAAGCGGTTAGCGAGTACATGCGTAACCTCACGACGCCAGGTTCCCTTCGCGCAGGCTTCGCCTATTACCGCACTGTCAGACAGGACGTTCTCGACAACGAAGCAAGGCAAGGCAAAATCACCGTGCCTTCGCTCGCCGTTGGCGGCGCCAACGGCTGGGGACGAGGCCCGGAAGTCGCCAAGTCGCTGCGCATGATGGCCGAAACGGTCGACGAAGTCATTGTCGACGAATGCGGGCACTGGGTGCCCGAGGAACAGCCCGAAGCCCTCGCCAAGGCGTTCAAGGACTTCTTCGTTTAGCCGGACAAGCGAGTTAGTCGGCCGCCGCGGCCCCCGCAGACTCACAGCATGTGGAGGAGCGGCGCGTCCCATGACGCGGCAAAGAGGAAGGCGTGCTGTTTCAGGAGAGATCCATGGCAGCAAGCCTTCCTCTTTGCCGGAATCCGCCTGCCGCGGACGGAATGACTGCCCAGCGTCTGTGATGATCCCCCCGCCTGTGGGAAGGGTGTGTGGGGCGCCGGGATCCCGGCGTTAGGCGATAATTCGTTCAGCCTCGGAGCGCGAAAGGTGCATTTCCCAGTAAATCTTCGCAATTTCGTCTGCGCTCATGCTCGGATACCCGTCGGGTGCGTTATCGCCGATCATGAGGCCGACGGCGATGTGGGCTACGTAGACGCCGCTATCCACCAGCTGGCTACGGAGGTTAAGCGTCCAATTGCGGGCTGCAGCCTGCGCCGCATTGAGGGTTCCGAAGAAAGGGACCGGATCAATTGATCCAACTCCGGCTGTGATCAAGATCGTGCCCTGTCCAGCCTGCCGCATTGCGGGAAGGACTGACTGGACAGCAGCCACAGTGCCGAAGAGCAAAGAATCTACCGGCTCTCGCAGGTTTTCGACAGTGACGTCCAGCGGATTGACCATGAAGCCAGGACCAGCCGTGTATGGGGAGTATTCGAGGACCTGAATGCCCCCGAAGCGGCTGCTTGCGCTTGCCAAGGCATCTCGAAGCGCCAGGGAATCTGCGGTGTCCGCTGGGAAGCCTGCTGCTTCAATGCCTTCCCGGTTCAGGGCTTCAACCAGACCGTCAAGTTTTTGCGGGTTCCGGGCGATAAGGGCTGCACTGTATCCGTTTCGACCGAATTGTTTGGCTAGAGCGAGTCCGAGTCCCGGACCTGCCCCTACGATAGCGATGGTGGGCACAATATTCTCCTAGTCTGTTGCACGTAGTGGGTTGTGGTGGAGCGCGGTTCGCCGGCCTCGGGAACGTCCCGCAACGAAATCTGGCATACCCCTATGGCAGCGTGATGAAGCCGATTACTGCTGAAGCTGCGGTAGCCACCCCGAGAATCGCCGACGGTAGCGGCGTTTCGCCTCGCTTCAAGTGAAAGAGAGTCGCGCCGCACATCATCAAAGTGAGTCCGACCGCGGCGGCCGGGGCGAGAAACGCGGCCACGCCGGTGGCGAGCGGCAGGACAAGGCCTAAAGAACCGGCCACCTCAAGCAGGCCGAGGATCTTTACCCCGCTAGGCGGCGCATCGATTGTCCATCCCATACCGGCAGCGGCCAAAGCCTTTTGTGACCGGATGGCCTTCTGCAGACCTGCGGCCAGGAAGGCCAGCGCCAGTGCGGCGTTTAGGAGCCATAAGACGATCAGCATGTTCAGTCCTCCTATATGAAAAGGCAGGGGCCAACAGGTCGGTCAACAAGACCGGCAGTTCCCCGTTCCCCGATAGTTACTCTTTGTGTGTTAGTTATCATCAGTCATTATGGAAGGGCGTACAAAAGGCACAACAGAGTGCCTGAGGAAGGAAAAGTATCGTGATGTCCTCTGTTCCGACACCGCTGAGTGCGTACGAGGGTAGTTGCCTGGAAACCGACGAGGGCCGTGCCATCCGCGACATCCTTGACCGGGTTGGTGATAAGTGGTCATTGCTCATCATTGGGACGCTCAGTGCGGGGCGCCTCCGATTCGGCGAATTGCAAAGCCACATTCCCGGAATCTCGCAACGGATGCTCACCCTGACTCTCCGCCAACTTGAACGCGATGGGCTGCTGACCCGCACGGCCCACGCCGAGGTCCCTCCCCGTGTGGAGTACGAGTTGACGGAGACAGGACGCACTCTCATAGAACCCTCTACAGCCCTGGCAGCCTGGGCGATCACCAATCAGTCGTTGATTGCAGCGGCTCGTGAGGCCTTCGACCAAACAGCCGCGGCACGCGCCAAACGAAGGGCCGATGGAGGCCAGCGTTCTCATCCGGGATAGCTGCTCGTATCGGCGAACCATGGCGTACACGACATGGTTCGAATCGGATGTGCCGCACTGACAGCGCTTCCATTGCAAGGAGCACAGGTAGGCGCCGTGAGATCTGACGCAGTCGCCGTCGGAGGTTGGGCCCGGTTACTGACAGCTGTGAATACCTACTATTCGGCGGCAGATTCCCGGGCAGCTGCCATCAAGCGTAGGAAGGAAGCGTACCGACCATCAAGCACGGCTTGCCAGGCCGGTTCCGGGTAGTGCGTCCTCACGATCCTGACGGCTCTGGCTGCAGCATCGTCTATGTTGCCGTAGACGCCCACGCCTATGCCGGCCATGAGAGCGGCGCCGCGGGCGCCGGCCTCTTCGGCGTCGGTGACTTCGATCGGCAACTGCAGGGCATTCGCCATCAGCTGTGACCATGCGGGGTTCTTTGCACCGCCGCCGCACAGACGCACAGCCCCGGCGATCTGGAAGCGTTCCCTCAGCGCGTCCACGTGCCATCGGTGGTTGAACACAACGCCTTCGAGCACTGCCCTGAAGAGGTCAGCCCGGCCATGGCTGCCGCGTATTCGCGAGAATGTGCCCCCGGGGTCCCCGGCGCCTTGAGGCGCCCCATAGAGATAGGGCAGAAACAGCGGGGAATCCTCGAAGGAACCCGGATCCTCCAGTTGGGCTGAACTGACGGCAGCAGCATAGTCCGGCGTGCCTCCATCTCCCAAGACTTTCGTGGCCCACTCGAAATTCGATGCGCTGCTGGGAGACGTTGACATGTGAAGGTACTGGCCGGGTGTGATGAAAGTCCGGGCCTGCCAGCGGGGATCGCTGACCGGATGCTCCGCGACAATCTGGTTGATGCTGAAAGTTCCCATGATGATGCTCATCGCGCCGGGCGTTCCGGCACCGATGCCGAGCGCGGCAGCATCGACGTCGTGCGCCCCGGTGACGACTGGCGTCCCGGCGGCAAGACCGGTCCGGTCGGCGGCTGTTTCACTGACCGTCCCGGCCACGGACGAGCTGGAGACGATTGGCGGCAAAAGGTGTCGGAGGTTTTCAAGCCCGTAGAGCGCCAGTATCTCGTCCGACCAGTTCTGGGTGGCGGCATCCGTGAAGGAATGGCTGGCCTCTGTGGGATCGGTGGCGATTTCACCGGTGAGACGAAGCCGGAGCCAGTCTTTGCAATGAAGCAGCTTGTCGGCACGATCCAGAGTTTCCGGCTCGTTGTGTTGCAGCCAGGCCAGGAGTGCCGATGGACTGTAGGGCGCGGGTACCTGGCCTGTGATGGCAAGCGCTCTTTGGCCCGCGTCGCCTTCGCCGAGCCGTTTGGATTGCGCGAAAGCCCTGGAGTCGGTCGCCAGGATAGCCGGCCGTACGGGTTTCCCCCCGGCGTCGACGAGGTAGAGGCCGTCGCCGTGCCCGGACAGCCCCACCGCGAGGATCTGCGATGGATTGACGCCGGCGGAGTTCAGGCACCGACGGATAGCCGAGGCTGTCCGTTCCCAGGTGAGGTCCATGTCGCGTTCCTGCCAGCTGGGCCGGGGAGACGTGGTCAGGATCGAGGTGGAGGCTGACGCTGTTTCTTGGCCGTCCAGGGTAAAGAGGACGGCCTTGGTGAATGTCTGGCCCGCATCGATTCCGAGCAGGTAATCGGCCTGGCCTGTTAGGCCCATCCAAGGTCCTTTGCGTTGATTGCGCGGGCGATCTTGCCGGTTTGGGCGAATTCCGCAATTGCTTCGGAGACCAGGCGTGCGGACGTGCGGTTGGTGTCCTCTGTGTCTCCGCCATAGTGGGTGGTGATCGTCACATTGTCGAGGGTACGCCAGCGGCTGTCTTCCGGCAGCGGTTCCTCGTCGAAGACGTCCAGCGCCGCCCCTGAGATCGCGCCCTCCTTGAGGATGTTGAAAAGGGCGTCATAGTCGACGAGCCGGCTGCGGGATCCGTTGATGAAGTACGCGCCGGGCTTCATCAGGCGGAATTGGCGTTCGCCGATGAAACGTTCGGTTTCCGGGGTGAGGCGGGCCTGGACAAGGACGAAGTCGCTCTGCCGAAAAACGTCGTCCAGGGTATCGACGCGGCGCACTCCGGATTGGCGCAGGAGCTCATCACTGGCATAGGGGTCAAAAGTCAGAATGTCCGGCTTGAATCCGGAAAGGCGTTCGCTGGTGATGCGGCCGACATGTCCGAACCCGACCATTCCGACGGTGCGTCCGGCGATTTCGATGCGGGCTCCGGGAAAATCCTTGCGCCACCCACCGCTTTTGACGCTTGCGTCGGCCCGGGCTATGTTGCGGGCTTCCGCGAGCATGAGTCCGATGGCAAGCTCGGCGACGGCACCGGCGTTGCGGCCAAGGGCGGGAACGACGCCGATACCGCGCCGGGTGGCTTCGTCGACGTCGATGTTTTCCAGGCCGGTGCGGGCGACGGCGATGAGCTTCAGGTTCGGCGCCTTTCCGATGAGCTCGGCGGTGATGGGGGCGAAGTGCAGGCCGATGGCCTGGGCGTCGTGGACGGCGTCCAGGAGCGCTGCAGGTGCTTCGACGGCGTTCGCGCCTTTGAACTCCGTGATCTGCTGGAGGGCGTGCTGCTCAGCCTTGGTACCCTCCCAGTCAACGTAATCGACCGCGAGGTCGCTGCCGTTGAGGTATTCGGCGTAACTGTCGGTGGGGATGAACTTGTCGCCGATGATCAGGGCGCGGAAGGACTCACTCATGGCAGGATCAGTCTTTCTCTGGAAGGGTTGGCAAGATTTGGATTTTCCGGCCGGAGCCGGACTTGACCTGGTGGAAGGCCTCGGCGGTCCGGGAGAGCGGCAGGCGATGGCTGATGAGGATCTCTGCCGGCAGGACGCCGGTTGCGAAGAGCTCGGCGGCCCGGTCGAAGCTGTGCAGCACCGCCATCGACCCGGTGATGGTGATCTCTTCGTGGTAGATCCGGTGGGGGTCGATGGTCACGCGAACATCCTCGCTGGCCACGCCGAACTGCAGGAATGTTCCGCCCTTGGCGACCCGGCCCAGCCCGTCCTGGATGGCCCGGGCGTTGCCGGTCGCGTCGATGACGATGTCCCAGCCGGGGCGGGAAAAATCGTCAGCTGATGCCGCGGCGTTCGTGCAGCCAAGAATCACGGCGGTTGAGCGCCGGTCCTCGTTGATGTCGACGACATCGACGCTTGCGGCACCTGCCGCCTTGGCCAGCTGAAGCATCATCAGGCCCATGGTCCCGGCACCGTATATGAGGATGTGCGAGCCGAGCCGGGCCCGGAGCACGTCATAGCCGCGTACGGCGCACGACAGGGGCTCGATAAGTGCGGCGTCCTCCAGCCGGACGTGCTCGGGCAGGACGACACAGTTGGCTGCCGGGACTGCAGTGTATTCGGCCATCGCGCCCGGGGCGCTGATGCCGATCGCGGCCCACTGCTCACACAGGTTGCTGCGGCCGATCCGGCAGTACCGGCATTCATGGCAGGGCATGTTGGGATCAGCTGCGACGCGCGCGCCGATCCGGACGCCTTTGACGTCCTTGCCGGTCGCGACAACAGTCCCTGCGAATTCGTGGCCTGGGATCACGGGCAGGGACGGGGCAAAACCGCCTGCCATGATGTGAAGGTCCGTTCCGCAGATCCCCGCGGCCGCCACCTGCACCACGACTTCCCGCGGGCCAGGGGCCGGATCGGGGACCGTTTCCAGGTCGATCCGTCCGGGGGCGGAGATGACGGCCGCCCTCACTTGACGGCACCGAGTGAGAGGCCCTGGACAAGTTTGTCCTGGGCGGCGAACCCGGCCATCAGAACCGGGAGGGAAATGATCACCGCGGCGGCGCAGACCTTGGCCAGGAACAGGCCCTGGCTGGACACGAACCCGGTCAGGAACACGGGGGCGGTGCCGGCGACTACACCGGTGAGGACGCGGGCCATGAGCAGTTCGTTCCAGCTGAAAATGAAGCAGATCAGGGCGGTGGCGGCGATGCCGGGCGTCGCGACGGGCGCTATGATTTTCCGCAGCGTGAGCAAAAGGCCGGCGCCGTCAAGTTGGGCGGCTTCGAGCATTTCTACCGGGACTTCGGCGAGGAAGGAGCGCATCATCCAGACAGCGATCGGCAGGTTCATGGAGGTGTACATGAGGATCAGGAACCAGATGTTATCCAGGACCCCGGCCGTTTTTGCGAAGAGGAACAGGGGCAGGATGGCTGCGACGACGGGCATCATCTTGGTGGAGAGGAAGAAGAACAGCACGTCGGTCCATTTCTTGACCGGCTTGATCGAGAGCGCGTAGGCGGCCGGGATGGCCAGGGCCAGGACAAGGATCGTGGAAATGACCGACGCCATGGCCGAGTTGATCATGGGAGGCCACGGGCTCACGCCCGAACTCGCGCCGAAGAACTCCTGGTAGGCGTCGATGGTGAGGTTGGCGGCGACCGACGGCGGGTTGGTCGCGGCGTCGTTCTCGGAGTGGAAGGAGGTGAGCACCATCCACAGCACGGGCGAGGCGAACAGCAAGGCAAGGAGCCAGGCCGCGAGGCCGGCTGCGGTCTTGTTCCGGGTCGGGTCCATCCGGGACTTGCGCTTCCGGATGCCCGGGAAGGCGCTGGTCGGACGGGTGGTCTGGGCGGGGGCGGTCATCGCGCTGCCTCCTTTTTGAAGAGTGAGAACACGGTGCGCAGGGCGAAGGTCGCGACGACGATTGTGCCGATCACGACCACGACGCCGGTGGCGGAGGCCAGGCCATACTCGTTGGCGAAGTAGAAGGTCTGGTAGATGGCGTAGGGAAGGTTGGCAGTTCCCAGGCCGCCGGAGGTCAGGGTGAAGACGGCGTCGAAGTTCTGGACGATGTAGATAGCGCCGAGCAGACCGCCGAGTTCCAGGTACTGTCGCAGGTGCGGCAGGGTGATGTAGCGGAAGATCTGGAACGGCGTCGCACCATCCATCTGTGCCGCCTCGATCACGTCGGCGGGCTTGGACTGCAGTCCTGCCAGGAGAATCAGCATCATGAAGGGAGTCCATTGCCAGACCAGGGACATGATCACGGCAAGGAGGGGTGTCTGGGAGAGCAGGTCGGGCTGCGGCGGGGTGTTGCTGCCGAAGAGTGACCAGATCCAGGTGAGTGTGCCGTTGATCAGCCCGTAGGTGGGGTTGAGGAGGGCGTGCTTCCACACCAGTGCCGCAGCGACCGGCACGATAAGAAACGGGGCGATCAGCAGGGTCCGGGCCAGGCCGCGTCCGATGAACTTCTTGTCCAGAAGCAGGGCGAGGCCGAGGCCGATGGCGAGGCTGGCCAGGACCACCGACGCTGTCAGGATCACGGTGGTGATGATTGCCTGGCGGAGGTCGGGGTTGGTGAGGACCTGGACGTAGTTGCCGAAACCGGCGAATCCGGTCTGGTCCGGGCGCAGGCTGTTCCAATTCAGGAACGAGATCACCAGTGTGGCCACGAACGGGAGCTGGGTGACGACGATGAGGAAGACCAGCGCCGGTAACAGCGGGGCACGGCGCGCCCAGGCTACTGCCCGTTCCCGGGCCTTGGCGCCGTTTGTATTTCGGGGGGCCCGCTGTCCTGTTCTGGAGGCGAGCTTCGTTACGGAACTCATTTTTCTGCCTACTCCTGGGGTTTCGGTGCCCCGCCGGGGCGGGACACCGAAACTTCGCGGTTGGTTACTTGCTCTTGTACTTGTCGCCGACTTTTTGTGCCGCGTCCTGGCCCTTGGCAAGTGCATCGGCTACGGAGCCCTGTCCGGCGATGGCCGAACTGATGCCCTGGGAGACGGTGGTACCCAGATCGGCGAACTCGGGGATGCCCACGAACTGGACACCGATCGCCGGCCGCGGCTGCACGCCTGGGTTCTTCGGGTCGGTGTTTTGGATGGCCGTCTTTTCCGCTTCGAAGAACGGGGCAGCCTTCTGGAACTCGGCGTTCGCATACGTGGACGTCCGCTTTCCGGACGGAACCTTGGCCCAGCCCAACTTGGAGGCTACGAGTTCCTCATACTTCTGGGAGCTGGCCCAGGCAATGAACTTCCCGGCAGCGTCCTGCTTTTTCGAAGCGGCCTGCACACCCCAGGACCAGGTCCACAGCCACCCGGAGGATTTGGTTTCCTTCACCGGTGCCTGGACATAACCGATCTTGCCCTTCACGGGAGAAGATGCTGCTTCCAGTGATCCGCCGGCGGAGGACGCGTCGTACCACATGGCGGTTTTGCTTTGGGTCATGTTGTTCAGGCATTCGGTGAATCCGGCCTGGGCGGCGCCGGCTTCACCGTGGTTGCGCACCAGGTCGACGTAGAACTGGGTGGCCGCGGTGAATTCGGGGGCGTTGACCTTCGCGTTCCAGTCCTTGTCGAACCAGGTACCGCCGAAGGTGTTCACGACAGTGGTCAGCGGAGCGAAGAGCTGACCCCAGCCGGGCTGGCCGCGCAGGCAGATGCCCTTCATGCCCGGGGCCGCGCCGTCAACCTTGGCTGCTAGGTCCGCGACCTGATCCCAGGTGGGGTTCGCCGGCATGGTCAGGCCCTTGGCATCGAAGATGTCCTTGCGGTACATCAGGAGGGAGGATTCGCCGTAGAACGGTTCGCCGTAGAGCTTGCCGTCCTTGCCGGTGAGGGACGCGGTGTAGGCGGGAAGGATGTCCGCCTGGTTGAAATCCGGGTTCTTTGCCACGGTGTTATCGAGCGGCGCGAGCCAGCCGTTCGCCGAGTAGAACGGGATTTCGTAGTTGGACAGGGACGCAATGTCGTATTGCCCTGCCTGGCTGGAGAACTCCTGGCTGATCTTCGCCCGGACGTCGTTTTCCGGAAGCACGGTGAAGTTGACCTTGATTCCGGTGTCCTTGGTGAAGTTGTCCGCCGTGAGCTTCTGGAGGTCCTCCATTTGCGGGTTGTTCACCATCAGGACGTTGATGCTGCTTTGGTCGCCGGCGGCAGTGCCGCCTCCGGCCCCGGAACAGCCTGTCAGTGCCAGTGCCGCAGCGGCAATGACGGCTGTGGGTAGGGCGACCTTGCGAATACTTCTCTGTACTTTCACAGGATTCTCCTGGTAGTGATTCCGTTGGGATTCAGACAATGCAGTGGCAGGGCACGTGGCATTGCTGTGCTGCCGTTGGGGCAGATATGGAACGGACCGCCGGGGGCGGATCCGCAAAACTAGGCTTGGATAAGCTCCACACCTACACGCCGAAATGGTTGCAGCAGGCTGTCTGCCACACCCCGTTCGGTGACGAGCGCATCAAGGTCGTGCAGGTCGGCGAACTTAATGCTCGAGTCAACTCCGAGCTTTGTGTGGTCGGCGAGAACCACGGTCCTGCGGCTGGCAGCGATGGCTGCTGCCTTGACGGCCGCGACGGTCGAATCCGGGCAGGTCAGCCCGTGTTTGCCCGTTGCCCCGTTCGTGCCGAGGATGGCAAGGTCGAGAACAAAACGGGACAACATCCCCGTCGCCCAATGGTCCACAGCCCCCAAGGTGTTCCCCCGGACCCGTCCGCCGAGGATCAGGACCGTCAGCATGGGGTTGGCAGCAAGCTTGCAGGCCACCGGGAGCGAACTTGTGACCACGGTCATCGGGCGGGACGGGTTCAAGGCATCGGCGAAGGCCGCGGCCGTGGTCCCCTCATCGATGAAAATCGATTCGGCGTCATCAAGCAGTTCCAGGGCCGCCTGGGCCAGGCGGGCCTTCTCCCCCGGATGCGCCGCACCCCGCTCGACCAGCGAGTTCTCGAAGCCGAACTTCTCCACGGGGATGGCTCCCCCGTGGACGCGCCGGACCAGTCCGCGCTTCTCCAGATGATTCAGATCGCGCCGCACCGTCTCGACCGCTACGCCAAGCTGCGAGGCGACGTCCGGAACGTCGATCTTGCCTGCTTTGCGCGCATTTTCGAGCATCCAACGCTGGCGCTCTACTGGGTACATCATCGTTGCCCGTCTGTCCTCGTTTGTGACTGTTAGTGCATGTTTCTGTTCTTCGATAATCTCACCTTGTGACCCCCGCCACTACCGATTCGGCAAACGGGCAGTTCCTAGATGCATATCGGGCAAACCCGGGCAGTTGGTGTTTCCGGCGCGGGGTCCGCGCCCTGGCCAGGGCCAGCCACCGTGACCCGGAAATACCGGTTCAGGCCGATCAGCGATCTGCGGCGCTGGCTGCTCCTGCGAGGACCTGCAGCGCATGGGCTACGGTGTCGGCTACAGCCTCCCGGGAGGGCGCAAAGTACTTGCGGGGATCCACGGCCGAGGGGTTCGCGTTCAAGAAACCGCGGGTCGCCCCGGTGTAGGCGATGTTCAAGGCGGTACCGATGTTGATCTTCACCATGCCTTCCTGGGCAGCCAAAGCCATTTCGGAATCGGGCACCCCGGAGGAGCCGTGCAAGACCAGGGGAACATCCAGTGCATCCTTGAGCGCTTTGATCAGCTCATGGTCCAGCACCGCGGACTTGGAGGTCATCGCATGCGATGACCCGACCGCTACGGCCAGCGCCGCGACCCCCGTGGCTGCGGTGAACTGCTGGGCCTCCCGTGGATCCGTCCGAACCCCCGGGGCATGGGCACCATCCTTGCCGCCGATCTCCCCCAGTTCGGCCTCGATCCAGATCCCGTACCGCTGTCCCCACTGGACTGCGTCCCGGGTGCGGGCAACGTTCTCTTCGTAGGGGAACGCGGCACCGTCATACATTACGGAACTGGCTCCCAGCTCGGGCGCGAGCTTCATCAGCGTCGCGTCGGTGATGTGGTCCAGATGCAGTGAAATGTCCGCACTCGAGTGCCTGGCCACTGCGGTGCTGGCCGCCGCGATCGCGTAGGGCGATCCATGGTATTTCACGGCGTTTTCACTCAGTTGCATGATGACGGGCAGGTTCGCCCGCTCCGCGCCGATCGCGATGCCTTCGGCGTGTTCAAGGGTGATCACATTGAACGCCGCGACTGCCCTGCGCTCTCGGAGTACTTGGGCAACGAGTTCTCCTGTGGGGACCAACGGCATGGGGGACTCCTAAATCGAGTGGTTTCTGGGTTTGCGCTTTCACAACATGTTGACACAAAAACAAGAAAGCGCAAGTATATGCAGGTAAGCACAGATTAGTTCGACGCCATCTCAGCGCAACTCAGAACCAACCCCCTCGAAGTGGAGCAACTGTGATTATCACGGTCACCCCCAGTCCCGCCATTGACTGGACCATCAACGTCGATTCCTTTGAATTCGCGGCCGTCAACCGCGTTGCCTCCAAGTCAAGAGAGGCCAGCGGTAAGGGCATCAACGTCTCGGTCGCCCTTCACCGCAACGGCGTGCCGACCGTGGCAGTGCTCCCGGTCGGCGGGGAAACCGGGCGGTTCATGGTCGAGGACCTTCGGGCCCAAGGGGTGACGATCATTCCGGTTGAGTCTCCCTGTGAAGTGCGGACCAACATCACGCTGATCGTGCCCGGGCAAACAGGCACGAAGATCAACGAGCCGGGCGAACCTCTGGAACCTGCCGTGATGGAGTCACTGCGAAGCGCCTGTGAAGACGCTCTGCTGGCCGCCGATGCAGCCAGTCAGGGGGGTCCCGTCATGCTTGCCATTTGCGGCAGCCTCCCCCCTGGGACGCCGGACTGGTTTCACCCAGACCTTATCGAGGTCGGGCGGCAGGCAGGGGCCTTGGTGATCGTGGACGCATCAGGTGAAGTACTGCGGCGGGCCATTCCTGAGAAGCCCGACCTCATTAAGCCGAATGTGCACGAACTGGCCGAGGAAACCGGGCGCCGGATCGACACCCTCGGCGACGTGGCCGACGCCGCCCAGGAACTGCGCCGCCGTGGCGCGGGGGCGGTCCTGGCAAGCCTCGGAGGCGACGGGATGATGCTCATCGACGCCGATGGCGCCATTCACGGAAAAGCGGCCGGTATCACTGTGGTGAACACCGTCGGCGCCGGCGACGCCGCACTGGCCGGCTACCTCGCAGGCCTCGACCAGCGCCTGGACCGGGCCGCATGTCTTGCCAGCGCTCTGACCTACGCCTCGTCCGCCGTCGGCTACGGGACAACCCTCTTCGACGTCGACCCCCTCATTGCCGAGCGTGTCACCGTCACGGACACCTTCGACCCCGGATACATCCTGTCCGAACCGGCCGCCCCCGCGGCCCGGGCCAGCACATCCCCGGCACCAAAGTAAGGAAACACAACAAATGCCAACATCTCCATCGTCGCTGCGACAGGGTGCCCCACAGGAATCGCGCACACGTTCATGGCCCAGGAAGCGCTCGAGCTGGCCGCCGAAAAGCTGGGCGTGCACATCAAAGTGGAAACCCACGGCCAGATCGGCATCGAAAACGCACTGAGCGCCGACGAGATCGCCAACGCCGATGGTGTGATCATCGCGGCCGACGGGCAAAGCTTCCGACCTTGGCATGACCAACGATTCTGCGGCCGTTGCCGAGGGACTGCGGATGCGCGAATCCCCAAGGCACCACAGGTCTCATGGACGGGATCGCCATTTCCCACGCCAAATCGTCGGCAATCACCGACCCTGCACTGGTGATCGTCAGGCTTAACACCGCGGTCGACTGGGACAGTCTCGACTCCAAACCGATCCAACTGGCCATCGCCCTGCTTATCCCCGAAGGTGAGGCCGGCACCACGCACCTGAAACTCCTCTCCCGGGTTGCCAAGACGCTGATGAAGTCCGACGTCCGCGCGGGCCTCCTGGAAGCCGAGTCGGCAGAAGCCATAGTGGCTCTCTTCGGCGAGGATGTACTCGCTGACGTGTAGCCCTCGACCATCAGGACGGGGGGCTGTTCCCGCCACTTCCGGGATTCTCTGACTGTGGGCGCCACGAAACGCCAGCGCTCAGTTCAGGGTTGAACGATTTAAAGGCCTGTCTCAGACGCATTCGATCCGAAGGCCCGCGGATTCCAAAGCAGTCTTGTCCGCCGAGTTCAGTCCGGTATCAGTGATCAACAGGTCGATATCGGCAATCGTTGCGTGCTGTGCCGTGCTGACGACCCCCACCTTGCTGTGATCAGCCAGAAGAATCCGGCGCCGCGCCGCCGTGAGCATCGCCCTCTTCACCAGCGCCTCCGACGGGTCAGGCGTCGTCATGCCACGCTCGGCAGTGATGCCGTTCGTGCCGAGAAAAGCCAGGTCAACGTTGACCTCGCTCAAAGAACGCAGCGCCCAGTCGTCGACGTCCGCCAGGGTCCGGCTACGCAGCCTTCCCCCGATCAGATAAACCGTCACCAAAGGGCGCGATACGAGCGCCAGCGCGATGGGAAGCGTGTTGGTATACACCGACAACTCCCGGTCCCCCGGAAATATCTCGGCCAGTTTCTCGGTCGTGGAACCGGCGTCGATAAGAACCGAACCATGATCCGGCAGATGATCCAAGGCCGCCCGGACAATCCGGCCCTTCTCGGCAGAATATTCGGTGCGCGTCGACACAGCCGGCTCGAACGATGCTGTATCCACCGGGATGGCACCACCGTGGATTCTCTTTAGCTGGCCGTGCCTCTCCAGCTGGATCAGGTCCATCCGGATGGTCTCCCTCGTCACCCCGAGCTCACCGGCCAGCTGCGTTGAATCGACCCTGTGCTCGGTGCGGAGTTTCAGCAGAATCTGCTGGTGGCGCTCATCGGCATAAGCGGCCCGCCCTGGGTCCTCTTGGATAGTCATGCGGATGTTCCGTCCTCTCAGGCGTTCAACGGCAAGTCCATCCTGCCATCTGCCCGCGAAACAGGCTCGGGCGCAGGCGCTCACGGGGACGCCCATTCCGGCAATTTGCGCTTACCTGTAATTGCCTGCACAAGCTTGGCTTAATTTTACCGCGCCCCTAGGATTGAAAGGCGACAGCGACTCACGCCCCGGGCCGGGTCCTCGGCACGGGCGACCTCGTCCGTAGTGACAACTGCTACTTCGCGGCGACAGGCATTACAGACGATGATCTGCTCAGAGGCGTGCGGTATGAGAAATCGACGATCACGACCAAGTCGATCGTGATGCGCTCCCGCTCGGGTACGATCCGCATGATCGATGGCGGACACCATCTCGATAAGTGGACCAGCACGGTCCGAAATAGCAAGGAGCCCGGCTGTCAGGTCGGGCTCCTTGCATTTCTGGTGCGGGCAACCTGCTACGGAGAGCCTACTTCACCACTTTGACCCCCGTCTGTTCCAGGGTCAGGGCCACCGCCGCGATGATCATGTCACCGTAGAAGATCTCTTCCAAGGACGGATCTTCCCCATCACAGTAAGCCGACGCGAAGCGCGGAATTGCCAAAAGGCATGTGGCGACGCCGGTTCGTCACCGATTTTAGCCCCGCACATGATGCTGCAGGCTGCGGAGGTCGAGTTCTATTTCGCGACCGTTCACATGAACGACCATCTTTGCGTCTTCAACGCCCGCGGCGGAAAGATAATCCATCAGGGTCGATAGAAGCATGTCCTCCCGTCGCTCCGTCTTCGAGACCACGCTCTGATCTATCCCGAGCCTCTGTGCCAGGTCGTCCTGTGTCAGCTCGGCCGCTTTGCGGATTGTGGCCAGGTTCAGTGCGTAGATGCGGTCCTCGCGCGCGGACGCTTCCCGGATTTCAGCCACACGCTCAGTCATGCCCGGCTTTGCCAAGATATGGTCGAGCCGGTCGTTGCCCTTCCTAAATGTCTTCCTGACCATTTTCTTCAACCTCCCCTTCTCTGATCCATTGATCGATTATTTGGTCCGCCCTGGTTCCCACGCTGTCGTAGAAGACGTCACCCATGTTGGCCTTATCGCCCGAAAACAGGGCGACCACTGCAGTGTTTTCATCCGGAGGAAACCAGCAAATGAGTCGGACGGCAATGCCTTGGTGGTAAGGGTGGGAGACCCGCCACACTTCATATTTCTTGGCCTGTCGAACGGTCTTGAGAGTCGGGGTCTCGGCCGTAGGTGGTGCCGTCAACCGTCGTAGGTAGTCCATCTCCGCGACCACATATTCGAATACCGCCCTGGCCCTCTCATCACCGTGATCGGCCTCATCTTCCAGCCGGTCCAGCTGCTCGTCAAAGCTTTCCGGCCAGAAAAGTTCCATACCTAATTATGACTTCCAAGACATATGCATCGCAAGTCATCATGGCCGGCCGCACACTGCCTACCTTCGAGCCCGCCTTCGACCGGGCATGCCACTGACCCTTCAATGGCACACCTCTGGCACCCAAGGCGTGACCGTGAGCGCCCGCTCACGGCGGGTCATGTCGCCGACGGGCTCGGTGTTGATGAACCGACGTGAACGGGAAGACCTGTGAATGTGGTCAATACTTCGAACATCCTCGCACCTCGCAGCGGTTTTGCTCTACACGCTGCGGCAACGGGCAGCGAGACCGTCGACGGCGGACACGGAGACGGCCATGACCATGTCCATCGCCAGGCTCTCCGCGCAGTCGGGTCTGAGGTACCTGTTCAAGACCACGATGATGGATGATGTGTCGCCGACTCCCCCGGAGGCCACAAGCTACTACATGAAGGCCGGGACACCGCAGGGGCGCTGGCTCGGTAGCGGCCTGGGCGGAATCAACCGAACTAGCGGCGACCCAGTCACCGAAACGGATGCCAAAGCCGTCTTCGATGAAACCGTCCATCCGGACACCGGCGCTCCCCTGGGCCGCCCGCACGGCCAACCCACGATCGTGGGAAACAGCCAGGGACAAGCCGGCACGCGCCGGGCCGTCGCCGGATTCGATCTGACGTTCAGCGTCCCCAAGTCCGTGTCCGTGCTCTGGGCACTCAGCCCCCGGGCCCTCCAGGACCAGATCCTTCAAACCCACCACGACGCCGTCAACGCCACACTGGACTGGCTCGAAGAGAATGTCATCCACACCCGGGCGGGACGCAACGGCGTCGCGCACATCGGCACCCGCGGAACCATCGCCGCCGCCTTTGATCATTGGGAGTCGCGCGCCGGGGACCCGCAGCTGCACACGCACCTGGTCATCGCCAACCGTGTCCAACGGACCACCGACGGCGCCTGGGTCACCCTCGACTCCAGGACCCTCTACAAAGCAGCGGTCGCCGCCAGCGAACACTACAACGGACTGCTCTTCGATGCCCTACACCGGGCTCTCGGGACCGATACCGGCATCCGGGAACCGGCAACCACCGCGCATAACCCAAGCCCGCAGCTCACTGGAATCGACGAGACTCTGATCCGCGAATTCTCCCACCGCTCCCGCCTCATCGATCAGGAAACCGACCGCCTGGTAGCCGCATGGACCGCGGCCCACGGCACTCCCCCAACGGCTATAACCACCATCAAGCTCCGCCAACAAGCAACCCTCTCCACACGGACCCCCAAACCCGAGACCGTCACGCCGCTGCACGAACTCTCCGCACAATGGCAGGCACGGGCCCTCGCCAAAGGTTTCGAACCCCACCTCGTGCTGGCCAACACCGTCCGACGCTCGCATGCCGCCCCTTTCCGAGGCTGCGACTTCACCGCCGACTGGATCGACGAAGTCGGATCACTGACCCGGGAACGTGTCGCGGCCAAACGCGCCACCTGGAACCGGTGGAACCTGCTCGCCGAGGCCGAACGGGTCTGCGCCGCGATCCGGTGCCACGCCCCGGAGGACCGCAACGCCCTGATCGACGCCGTCGCCACCGCCGCCGAAACCCAATCGGTCCCCCTCAACGACTACCGGTACAGCGTCCCCGCGGACGCGCAGCCCGATCTGCGCCTCGGCAGGCGGAACGTCTTCGACTTCCACGGCTCCCGCCTCTACACCGACGCCACCACCCTCGCGTGCGAGGAGACCGTCATGGAGGCAAGGAACGACGACGGCGGCCCGGCTATCCGCGCAAACCTCGCCATGGAGGTACTCGCAGGCTACCAGCACCACGGCAGATTCGGGCTGCACAGTGACCAGCGGGCCGCCGCCGCCGACGTGCTGCTGAGCGGGAACCGGCTCGACGCTGTCGTTGGGCCGGCCGGCACGGGCAAGACCACCTCGGCGCGGTCAAGGCAGCTTGGGAAGCAGAATTCGGGCCCGGCAGCGTCGTCGGACTCGCACCCGCGGCGGCGAGCGCCGAGGTCCTGGGACGGGAGCTGTCCATGGCTACGGAGAATGTCGCGAAATGGCTGTACGAGTCCGCCGGTGAGGGGGCCAGTCGCCGGGCCGAGCGGTTCTTCGATGCAGAGCGGCGGCTCACCAATCCTGTGGCTAAGTCAAGCCCGCAGACCGCTCTGCTCGCACAGAAAGCCGCTTGGCTCACCGCCGAGCAGGACCGGTGGCGGTTCCATCCGAACCAGCTGGTCGTCGTCGATGAAGCCTCCATGGTGTCCACCCTTCAGCTCTCGGCGCTGGTGCACCAGGCCCGGGCTGCCGGAGCCAAGGTCCTGTTGGTGGGCGATCCCGGGCAGCTGGATGCCATCGACGCCGGCGGTGTCCTCGGCTGGCTCGACCGCCAAGGCAAAACCGCCCGGCTGAGCACCATCTGGCGCTTCGAGAACGCCTGGGAACGGGATGCCTCCCTGAAGCTCCGTGCCGGGGACTTCGCGGCTATCACCGATTACGAGCAGCATCAGCGGATCCGGCACGGCACGTACCTGGACATGGTCGACCAGGCCTATCTGCAGTGGCAGGCCGACATCCATGCGGGAAGGTCGTCCATCCTCATCGCCGCGGACAACGACACCGTCAGCATGCTCAACGAACGCGCCCAGGCAGACCATGTGATCCAAGGACTCGTTGACGCCGAACAGACCGTCCTTCTGGGCGACGGGCTGCGTGCCGGCCGGGGCGACACAGTGATCGCACGCCGCAACGACCGCACCATTGCGGACAGCAACCGTGACTTCCTCCGCAACGGAACCCTGCTCGATGTCGTCCGTGCAGGCGGGCGCGACGGGTCCATCACCGCTGTCCGCAGGGACACCGGCGCCACCGTCACCCTGCACCGCGACTATGTCGAGTCGTCCGTGGAACTGGGATACGCGACCACGGCCCACCGCTCCCAAGGAATCACGGTCGACACCGGCCACACCGTCGTCACCCAAGGCCGGCTCACCCGCGAGCTGCTCTACGTCAGCATGACCCGCGGCCGCGGCGGCAACCACGCTTACGTCAGCGAAAACGACCCCACCGACCACGAACCGCTGGAACCCTCCTTGCAACCGCAATGGCAGGAGATCCTCGCCGAAGTGCTCGCTGCCGAAGGCGCCGAACGGACCGCCCACGAAGTCCGCGACGCCGAACAGTCCAGCGCCGACAGCCTGGAACGGCTCAGCGCCGAATACGACTACCTCGCCCAGATCGCAGCCGCCGAAGACCTGACAAGGTTCATCAAGGCGCGCACTCCCGACATTGATGAGGTGCTGCAACAATCGCCGTCCTGGGGCGCAACCGTCGCAGCCTGGCGCCGGGCAACCGCGATCAGCCGGCCCGGAGCTCAGCGGACTGTCACCGCCGCTTTGGAAACAAGCGGCGACGCAAAGGACACCACAGCCGTTCTGCACGCCCGGCTCGTCAATTTCTCATCCCGCATGCCGGCCGGCGACCGTGCCGTCATCCCCGAACCACTTCATACCAACCGGCCCGACCTCGCCGACATGATCAACCAAGTAGCCCGAAGGATCAGGCGGCGGGCCAAGCACGTCGCGTCGGTCGCTTTGACGCAGGACACCGAATGGAAACGAAACCTCCTTGACTTGCTCCCACCCAACACGGCCGCCGAAGACACAGCCCGCCTGATCGCCAGGGTTGCCATCTACAGGGACCGCTGGGGTATCGACGACTCACCCCTCCCTCTGGGACCTGCGCCGGCAGACCATGATTGGGAACAGTCATCGCAGTACGAACACCTCAAGCGCGTTACTGACCGGGCTTCGTCCCAACCCAACCGGCAACAACAACTGGGCCAATGGCTGGAAGATTCGATCTCCCTACAGGTCAGCCCCAGTACTTTCGGTTGGCAGCTCTGACAGGAAAATCATTCTGCTCCTCCGTACGGTCATGCCGCCTGCACCTTTGTCTCCCATGAAGTAGGAACAGAGCCTGGCCGTATGTCAGGTGACCAAGACCGCGGAGACTCCAATGACGACGACGCCAAATCGCAACCAGCCCGTCGAGGCTGACCAACAGTGGCTAACCCCGAAAGAGATCTGCGCACAGCTTCAGATCCCCGAACAGACCTTCTACCAGTGGCGAGCCAAGCACGTCGGGCCACATGCATACCGCATCGGCAGGCACCTGCGCATCCGCCATAGCGACTTCGTTGCCTGGCTGGCGCTGCACGCAGAGCCGTAACCGGCCCAAACCCTGAGCGGGATACATGAGCAGGTACCCACTGCCGCTCGGAACATGGGGTCTCATCCGCACTGACCGGGCAACAGCACGAAGCTGGCGCGCACGGGCCAGGTACCGGGACCTCGACGGGCAAACGCGCAAAATCGAAGCCCGAGGGCAGTCGGCCGCAGCGGCACGGCGAAATCTCCAAATCAAACTGCAAAAAAGGCAGACCCAAGGCAACGCCCTCATCGGCGCAACAGACCAGATCCGCGAGCTCTCAGAGGTCTACCTGGCAGAGCTGCAACGCTCGGACAAGGCCTCGCGGACCAAAGACAAGTACGCGTTCAGCGTCAAGAAGTACATTCTGCCCGGAATCGGATCGGTCCGCATTGGAGAGACCACGCCGGGCGTCGTGGATCATTTCATCCGAAATGTTGTCGACGCGGCCGGCCCGGCAACGGCACGCACGTGCGGGGCCGTGTTGTCGTCAATGTTCAAAATTGCGCTCCGCCACGACGCTGCGAGCATCAATCCGGTCCTGGGAATCTCCATCCCGAGAAGTCGGACGGCAAAGCCTCAGGCCCTGGATCGCGAACAATTCCTGGATCTGAGGACCAAGCTCATTGCTTGGGAGCAGGGATCGGTGCTTGGCCGCACGAGGTCCCAGGAACTCCACCAAATCGTCGACGTCCTCATCACCACAGGCCTACGGCCTGGCGAACTATTCGCACTGTCCTGGGCTGATGTCGACCTCGAGGCAGACCCGCCGACCGTCCATGTCCACGCCACAGTCATCCGTACTTCCACCGGGGGTGTCACCATTCAGGACCACCCAAAATCCGAGCACGGATTCCGCTACGTGACCGTGCCGCCAAATCTCGCTGCGTCGCTTCGAAGGCGACAGTTCAGGCAACGCAGCAACGCCGCTGGGAATCCCTTGGACTTGGTCTTTCCGTCATCGACAGGAACGGTGTGCGATCCGAACAATGTCGGCAAGACCTGGCGCAAAGCGGCAGATGACATCGGATACTCGTGGGTGACGTTCAAAACGTTCCGCAAGGCCAACGCGACCCTCATTGCACGGACCATGGGCGCCGAAACGGCCGCGTACCAGGCAGGGCACTCCAAGGTGTCCATGACCCGAAAGCACTACGTCGAGGAATACAAGGAAGCGATCGACACCCGGGCCGTGCTCGGCGCCTTCGACGCAGCCAACGGGGGACCAGGAGCGCCTGGGAAGACCGGTCTCGAAATCTGATTCAGGTGAGTTAAAGGTGAGTCCGGAGCGAAAAAGTTCAAATGGCTCTGACCAGAATCAACATACCTGCAGCTCAAACCCCAACTAAGAGCCCCCTGTCGGATTCGAACCGACGACCCCCGCTTTACAAGAGCGGTGCTCTGGCCAACTGAGCTAAGGAGGCGCGCCCCGGCAAGCCGGAGCTGATTGCCCCGGCAAGCCGGAGCTGGTTGCCCCGGCAGGCCGGGACTGGTACCCCGGCGAACCGGAGCTGGTGCGCGCGAGCGCTAGATAAGGTTAGCCCACGACCTCCCGCCCACGGAAATTCCAGCGGACGGGAGGCCTAGGCCAAGGGAACTACTTCTTTGCTGCGATAGCCGCATTCAGGACGGTCATGAAGTCCGACTTGTTGTCCCACTGCTGGCCGTCGATGAAGACCGTGGGCGTGCCGGATATCCCGATGTTCTTGGCCTCCTGCGTGACCACCTTGACGAACGGACGGTACGTCTTGTTGTCGATGCAGGAGTCGATGTTGGCCGATCCCGCTTGGGTGGCCAACTTCTTGAGGTCGTTGTCGGAAATGCCTGCGCTGCCCTCGGCGGGCTGCTGTGCGTACAGCAGATCCACGAGTGCCGAGTACTTGTCCGGCGACGTGTTCGCCACGCACGCTGCGGCGTTGGCGGCGCGGGAGGAGTAGTTCGTGCTGGAGCTGGCGTCCAGGAAGCCGAACGGACGGTACTCCAGGGTGATCTTGCCGTCGTCCCGCAACTGGGTCAGCTGCTGGCTGTACGTGCTCTCGAAGTTCTTGCAGATGGGGCAGATGAAGTCGATGTACGCCACAACCTTGACGGGCTTGCCGGCTTCAGCCTCGGCGCCGGGAGCGGTCACCGTGGCGGGCGGGGTGGCCGGGGCTGATGGCAGGGACGCCAGGCTGACGGTACCGGCGGCCACCTTCGCCACATCGGTGCCCTTCAGCAGCGTCACGCCGCCGTGCGCGTTGGCGTTGGCCGGCGTCGGTCCCTGATCGGCGATCGGGGCGTTGTTCACAATGTTCTGGGTGAACACGAGGGCAATGACCGCGAGGATCGCCACAACGGCAACCACAATGCCCCATCCGATGAGCAACTTATTGCGCTTGTCCTTCTTCAGCTGAGCTTCGCGGATCTCGCGGGCCTTTTCGCGGGCCTGGGCGGTGCGCTCTGCCTTGGACAGGCGTGGTTCGTTTGCGGGGCTCATCAGTTCCTCGTGATTTATCGACGGCGTTGGTTTTTAGCTAGGGCAACGGTGCCAGTTTACGGGAGAAGACCGGCAGCTTTGCTGGGGTCCTCGACTCCAGTCTGAGGAACGAGCAAGTGTCCTCGATGATTCCCGCCGGTAGGGTGGGAGATGAGTCACAGGCAACCCCAGGGGGCAGCAATGCAACAAACGGCAAGCGAAAAAACCGACAGCGCACCCGAAGGCAATCAGGCTCCAAGGGCCCGGAAACACGATTTCATGGTGGTCTCCAACCGCCTTCCGGTAGACCGTTACACCAGCGATGACGCGGAAAACGGCGAGGAAGGCTGGCGCCGCTCTCCGGGCGGCCTGGTGACTGCCCTCGCGCCGATGATGACCAAGACCGACGGCGCGTGGGTGGGCTGGCACGGCGCGCCGGACGAAGCGTTGGAACCGTTCAGTCACGGCGGCATGGACCTGATTCCCGTGGAACTCAGCACGCGCGATGTTGAGCTCTATTACGAAGGGTTCTCCAACGCCACTCTCTGGCCGCTTTACCACGACGTCATTGCCCCGCCCGAGTTCCACCGAACCTGGTGGGACAGCTACCGCCGGGTCAACCAGCGCTTCGCCGACGCCGTCGTCCAGCACGCAGACCACGGAGCCACCGTGTGGGTGCAGGATTACCAACTCCAGCTCGTGCCGAGCATGCTCCGCGGGGCGCGCCCGGACCTGCGCATCGGCTTCTTCAACCACATCCCGTTCCCGCCGCCGGAGATCTTCGCCCAGTTGCCGTGGCGCCAGGCCATCATCGAAGGGCTGCTCGGCGCCGACCTGGTGGGTTTCCAGCGCCCCAGCGACGCGGCAAACTTCATGCGCTCGGCACGCCGCTTCATTGGCGCAAGCGTCAAGCAGCAGCAAGTCCACGTCAAGGGAGCGGATGGGCAGATCACCCATATTGCCCGCGCACAGGCCTTCCCGATCTCCATCGCCGTGGATCAAATCAGCGAGCTCGCGGAGCGCCCGGACATCATCGAACGTTCCCGGCAGATCCGCCAGGACCTCGGTAACCCCAAAACCATCCTCCTGGGCGTGGACCGCCTCGACTACACCAAGGGCATCCCCCACCGCCTGAAGGCCTTTGAGGAACTCCTCAAAGAGGGACGGCTCACGGTGGAAGACGCCACCCTGATCCAGGTTGCGAGCCCCAGCCGCGAGCGCGTGCGGCAGTACAGGCTCCTGCGGGAAGAGATTGAAGGCACCGTAGGCCACATCAACGGCAGCTTCGACACCATGCAGAACACCGCCGTCCGCTACCTCCACCACAGCTACCCGGTCGAGGAAATGGTCGCGCTGTACCTCGCGGCCGACGTCATGCTGGTGACGGCATTGCGTGACGGCATGAACCTCGTGGCCAAGGAATATGTCACAGCCCGGACCAACAACACGGGCGCCTTGGTCCTCAGTGAATTCACCGGCGCCGCCGATCAACTCAAGCAAGCCCTCCTCATGAATCCGCACGACATCGACGGACTAAAGAACACCATCATGAGGGCCGTGAACCTGCCCCCGAATGAATCACGCCGCCGGATGAAGTCCATGCGCAAGCAAATCCTCGACCACGACGTCGATCATTGGTCGGCGGAATTCCTCTCGGCCCTGGCAGAAACCGTGGTGCGCGATGACTCCTGAGACAGCAGCCACTCCCCCGCTGAGCCTGACGCCCGAACTGCTCGACGCCGTCCGCAGGATCGCGCGAACCGACCACCTTTTGGTGGCGATGGACTTTGACGGCACCATCTCCCCGATCGTGGACCACGCCGACGCCGCGCGGCCGCTCCAGCGCTCAGCCACTGCTTTCGCTGAACTTGCCAAACTCCCGAGGACGACGACGGCGCTCATCTCCGGGCGGGCACTGGCCAGCCTGCGGGCGGTCGCCTCCCCTCCCGAGGCAACGCTGCTGATCGGCAGCCATGGCGCGGAGGCCTGGATGGGCCCCGGTTCGACGGAACTCCAACTGGACGACGCCCAACGGGAGCTCCTTGCCGAAGTCCGCGAGGTCTTGGCCGGAATCTCGCAGGAAGCTCCGGGGACAGTCCTCGAAGACAAGCCTGCCGGCGTCGTACTCCATACGCGCCGAGCTGACGATGACGTAGCGGAGGACGCCGTCGCCGCTGCGCGCGCAGTCCTTGACGGTCGCCCGGGAGTCTTCCTCAAGAACGGCAAACGTGTCCTCGAGACCTCGGTGGTGCATTCCTCCAAGGGCGAGGCGGTCGAGTTCCTGCGCCATGCAACCTCTGCTACCGGGATCCTTTTCGCGGGCGACGATGTGACGGACGAGGACGCGATCGCCAGACTCGGCGCCGGGGATGTCGGGGTGAAAGTCGGGCTGGATTTCACCCAGGCCGAGTTCCGCGTCGAGGCCCCTGTCCACGTCGCCGAGCTCCTGGAGGCGGTCCTTCGCGAACGTCGCCGCGAGGTCTCGGGAGACGCATCTCACATGTGACGTTCGTAACATTTAGGCGAATAACCCGGGCTGCTGCCATACTCTTGGTTGTGATGTGGCGCACAACTACCGTGCGGCGTCACTCAGTCTCCCTTGCCCGGGCCCAGCCCAGGGCGGGGAGTCCAACTGAATAAACATGAACCATTCACAACGGATCGTCCGGCACGTACCTGCCGGTGAAGGGATTGATAACTGTGGCAACAGTTACTTTTGATAACGCTACGCGTCTGTACCCGGGCACAGATAAGCCCGCCGTCGATAAGCTCAACATCGACATCGCCGATGGCGAATTCCTGGTCCTCGTTGGACCCTCCGGTTGCGGTAAGTCCACCTCCCTGCGCATGCTCGCAGGCCTCGAGGATGTGAACTCCGGCCGCATTCTGATCGGCGACCGCGACGTCACGGACGTCCCGCCGAAAGACCGCGACATCGCAATGGTCTTCCAGAACTACGCTCTGTACCCGCACATGACCGTTGCGGACAACATGGGCTTCGCACTCAAGATCGCCGGCGTTTCCAAGGAAGAGCGTGCCGAGCGTGTCCGCGAAGCAGCCAAGCTTCTTGACCTTGAGCAGTACCTGGACCGCAAGCCGAAGGCCCTCTCCGGTGGCCAGCGTCAGCGTGTTGCCATGGGCCGCGCAATCGTCCGTAACCCGCAGGTCTTCCTCATGGATGAGCCGCTTTCCAACTTGGACGCCAAGCTCCGCGTGCAGACCCGCACGCAGATCGCATCCCTGACCCGCCGACTCGGCGTCACCACCGTCTACGTGACCCACGACCAGGTCGAGGCCATGACCATGGGTGACCGCGTTGCCGTCCTCAAGGACGGACTGCTGCAGCAGGTGGACACCCCGCGCAACCTGTACGACCGCCCGAAGAACGTCTTCGTTGCCGGATTCATCGGTTCCCCCGCAATGAACCTGCTGGAACTGCCGGTCGTCGACGGCGGCGTCCAGTTCGGTGGCACGGTTTACCCGGTACCGCACGATGTCCTCGAAGAGGCACACGGCAAGACCGTCACGCTCGGTTCCCGTCCGGAAGACCTCGAGACCGTTGGCGCCGGCGAGGGCCTCGAAGTTGAGGTCGACGTCGTCGAAGAGCTCGGCGCCGATGCCTACGTCTACGGCCACACCACGCTTGACGGCAAGAGCCACGACATCGTGGCCCGCGTCGACGGCCGCCGTCCCCCGATGAAGGGCGAGTCCATCTTCGTCCGCCCGCAGTCGGGCCACGTGCACTTGTTCGACACCAAGTCGGGCCTGCGCCTGGGCGACTGACACCCACACCGCATTACCGACGGCGGCCCTTCCGAGTGGACGGGCCGCCGTCGTCGTTAACAACAGCCTCCATACGGAAGAATTGACCCATGACCGAGCAAAGCGGTGCCAAGTGGCATGACGAACCCACCGACTACGCGCAGATCGGCAAACTCCCGCGCACCGAGGCTGCGAGCGCCAATGACGCGGCACCGCCGGCAAGTGTCATCGGATCCCTCAACATCACCGCAGCGGCGGCGGATCCCGAGCTCCTGGACCTCCCCTGGCACATCGCACTCGAAGACTGGCCCGCGGCGAACCTGGCCGCCCTGCCCCGCGGCATCTCCCGGCACATCGTGCGTTTTGCGCACCTGGCTGGCTCCGTCATCGCCATCAAGGAAACGTCCGAGCACGTTGCCCGGCACGAATACCACATGCTCCGCAAGCTGGCACGGATGGATGTGCCTTGCGTCGAGCCGGTCGCGGTCATCACCGGCCGCACCACCGTTGACGGCAAGCCACTGAACCCGGTGCTGGTCACCCGGCACCTCAAGTTCTCCATGCCGTACCGTGCGCTCTTCTCACAGATGCTGCGCCGGGACACCCTGACACGGCTTATCGACGCCCAAGCGCTGCTGCTGGTGCGCCTGCACCTGATCGGCTTTTATTGGGGCGACGTTTCCCTGTCCAACACCTTGTTCCGACGCGACGCCGGGGCGTTCGCCGCGTACTTGGTGGACGCCGAGACCGGCGAGCTGTACCCGGATCTGTCGGTGGGCCAGCGCGAGTACGATCTGGAGATTGCCCGTGTCAACATCGCCGGGGAACTCATGGACTTGCTCGAAGGCGGGCTGATCGAGGAGAAGGTGGACCCGGTAGCGACGTCGGAGCTCATCATGGACTCGTACCGGCGGCTATGGGCCGAACTCACCGAAAAGGAATCGTTCGAGCTCGGCGAACGCTGGCGCGTGGGCGCGCGCATCCGCCGCCTCAACGAACTCGGCTTCGACGTCGAGGAATACGCCATCAAGACCACCGCGGACGGATCCACCATCCAGCTTCAGCCCAAGGTGGTCGACGCCGGCCACCACCAACGGCGGCTGCTCCGCCTCACCGGCCTGGACGCCCAGGAGAACCAGGCCCGGCGGTTGCTCAATGACATGGATTCATTCCGGGCGGACAACAACCCGGACATGGATGAAGAAATCAGTGCCCACACCTGGGTCAGCCAGATCTTCGAGCCGATCGTCCGTTCCATCCCGCGCGACCTCGCAGGCAAGCTTGAGCCGGCAGAAGTGGTCCACGAAGTCCTCGAACACCGCTGGTACATGAGCCAGAAGCAGGACAGCCACATCCCCTTGGCGGAAGCCGTGCAGTCTTATCTGGACACCATCCTGCGCCACCGGCGTGACGAGGCTGCCATCATGCTCAATCCGGACACGGCGATGCTCAAGATCCTGGAAGCCGAAACCGAGGAATCCCGGTACAACGAGGACGAATACCCGGATTCCGACGACTAACGCAGGGGTTTAGGGCTCCAGCGTCTCCGCGAGTCCCTTGAGCACGGGTTCACGCCCGAGCTCGATATGGGAGTACGCCAGGGTGTAGGCGAGCTCGGCCTTGCCGCCGAGGATGGCGTTGCACAGTTCCATGTGCTCATCGCGCTGGAGTTCGTTGCTGCGGTTGTGGGCGAGCCCGAAGATCCAGCGCATGCGGCCGAACAACGGCTTGACCGACTCGATGAGCAGCCGGTTGCCGGACAGCCGCACGATTTCGGCGTGGAACGCCGCACTGAGGCGCACGACGTCGTCGGTCCGGTCGTCGTCGATCGCTTGCCTCGTGTCGTCGAGGAGTTCCTGCAAACGGCCTCCCGGTTCGCCCGCGGCGACCCGGATGGCCGCCATGCGGGCGGCGAACGTTTCCAGGCACAACCGCACGTCGAAGAGTTCATTGACGTCGGTGAGCGTCAATTGCCGCACCACGGCGCCCCGGCGGGGGAAGGTTTCCACGAAGCCATCCTGCTCGAGGCGTTGGATGGCCTCCCGCACGGGGATTCGTGAAACGTTGTAGAGCTCGGAGAGCTCCCGTTCACGCAGCCGCGCGCCCTGTTCGTATCTCCCCGCCACGATTCCCTCAAGGACCAGCTGGTAGACCTGTTCGGCCCGGGCTTCGTCGTCGCGGCCAGTCAGCGTTTCGGGCATCGGCGTCGGCCACCCTTCCCTTCCCCGTCGTCTTGCGTTCCACCCGAGCATACACGGGAGGAAACAGAGCTGTTTGGTATTCCAGATAGTGCAATATTTGTGATTTACATCCCATCAAACCTGCTCTAGTCTATTTTTGGTATACAAAAAGTCCGGAGCCTACTCCTTGGATCATGAATCGAGCACCCCCGTTGACCCAGCTACAGTCCACCGCCGAAGCTACGGCTGAGAGTCCATCCCCCAGCATGTCCCCAAGCAGACCCACCGCCGAGGCGCGGTCGCTCCTGGCGACGGCCTGGCTGCGGATCCGCCGGAGCAAGATTGCCCTGTTGAGCCTCTGCGTGGTGGCGGCCATCATGTTGTTCGCCATCCTCGGCCCGCTGCTCAGTGCCATGTCCGGCAACGATCCCTTCACGTCCAACACCAGCCCCGATGTCCTGGACGACCTCCAGACTCCCGGGTTGCCGCTCCCCGGATACATGTACCCTTCGGCCGGCCACTGGCTGGGCGTGGAACCCGGACTGGGCCGTGACCTGTTTGCCCGCCTCGCCTTTGGGGGCCAGGTTTCCCTCACCATTGCCCTGCTGTCCACTGCGGTCTCGGTGGTCCTGGGAACCGTGATCGGTGCGGCCGCGGGCTACTTCGGCGGCAAAACGGACGCCATCATCAGCCGGATCATGGATCTCTTCCTCGCTTTTCCGCACCTCCTGCTGGTCCTTTCACTGACCCCCATCCTGCAGTCACGGCTGCGGGACACCGCGCTGGGCCAGGGCAGCTTCCTGCCCATGGCTTCGCTCGTCATCATCCTGGGCTTCTTCGGCTGGGCATACCTCGCCCGTATTGTCCGCGGCCAAGTGCTGAGCCTCCGCGAGCGCGAGTTCGTCGAGGCCGCGCGGTCCTTCGGCGCCTCGCACCTGAGCGTATTGTTCCGGCAGATCATTCCCAACGTCATGGGAGTCGTACTGGTCTACGCCACCATGCTCATCCCCACGAACATCTCCGCAGAAGCGGCACTGTCCTTCCTCGGCGTCGGCGTCAAGGACCCCACGCCGTCGTGGGGCCAGATGCTCAACGCCGCCCAATCCGGCAACTGGTACCTCAGCGACCCCTGGTTCCTGGCAGTCCCCGGCGCCATGCTCATCGTCACGGTCCTGGCGTTCAACCTGCTCGGCGACGCCGTGCGGGATGCCCTGGACCCCAAGGCATCCCGCCACTAATCCCCCTTCAAATCCGTTCCACCCACCCAAATGAGGAGCACAATGAATACCCCCACCAGAGCGCTGGCCCTTGCCGTGCTGATCGCCACCGCCGCCACAGGCTGCGCGGCGGGACAGAACCAGCCCGGAACTGCCGCCTCCGGCGCTTCCAGCACCGAGCAGGCTCCCGAAGTGGTCAAGTCCGGTTTCACCACCAAGGGCGGCAACATCAACGTCCTGATGTCCTCGGACTTCCAAACCCTGGACCCGGGCAACAGCAACTACGTCCAGACGGCCAACGTCGGCCAGCTGTACTACAGGAACCTCACCATGGCGAAGGAGACGGCCGGACAGCCGCCCACCATCGTTCCGGACCTCGCCACGGACACGGGCCAGGTGTCCAAAGACGGACTCACCTGGACATTCACCCTCCAGAAGGGCGTCAAGTTCGAAGACGGCCGCCCCATCACCTCCGCCGACGTCAAGTACGGCATCGAACGCACCTTCGCCCAGGACGTCTACACCCAGGCCCCGCAGGAGCTCAACGCGGCGCTCGACGCCGGCGGCTACAAGGGGCCGTACAAGGATCCTTCCGCTGACCTCAAGGCCGTGGAAACTCCGGACGAGCGCACCATCGTCTTCCACTTGAAGAAGCCATTCGCCGAATTCCCGGCGCTGGCCTCCCGTTCCAACACTTCGCCTGTCCCGAAGGACAAGGACACCAAGCTGGACTACACCAACCACCCGGTGTCTACAGGCCCGTACATGGTTGATTCGTACAGTCGCGGAAAGTCGCTCAAACTGGTCCGCAATCCGAACTGGGATCCGTCCACCGACCCCAACCGCACGGCACTTCCGGACACCTTCAGCTTCTCGCTCTCCACTTCGCAGGCCACCATCAGCCAGCAGCTCCTGGCCAACTCCGATCCCAATGCCCTCACCCTGGACTCCAACGGTGCACTGCAGACTTCGGATTCCGCCAAGCTCGCTGATGCCCAGGTCAAGGACCGCGTTGCATCGGGACTGCTCGGTTGCAACGACGTCCTCAGCCTCAACACCGAGAAGATCACCGATCCAGATGTCCGCAAGGCAATCGCCCTGGCCCTTGACCGCCAGTCCATCCTGGTCCAGTACGGCGGGCGCCGCTTCGGCGAACTCACCCAGACCCCGCTCAACGCCAAGATGCGCGGTTACGTGGCCCAAGACCTCGAGATCGACCCCACCGGCAAGCCCAAGCTGGAGGAAGCCAAGAAGCTCCTCGAAGGCAAGAACTACCCCAAGAGCCTCACCTACGGGTACGCCAACAACCGCGACGCCTACAAGAACACCGGCACCGTGATCCAGCAAAACCTCAAGGCCCTGGGCATCGACGTCCAACTGGTGCCGATCCCGGCCCCGAACTACTACTCCGTCCTGGCCAGTGACCAGCTGCCGGACATTGCGCGCTCGGGCTGGTGCGGTGGCGCCGACCCTGCGTCGGTGCGTACGTCCGCCGATCCCATCCTCGGACCGAACAACGACGGCACCAGCTACGGCTTCTCCAACACGTCGCGCTACTTCGATCCGCAGATTTCGAAGGCCATGTTCGAGCTCCGGAACACTTCCGGGACCTCGGAGGAACTCGGCAAGAAATGGTCTGAGGAGTTCGGCAAGGCCCTGAAGACCTACCCGATCATCCCGCTCGTCCGCAGCCACACCAACAGCGTGGTGGGCTCCAATATCCGTAACGCCCAAGTGGGCTACTTCTTCGGCGGCATCGACCTCTCGATCGTCGGCGTCGAGCACTAACCAGGCCAAATACACAACCGGGCCTGTTCACACCAATCAGGCCAGCCCAGAAGGGAGGCGGGCCGTCCGGCGACTACCGGACGGCCCGCAACCAGCACAATGATCAGATTCATCTTTCGCCGGACAGGCTCCCTGATCCTGCTTCTCGTCGCCGTCAGCTTCATCACCTTCACGCTGTTCCAGCTGGGTCCTGCCGATCCTGCGTCCGCCGCTTGCGGCCAGGAGTGCACTCCCGAACGCATCGCGGAAGCCCGCGTGGCCCTTGGCATGGACCACCCTTTCCTGGTCCAGTACATCGACTACATGCGCGGTCTGGTCTCGCCGCGGATGATCGGTGCTCCCGGAGCGGAATCGATCTGCCAGTGGCCATGCCTCGGCAAATCGTTCCAAACCAATGAAAACGTCTCGGACATCATCGCCCGCTCCTTGCCCTACACGCTCTCCATGGCGGTCGGCGCGCTGGTGCTCTGGACCGTTTCCGGCGTCGGGCTCGGTTTGCTCGCCGCCCTTCGCAAGGGATCCGCCACGGACAAGTTCATCGTCGGCGCAGCGTCCGTTGGAGTCTCGCTGCCGATCCCCGTCACCGGCCTGTTCCTGTTGCTGGTTTTCGTCAACCAGCTGCATCTCCTGCCCTTCACGACGAACGAGATCAACAGCCCCTTCGGCCCGCATGGTCCGGGGGCCTGGGTGCTCAACTACTTCCTGCCGTGGGTCGCCCTCGCGGTGCTTTTCAGCGCGGCGTATATCCGGGTCACCCGGACCAACATGATCGAAACCTTCAGCGAGGACTTCATCCGCACGGCCCGTGCCAAGGGCCTGGCGCCCCGAACAGTGACGTTCAAACACGGTGTCCGGGCCGGGATCACTCCGGTGGTGACCATGCTTGGCATGGACATCGGGCTTCTCCTCGGCGGCGCGGTCCTCACCGAGCAGATCTTCTCCGTCCCGGGACTCGGTTTCACGGCCGTCCGGGCTGCCATTTCCGGCGACCTCCCCGTCACCATGGCCATCACCATGCTGGCTGCCTTCTTCGTCATCGTCGCGAATGTCGTCGTCGACCTCGCCTACGCTGCCATCGATCCCCGAGTGAGGCTCCAATGACCCAGCTCCAGCCCAGTCCGGCCGGTCAACCGGCCACGCGAACCGCGCATCAGGCCGCGGGAACCGGCCATCAGGCCGCGGAAGCCGCCGCGTTCCTCGACGTCCGGAACCTTTCGGTGAAGTTCCCCACCGACGACGGCCTTGTCTCGGCAGTCAACGGGATGGATTTCTCCTTGGAGCGCGGGCAGACCCTCGGCATCGTCGGAGAGTCAGGGTCCGGCAAGTCGGTCACCAGCCAGGCGCTCATGGGGCTCCTCAAGGGGACCTCAGCCCGGGTCACCGGCCAGGCGTTGTTCCAAGGCAAGGACCTTGTCACACTGCCCGAGTCCGGCATGCGGCAGCTTCGCGGCCGGAACATCGGCATGATCTTCCAGGATCCTCTCTCGGCCCTGCATCCCTTCTACACCGTGGGCCATCAGATCGCCGAGGCCTACCTCGTCCACAACAAGGCAAGCAAGAAGCAAGCCCGCGCGGCCGCCGTCGACATGCTCGGAAGGGTAGGCATTCCGAGCCCCGAGCAGCGCTACGACGAATACCCGCACCATTTCTCCGGAGGCATGCGCCAGCGCGCCATGATTGCCATGGCACTGATCTGCGAACCGGAACTGCTCATCGCGGACGAACCCACCACCGCGCTGGACGTCACCGTGCAGGCACAGATCCTGGACCTCATGTCCGAGCTCCAGCAGGAAACCAACTCGGCCCTGATCCTGATCACCCACGATCTTGGCGTCGTGGCCGAAGTGTGCGATTCCGTGCTGGTCATGTACGGCGGGCAATGCGTCGAATCGGGACCGGTGGACGAGATCTTCTACGACACGCGGCACCCCTACACCCTGGGCCTGCTCAAATCGATGCCCACGCTGAGCAGTAGCTCGGGCAGGCTCAACCCCATTCCGGGCCAGCCGCCGTCGCTCCTTGACCTCCCGAAAGGCTGCATTTTCAGCGCCAGGTGCGAGTACGCGGCCCTTGCCGGCGACGGCGTATGCGCGAGCCAGCGCCCGGAGCTCGTGGTCGAAGACGGCCACGGAAAGCGCTGCCACTTGAGCGGCCCCCAGATCGTCACTATTCGGAATACGCGTTAGGACCCGCCATGGACACGCAGGCAATTCTCCAGGTGGAGAACCTCCAGAAGCATTTCCCCATCAAAGGCGGTCTGTTCTCCCCCAAGGGATCCAAGACCGTCAAAGCCGTCGACGGCGTCTCCTTCAGCCTCGCGCGCGGCCACACGTTGGGACTCGTGGGTGAGTCCGGCTGCGGCAAGTCCACCACCGGGCGCATGATCGCGCGGCTCATGGATCCCACCGGCGGGAGGATCCTGATCGACGGCGTGGACATCAGCCAGCTGGCGGGCCGCGATCTGTACAACTTCCGCCGCAAGGTCCAGATGATCTTCCAGGACCCCTTCGCCTCGCTCAATCCACGGCAAACCGTGGGCACCGCCATCGCCGCACCGATGCTGGCGCAAAAGATCAACCCGGCCGGCGGCCTCAAGAACCGGGTGAAGGAACTCCTCGAGCAGGTGGGCCTCAAACCGGAGCACTACAACCGTTTCCCGCACGAGTTCTCCGGCGGCCAGCGCCAACGGGTGGGCATCGCGCGCGCCATCTCGCTGAACCCCTCCGTGATTGTGTGCGACGAACCCGTATCCGCCCTCGATGTCTCGGTGCAAGCACAGGTAGTCAACTTGCTCCAGGAGATCCAGCGGGACACCGGAGTGGCATACATCTTCATCGCGCACGATCTTTCCGTGGTCCGCCATATCTCGCATGAGGTGGCGGTGATGTACCTCGGCAAAATCGTGGAGCAAGGAAGCCGGGAGGACTTGTTCCGGGAGCCCCGGCATCCCTATACGCGAGCTCTCCTGTCCGCCGTGCCCCTGCCGGATCCCAGGAGCCCGCCAGCAGCAAAAGATCCGGCTCCGGGGAGATCTCCCGTCGCCGGCAAACCCACCCAGCGGCTGTGTCTTCCGCACCCGGTGTCCGTTGTTCGGCACCTTGGGAGCGGAACAGCAGCAACGGTGCATCAGCGAAATCCCCCGACCCGCCAGCGCGACTGCCCCGGCCTGCCACCACGCAGGTCTGGAATCCGCAGCCCTCGCTGGTGTGCAATAGATCCAACATCAAAGGAGCAATACATTGAACACCCTGATTCGTGCCGTCCGTCCTTGGGGACAAGCATTGAGCGACGTCCTCGTCACGGACGGCAAGATCACCGGCGTCGAACCCCATGACCCTGCACGCGCTGCGGCGACTGGCGACACCACCGTCGTCGAGGGCCGCGGCCGTCTTCTCGTGCCGTCGTTCTCGGACGTCCATGTGCACCTGGACTCGACCCGCATCGGACTGCCGTTCCGCGAACACACCGGCGGCCCCGGCGTCTGGACCATGATGATGAACGACCGGCAGAACTGGCGCAACGCCGAGGTTCCGCTGCAGGAACGGGTCAACAACACCCTCGGCCGGATGATCGCCCGCGGCACCACGCGTGTGCGCTCCTATGCCCAGATCGACGTCGACTGCCGGCTTGAGCGTTTCGACGCCGTGATGGCCGCCAAGGAGCAGTTCAAAGGGCAGGCCGACGTCGACATCATCGCGTTCCCGCAGGCCGGCCTCCTCCTTGAGGACGGCACCGTACCCCTCATGGACCAGGCACTCAAGGCCGGCGCGAATGTCATGGGCGGCATCGACCCGTGCAGCCTGGACCGCGACCCGGCCCGGCATCTGGACATCGTCTTCGGACTGGCCGAAAAGTACCAGGTCCCCATTGATATCCACCTCCACGAGCCCGGCGAACTCGGCGTCTTCAGCACGGACCTCGTGATCGAGCGCACCCGCGCCCTGGGGATGCAGGGCAAGGTCACCATGTCCCACGCATACCAGCTGGGCAGCGTCTCCGAGGCCACAACGCGCCGCCTCATCGACGAATTCGCCGAGCTGGACATCTCCATGGCGTCGGTGGCGCCGGGCTCCGCCGGTGTGGCCGCCCAGCTGCCCATCCCGCTGCTCGCCGAAGCCGGCGTACGCATGGGCCTGGGCGAGGACGGCCAGCGCGACTACTGGTCCCCCTATGGCAACACGGACATGCTCGACCGCACCTGGCAGCTCGCTTTCACCCACGGCTTCCGCAAGGACGAACTCATCGAGCACTGCCTTGCTATCGCCACGGTCGGTGGCGCAAGCGTCCTCGACCCGTCCGCCACCCGCCTGAAGGGCACGGCACACCGCCCGGGGGTCGAGGTCGGCGATCCTGCCGAACTCCTGCTGCTCGACGGCGAAACGGTGGCTTCCGCGGTCATGGACCGCGGCACCGACCGGACGGTCATCCACCGCGGCAAGGTCGTGGCGGATCAGCTCGAGCTGGTCTAAGCCCGCACAAATCCAAGCCGCACAAAAATGTGGCCGGTCCCTCGTGCGAGGGACCGGCCACTTTTTTGGTTTTAGCGCCCGACGGCGGCGGGCTCGCCACGATGTTCCGTCTCGACGGCTTCCACCGACACCGCCGGCCCGCGCACCGCGAGGAAACCGGCCACCGCGAGAAGCACCGCTTCCGCGGCCAGGGCCCAGAAGGGAACGTCCCAGCCACCGGACCACTCATGCAGGAATCCAGCCCCCAACGGGCCCAGGGAGGCCAGCGCGAAGCCCAAGCCCTGGCTCATGGCGGACAGGCTGCCGGCGCTCTGTGGTCCGGTTGAGCGGATGACAACCAACGCCATTCCCAGCCCGAAGCCGGCACTCTGGACGATCCCCAACACGCCGACCATGAGGAACTGCAAAGCCACGGGCGCGGTCAAGACCCCTATCAAAGCCGCGGCGACGAGCAATCCCAGGCCTGGAGCCATGACCTTCAGAACCGCGCGACGCCCCGCGAGGACGGGAGCCAGCAGGCTCGCGGGCAGACCTGCGACACTGAACCAGGCCAAGAGACCTGCTGCATCGGCCACGGTCTGCCCCTTCGACACCAGGAACACCGCGAGCCACGAGGTGATCGCGAAATACAGCATGGCCTGCAGCCCGAAGAACGCGGTCACGGCCCAGGCCGTCCGCTGCTTCCGCAACGGAATGGTGCCGGTTTCCCCCGTTGCGCCACCCGCCGTCGTCGTCTTCTGTAAACCAGCGCCCGACGCCGGTCCGCCGGTTTCGGTCTCGCCGGTACCGTCGGGGCGCCCGGCCGGTTGACCGGTGCGGTGGATCAACGTGGCCCCCAACAGGGCGGGGACGGCCCAGACGGCCAGCGCCCAGGCGAGGCTCCCGCCGAGCGCTTGCTGCAGCGGCTGGACGAGCCCCGCGCCGAGCGCCGCGCCCAGCCCGAAGCCCATGGTGCACAGCCCCGTCCACCAGCCGGTACCGCGGTTTGCCTTGACGATCTGCGGCACGAGCACGCTGGCGGTCATGATGGATGCCCCTGCCAGGAACGTTCCGGGCAGCAACAGTCCGGGCACGAATACGCGGACGATCAGCGCCGCGGCAAGCACCAGGAGCGCCGCTGCCACAGCCCTTCCGCTGCCCAGGCGACGGGCCAGCCACGGACCGCAAGGAGCCGAGACGCCGAAGGCAAGTACAGGCAAGGCGCCAAGCAGCGGCAGCAGATGCGCGTCGAGTCCAAAGCCTGCCTGCAGCTGACCCATGGTGCCGGCGATCGTCGTAATGGCCGGACGGAGGTTGATGGAGACAAGTGCCAGTGCAACGAGTATCCAGGCAGTCCGTCGAGCGGCGTACGCGGAAGTACCGGGGCGCGGCGGCTGTGCTTGTTCCATTGGTTGCCTCCCTGGAATCCTAATTTGGTATACCAAATAAGATTAGGGGCATTGCATGGCAAAGTAAACTGCCGCTAAAGTGGCAGCTGAGTGTGACGCTGGACCATGACGATTAGATTTGGAATACCAGAGCTTTAGATAGCCTTGCCGGGGTTGAAGATTCCGGCCGGGTCGAAAAGCTCTTTGATGCGATGCTGCAACTCCCGGATGGGCTCAGGCTGCTCAAGTCCGAGCCAACGCAGCTTGTACTGCCCCACCCCGTGCTCGCCGGTGATGGTTCCGCCCATCGCCAGCGCGGCGTCAATCGAGTCGTCCAGGGCATGGTTGAGGCGGGACATGGCATCGGCGTCCACTTCCCTGTCCACGCGGTCAACCCAGAAGGTGGGGTGCAGGTTGCCGTCGCCGGCATGGGCCACCACCTTGAGCTGGACCTCGTGGGTAACGGCCATGGCCTCGAGCGCGGCCACGTAGTCGACAAGCCGCGACCTCGGAACAGCGACGTCCTCGCCAACCCGGAATTCGTTGTCCACTTCGTCGCCTCGACTCGAGCGCCTCATCTCGATGAGGCGCTCCGCTTCGGCATTGGATTCCGCCGTTACCGCGGCGCCGCCGGCGGCGAGCACTTCCCGTACCAAAGCTGCTTCCGCTGCCGCTCCAAAGCCGTCAGTCTGGATCAACAGCAGCGCCTGTCCGCGTTCTCCGAGGTCCGAGCCGTACAGTTCGTCGAGCTGGGCCAGCGTTCCGGCGTCGAGCATTTCCATGATGGCGGGCTGGACGCGGGCCCTTCCGACCGCCAGGACACCCGCTGCGGCACCGCGGAAGTCCGGATAGAAGGCGGCAACTGTCTGTACCTCGCGCGGCAGGTAGCGCAGGCGCACCGTCACACCCACCACGATCCCCAGGGTGCCCTCGGAGCCCACAAACAGCGCTGTGAGATCGTACCCGGCCACACCCTTGAAGGTCTGGTGACCTGTGTGGATAAGCGAGCCATCGGCCAGGACGACGTCGAGCGCCAGCACCGAGTCCCTCGTCACGCCGTACTTGGCGCAACGCAAGCCGCCTGCGTTCGTGGCCACATTGCCGCCGATCGTGGACATTTTGTAGCTCGCTGGGTCCGGCGCGTACATCAGGCCGTGTTCGGACGCGGCGGCATTCAGGTCAGCGTTCACCACGCCAGGTTCGACGACGGCGGTCTCATCGTCCGCGTTGAGCTGCAGGATGCGGTCCATGCGTTCCAAGCTGAGGACGATGCACCCCTGGCTGGCGTGGGCGCCGCCGGAAACCCCGGTGCCGGCGCCGCGGGCCACGATCGGAACTCCGTGCCGGGCGCAACTGCGCACCACATACTGCACGTCTTCGACGGATTCGGCGAACACCACAGCCAAGGGCAGCTGCAAGTCCAGGACGGGTCCCAGGTCTGCGGCATAGGTGGTGCGTGTCTGTTCGTCGACTGCGACTTGCCCCGGAGCGAGGGCGGCCCCTAGATCATCGATGAACGCGCCCGGGCTTTCGCTTTGCTGGGTTTCACCCGCGGGTGGAAGCCGGCGGGCCATGACGATCTCCAACCTGGCCTTGTCCTGCGGATAAGGCCGGCTGGCACCGGTGTATTCAAATCCGTGCCGCTCGTAGAACGCCTTCGCTCGGGCGTTGTCCTCGTGGACGCCCAGTTCGATCACGCCTGCTCCGAGCTCGGCGCCTGCTATGGCGCAAGCCTCATCAAGCAACTGGTCGGCCAGGCCCAGGCCACGGTGTTCGGGTGCGACGTAGACGCTGATCAGCATGGCTTGTAGAGCCCGGGAAGGATCCTGCGGCTGCTTGATGACCACGCGCATAAGTCCGCTGATCGGGCTACCGTCCGTGCCGTCGTCCGCTATCAGGGTGATACTCGAGTCGCCCGACATCGTGGCTGCTCGCTCTTGCCATTGACTGTCAGTCTGGCGCCGGGCGGCCGCGAGGCTCTCCACGTAGGCCATCGGGGTGTCCGACAGCATCTCCAACCGGACGTCGCGAAGCAATTCCCAGTCAGTCGCTTGGAGGCGACGGATTCTATTCACTTGCGCCGCCCATGAACCGGACATAGCGCTCAAGAACTCCAGGCCAGTCAGCCGCGTAGTCTGCACGGGTCTGCGCGGGGTGTTCGGCGCCTTCCCAGCCGTCGTGGACCAGACGAACCTCCGTTTCTCCGTCAACAGCACGGAAGGCCAGACGAAGTTCGGTGGACCACATCGCGGTACTGCCTGGATACCAGCTCGCATGGAAGGACAACGGCGGCTGCCAGTCGTCGATGGTCCCCCATATCGAGGTTCGGCCGTCGTCGGCCGTCTCCAGGATCAAATTCTCCTCGAACTCAACGTGCGAGCCCGCCCCGTAGACGCTGTGGTCCTCCATCGGCCACCAGAGATGCGGGTGGTCGGTGAAGCCCATGAAAGCATGCGCCACCGGCGAAGGCACGACGACGGTGCACACCACGGGGTCCAGCTCACCGGATTGCTCCGGCTGGGGTTCGGAGTCCGGCGCGAGGTGACTAAAGAGGCTCTCCATGTGCACCAACTTTACCGCCCAGCGGCCCCCCGATTCCGGATCCAGCGCGCTCGCCCCTGACGCCGGCTCACATATACCGGCTCCCGGCAGGACGCGGGCTCACATATGGCGGTTCCCGGGCGGGACGCCCGCTCACTTATGGCGGCTCCCGGCGGGACGCCGGCGCACATCGGGTCCCGGCCGGATGCCGGCTCACATCATGTGAGCGGGGGTTTGGGATTTCGAGGCCATATCCGAGCCGGGGTTTGGTCCCGACCGCTGATATCTGAGCGGGGGTCCGATACCCCGGACGCCCGCTCAGTAATAAAGTGTTTTCGTGGGACGCGGGCTCGGATATGCGCGGTTTTCGTTGGTCGCGGGCTCGGATATGCGGGGTTGGCTCGTGACCCTCGCTCGTGTGTCGTGTGTTGGGGTGTTTTAAGTGGGTCAGGCCCCGACACGGTGTGTCGGGGCCTG
>NZ_JARVRI010000044.1:0-73539 GCF_030209785.1 Arthrobacter sp. efr-133-TYG-120
GCTTTGTTGCGCTGTTCAACGCGCAGCAGCTTACGGCCTTCAGGTGCCAGGGTCATGAGGAACTCCATAATTCAGGTGGCGCGGACGCACCACGATGATTCGGTTCCTCCCCGCTCTGTATTGGACCTGAGAGTTTCCGCGTCCCTGCCTTGCGGCTGGACGCTTGCACCGACGGTGAGTCCGGTTGCCCGGGCTGCTTTCCAGAGTTGCCTTGCCGCGGCGGTACATGGGCCTGAGAGATTCCTGGGGAGGATTTGCTCCTACGGCGCCTGCTGAAACGTACCGGCAGGGCTCTCCCGCCGCAGATCATAAGCGTGTGCCGCCTTCCGGTGACACGTCTCACATGGTATCCGGTGCCTGTGCGGCACGCAAAGGGCACGTGAGCATTCGTGAAGCTAAATCCTGCGGTAACTAAGGTCGAAGATCATGCGCCCGGCCTCGTGGGCCTTGTTTTCGAAGCTGGTGCGGATGCGGCCATCGAAGCGCGGAGCCCATCCGCCTACGTGGTCCACTCCCTCGTTGGGGCCGGTGTGCTCGGTGCTGACCGGTGCCCGGCCTTCCTTGACGGGGGCCCCGCCCACCATGGATTCGACTCCGGATTCCCACACTTGGGTGAGGGGGCTGTCCGCGCCGGCCCGCTCGCCGTCGTGCAGGTTTTCAAACTCGGTTGAGCCGGCCAGGACCTCGCGGACGTGGACGGCGTAGTTGGACCAGTCGGTGGCGATCCGCCACAGGCCACCCTTCTTGAGGGACCGCGCAGCGAGTTCGGCGAACGCGGGCTGGATGAGGCGGCGTTTGTGGTGCCGGGACTTGTGCCAGGGGTCGGGGAAGAAGACCCAGAGCTCGCTCACCGAACCGGCAGGAAGCATGGTAGCCAGGACCTCGGGCGCGTTGGCTTCGACCACCCGGACGTTGCTGAGCCCGCGGCTGTTGATCTTGATCATGGTGTTGGCCAGGCCCGGGGTGTAGACCTCCACGGCGAGGAAGTCCTTGTCCGGGTTCTCCTCCGCAGCGTGGCATACGGCGTCGCCGAGTCCCGAACCGATTTCAACGATCAGCGGTGCCTTGCGCCCGAACTCCGCTTCGGCGTCGAACACGTAGTCCGGGTGCACCGAGGTGTTGGCGACATGCCGCGGAACCTGGATGGCCCAGCGGTCCGAGTGCTCTTCCCACGCTGCCTGGCGGCGGCCCTGGAGGCGCGTCCCGCGGCGCACGAAACTGACCGGCCGGCCGCCGTAGGTGCCGAAGGAGGCCTGGCTCCCTGGGGTCACGGGGCGCGAAGACTGCGGTGTTTCAGGGGATTCTGGGGTTTCACTCATCCCCTCCAGAATACCGTTGCAGGACCAAACGCCCGCGGCGGAACCTGCGCACGCTCCCGTCACGAGGCGCCCGCCCACGGGGGTGACTGCCAGAATGGGTTGGTGACCCCCGCTTCAAGCGCCCCCAAGAACACCAAGCCACACTCCGGCGTCGCCGAGATACTTGTCGACGCCGAGATCGACGAGCTCCCCGCCGCCGAGCCCACCCAGGTCAAGACGCGCGGCGGACTCGTCTTCCTGGGGATCTGCCTGGTGCTCATCGGGCTGAACCTGCGGACGGTCTTCTCGAGCTTTTCGGCTGTCCTTCCGGAAGTCACCGCCGACGCCGGTCTGCCGGGCTGGGCGGTGGTTGTCCTCACCACCGTGCCGGTGACCTTGCTGGGTGTCTTCGCTCCGCTGGCGCCCATCCTGGCCCGCCGTTTCGGTGCCGAGAGGGTGCTGCTCGGCGCGATGGCCGTGCTGACAGCGGGGCTGCTGATCCGACCCGTGGACCTCGCCGGAGCGGGGCACTTGCCCGCACTGCTCACCGGAACCGCGGCGTGCGGCGCCGCGATCGCCCTGTGCAACGTGCTGCTGCCCGGCGTGGTCAAGCGCGACTTCCCGCATCGGCTCGGACTCATGGGCGGTCTGTATACGACGGCGATTTGCGCGTCTGCCGCGCTTGGTGCCGGTTTCACCTACCCCGTCTTCACGGCGGCCGGGCACTGGACCTCGGCGCTGTGGTTCTGGGCGCTGCCCGCCGCCGTCGTACTTTTGCTTTTCCTACCGCTGGCGATCCGCCAGCACCCCGTCCGCCACAACGCGGCCGACGGCGGTGCGAACGTCTGGCGTTCCGCCGTCGCCTGGCAGGTCACCATCTTCATGGCGTTGCAGGCGATGATGTCCTTCAGCGTGTTCGCCTGGTTGGCGCCGATCCTGCGTGACCGCGGGATCGACGGCGGTACGGCCGGCTTGATCGTGTCGGTGTCGATTGTCCTGCAGATGCTTGGTTCGTTCGTTGCTCCGGGGCTAGCGGCCCGGTTCAAGGACCAGCGCGTCATCAACACCGTGGTGGCGCTCATGACCGGGGGTGGCTTCGCCTTGAGCATTTTCGGCCCCACGGACCTGATCTGGGTGTGGACCGGACTGTTGGGCCTTGGCCAGGGGAGCCTCACGGCCGTGGCGTTGACCATGATCATGCTGCGTACCCGCGATTCGCACACCGCCGCGCACCTTTCGGGCATGATGCAGGGCGTCGGCTATGGCTTGGGCTCCACGGGAACGCTGATGGTCGGCCAGTTGCACCAAGCGACCGGTGGCTTCGCCGCAGCCGGCATCCTGTTCCTCGTGGTGGGGTCCCTGGCGGCCTTCTTCGGGTTCCGCGCCGGTCGGAACCGCTACGTCGGCTAGCCCGACTGACTCGCAGTTGTTGTCGTTTTCAGGGCTCAAAACGACGTTAACTGCGAGTCAGTTGGGTCCGAAAGGGGGAGGTTAGTGCGTCAGGTCCTTGCCCTTGGTTTCCGGGATCATGAAGGCGAACGCGATACCGATGGCCAACAGGATCACGGCGTAGACGTTGAACATGTTGGCCTGGCCGATGCTGCCGAGCCACGTCTGCAGGTACGGGGCCGTCCCGCCGAAGACCGCAACGCAGATGGAGTACGGGACGCCGACGCCGACGGTGCGGATCTTGGTCGGGAACAGTTCGGCGTACACGGCCGGGACAATCGAGGCGCTGCCGGCAATGAAAAACAACATCACGGACATCGAAACGGCAAGCTGCCAAGGGGAGTCCTTCAGGAGCCACGTCATGGGGAAGTGCAGCAACGCCGCCCCGGCGGAACTCACGATCAGCACGGGCTTGCGGCCGATGCGGTCGGACAGCTTGCCCCAGAACGGCAGCGACGCGATGAACGCGACGTTGCCGATGACGCCGGACCACAAGGCTGCGCCACGATCCATCTTGAGGCTGCTGGCCGCGTAGCTCGGCGCCACGACGCCCCAGATGTAGTAGACAACGGTGAGGCCGACGGTCAGCCCGATAACCTGCAGGGCCTGCTTGCGGTATTTGACGATCTGCGGCCACATGGGCTCGCGCTTTTCCTTCGGAGCTTCGGCTTGGAACGCCTCGGTCTCCTTCATTTTGGCTCGCATGACCAAGGCGTAGATGCCCAGGGCACCTCCCACCAGGAACGGGATGCGCCAGCCCCAGGCGTTCATGTCGGCCTTGCTCAGCACACCGGTCAGGATGGCGCCCAGCAGGGTCCCGGCGAGGATGCCCGCGGTGCCGGAGGTGTAGATGAGGGTCGCCCAGAAGCCGCGCTTTTCCTTGGGCGCCATTTCGGACAAATACGTTTGCGACGACGGCAGCTCGCCACCGTGGGCGAGGCCCTGGATGAGGCGGGCCACCAGGAGCATGACGGATGCCAGGGCCCCAACGGCCTGGAATGTCGGGGCGATACCGATCAACAGGCTGCCGACAGCCGCGAGGCCGACGGCGATGGTCATGGACGTCTTGCGGCCGATCCGGTCGCCGATCCAGCCGAAGACGAAGCCGCCGAACGGCCGGGCCACGAATCCGACGGCGAAGATCGCCAAGGTGGAGAGGACCGCGGACGTGGGGTCGGCGCTGCTGAAGAGCGCGCTGGCGATGAAGGGCGAGAACGTGGCGTAAATGGCCCAGTCGTACCATTCGACGGCGTTGCCGATGCCGGTGCCGATGAGGGTTCGCAGATGGGACTTGTGAACCTGGGCTGTGGCTGAAGCGCCTACGGTTGCGGTCATGTCTTGCTCCAAGGTCTGGGGGTGGTTAGTTGCCGGCGGCGAGGGTGGCGATACGGGAGACCGCGAGCTCTGCGTAGAGCGCCGCACCATCGGACAGGACGCCGTCGTCGAACGTGGCGTAGGGAGAGTGGTTGAACGGTGAGGTGGTGTGGTCCACGCCCCGCGGCACGGCGCTGAGGCCCACGAAGGTTCCCGGAACTTCGGCCAGGACCCTGGAGAAATCCTCCGAGCCACTGATCGGCGTGGCCCAGCGGGAGAGCCGGGAATCGCCGAACATTCCAGATATGACACCCTCTGCGGTGTGCGTCTCGTCCTCGTCAGTGACGGTCATGGGGTATTCGCCGCGGTAGTCGACGTCCACGTCAAGGCCGTGCGCGGAGGCAATGCCCTTGAGGAGCTGCGGAATCGCAGTCATCATCCGCTTGCGGGAGGCTTCCGAGAATGTGCGGATGGTGGCTTCGAAACGCGCGGATTCGGGGATGACGTTGCGCTTGGTACCTGCCTGAAGCACGCCCACGGTCAGGACTACGGGATCGAACATGTTGAACTGCCGGGTGATCATGACCTGCAGCGCCGTCACCATTTCCGCGGCCGCGGTCACGGGGTCCTTGGCCGAATGCGGCGCCGAGCCATGGCCGCCGGCGCCCAGGACCGTGACGAAGAGTCCGTCCGAGGCGCTCATCATCACGCCAGCTTTGGTGCAGAACTGGCCGTGAGGTTCCAGTGAGGAGAAGACGTGCATGCCGTAGGCGGCGTCAACACGGCGGCCTGCGGCGTCCAGGACGCCTTCGCGGATCATGTGGCCCGCGCCGTCGAAGCCTTCCTCGCCGGGCTGGAACATGAGGACGACGTCGCCGGCCAATTGATCGCGCCGCTCGGCCAAGAGGGTTGCGGCTCCGGCGAGCATGGACGTGTGGAGGTCGTGGCCGCAGGCGTGCATGGCGCCGTCGATCTTCGAGGAGAACTCGACGCCGGTGCGCTCCTGGACGGGGAGTCCGTCCATGTCGGCACGGAGCAACACAGCCGGCTTCTGCGCTGAGGCGTGCGCCGCCCCGCCCCGCAGGACTGCGGTGACCGACGTCGTGCTCTCGCCAAGGGTGATTTCGTACGGGAGTCCGTCGAGCGCCTTGAGCACCTTTTCCTGGGTGCGCGGGAGGTCCAGGCCGATTTCCGGTTCCTGGTGGAGCTCGTGGCGGAACCGGGCGATTTCTCCCTGCATCTCTTGGGCGTCTGCGGCGATCGACATCTGTTCTCCTGTTTCCTGAACGATTGGTAGGTATCCATAGCCATTGTGGAGTGACTAGCCTCACAATCTTCCAAAGCCCTGTAAAAATTCAGGAACATGCCAGAATTAACAAGAATCACGCATCGACGAGGAGAGGATCGCTGATGGAACTCAGTGAGGAGGACCTCCGGCTGATCAATGCCCTCCAGATCTCGCCGCGGATCAGTTGGTCCGACGCCGCGGAGGTCCTGGGCGTCCATGCCACCACGTTGGCCTCCCGATGGGACCGCCTGCGGGAATCCGGAGCCGCTTGGACCACGGCGCACCTCATGGGCGACCCCAAGCATGCCTGCCTTGCCCTGTTGGACGTGGACTGCGAAATGCACCTCAGGCCAGAGGTAACGGCCGCGCTCGCGGCAATTCCGGAGATCATCACGGTCGAGGAGGCCGCCAGCAACCGTGACCTCATGCTGACCGTGATCACCCAGGACCTCGGTGAGTTCAGCAGCCGGCTATTGCCCCAGCTCAAGGAAATCCGGGGGCTCACCAAATACCGGACCTCGCTCTGCACCCGGATCCACACGAGCGGCTATGCGTGGCGGCTCAACGTCCTGAGCCGGGCGGAGCAGCAGGCCCTGCGCGCCCTCGCCGGGCCGGAAGCGCTCAATCCGTCCGCCCCTTACGCGCAGGTCACCCCGTTGCCGGCGAGCCATATGGAGCTCTTTCCCTTCCTCGCCCGGGACGGACGGGCTTCGGCCGCGGAAATCGCACGCGCACTGGGGCGGCACCCTGCAACGGTGCAACGGCAGCTCGGCCGGGTGCTCGCGAGCCGGATGCTGTCCTTCCGTTGCGAAATCGCCCAGCAATTCTCCGGCTATCCCATGACGTGCCAGTGGTTCGCGAATGTCCCAGCAGGCCAGCACGAGGCCGCGGCCGCCGAGTTGCGGGCCGTGAGGAACGTCAGGTTCACGGCCTCCACCACCGGCAGCACCAACTTTGTGATCATCATGTGGCTGCGCTCGCTGGCCGAGGTCATGGAGATGGAACTCGCCATCCAGCAACGCATTCCCGGGATCGAACTCGTCGAAAGCGTCGTGATGCTCAGCACGGCCAAGCGGGTCGGCTGGATGCTGAACCCGGACTCGACGGCGACCGGCGCCGTCGTGCCGACCGCCGCCGTCGGCTTGGCTTAGAGGCCGGCGTTGTAGACGTCTAGTCCGAAGCGGTTCAGCCCAGGGGTGCCTGCGTAGCCGAGATACGGGAGGCCGAAGGTGTCTTCAATGCTGGCCAGCAGACTGTAGTGGTTGTACGGCGTGGTGGACCAGGTGCCGCCCTTGGTGAAGGGGGAGATGACCAAAGCGCCCACCCGGCCGCCGCCCTGTCCGACAATCCCGGGAAGCGGGGAGTTGGGCCCGGGGCCCTCGCCGCAACACGCGGAAGCGTCTGATTGGGGGCTGTCGGATTCGTCGAAGGTGATCACCAGGACGCCGTCCTGGCGGAAGGCGGGAGACGAGGTGATCAGCGGAACGTACTGCTTTAGCCAGGCATCGGCGCTGGTCAGGCCGCCGGGCTGTCCGTCAACGCAGGGGGAGTCGTGTCCGTCATGGCAAAGGTTCGGCGTGATCATGGACAGGTTGGGCGTGGTGGAGACCGAAGCGAGATCGGTCTTCAGGGCTCCGAGGTCCACGTTGTTCTTCGCACAGTCCGGCGATCCCGTGATCCCCGCGAAGTAGACAAAGGGGTTGTGGCGGGCCGCGTACTGGTCCCCGACCCTTGCTTTCTGGGTGTCATCGGGTGCGCCGAGGGCCGGGTGGCGGCACGGCGTGCCCATGTCCTCCATGTAGCCCTTCCAGGTCTTCCCGGCTGCCGTCAACTGGCCCGCCACCGTGGGCACATCGGCGGGGAAAACGCAGCCGTCCCCAACGGCCTGGCCGGGATCTGCTGTTCCGGTCTTCGCGAACGGGGAGTACGTCTGGCAATCGGCCTGCATCTGCGGGTTGGGTCCTTGACCGGAAATCTGGGCGACGTAGTTCGGCTGCGAGTTGTGTGCCGTGCCGAAATACTGGTTCAGCAGGACGCCTTGGTTGCGCAGTGTGGTGGAAAGGTACGGTGCCGCCGAACCCGGTCCCCATGTGGTGTCGTACCCCTTGTTCTCGAGGTTGATCACGAACACGTGCTTGGCTCCCGGGAGGTACCCGGAGCTCTGGACGGTTTGGGGTTCGCTCGCTTGTGCCTCGGTCTGCTGCAATCCGAAGGCGATGCAGGAGGCGCCCAGCAGGACGACCAGCAGCGCAGCGAATCCGAGCCGCATCTTGGAAATGGCGAAGTTCTTGAAGGTCATGGCAGGGTCCATCCGTCCGCAAGTGCTTTCTGTTTCAGGCCGGCCCACTCTTCCTCCGCCGGCGGCCCGACAGGCGAGCAGGCCGGTCCGGCGGCATAAGGCGGCACGAGGTACGTGGGAGCGGTCAAATTGGGTGCTGATTGGAAATCAAGCACTTCGGCGATGTTGCGCGCGGCATTGTCTCGAGGCGTCAGGGCTTGAAGCCCCCAGCGCCACTCGATGGCCTTCAGGATTGAGGTGTGGTCGTAGGTATCATGCGCCACGTATTGCCTGCGGGCGCGCGGAGAAATGACCATGGACGGGACGCGGAAGCCGCGCCGGGCGGTATCCGGATTGCTGTCCGGTGCCGTTTCCGGTGGCACGTGGTCGTAGAACCCGCCCCATTCGTCGTAGTTGACCACCAGCATGGTGTTCGCCCAGTTGGGGCTTTTGGTCACGGCGTTGTAGACCTCCGCCAGGAAGAGCTCGCCCGAGCGGATGTCGGCGTGCGGGTGGTCGTCGCCGGAGGTTCCGCTGGACTCATCCGTGAAGCGCGGATCCACGAAGGACACCGAGGGCAGCTTGCCGGAACTGCAGTCGCTGAGGAACTCGGCGTAGGGCCTGGAGATGCCGAGGTACTTTGTTCCCCAGAGGGCGGTAAAGGGAACGTCGCCGTAGTAGTACTTTCCCTGAACGCCGGCGGCTGCCAAGCGGTCCCAGATCGTGGGCAGGGTGCTGGTGACGGTCGAGTTATGGAGCCTGTCCGTGGCAGCAGAGTGCTGGTAGAAGCGGTTCGGATACGTTTCGGCGAGGGTGGCTGCGAAATAGCGGTCGCAGACGGTCCAGTCGGGACCCGCTTGGCGCCAGAAGTCGAGGTCGCTCGAATCGTAGTATCCCACGGCGAATTCATCGTTCTCGCCTGCCCGCAGCCAGCCGTCGTTCTTGCCGTTGTTGAACTGGATCCTGCCGCCCTCGTAGGAATGGTCAGGGTCCGGATGCCCACAGCCCTGGAAATCCGTCAGGTGGTGGGTTGTATGCGGAATGCCGTAGCGGTCAACGAACGTCAGTCCGGCCTGTTTTCCGTCCGCGCCAGGCATCCAGCCAAGGAAATGGTCGAACGAGCGGTTTTCCATCATCACCACGATGATGTGGTCGATGCCTGAGGAACCGGGCTGTGGGAGTGCGGTTGCGGCGGGCACGGTCCTCACAGTGGCGCCGCTGACAAGCGTCGCAGCCGTGGCAGATCCGGCAACGGACAGGAAGTTGCGTCTTGTGAAGTTCACGCCAAGCAGTGCATCACGGAATGATTACGGGAACAACCGATAGTCGGCTATTTAGTACAGAGTTTGCCCAGAGTTAATTTCAGGTGAATATTAATCACTTGAATGGATTTTGAAGGTGGCCCCAAACTCGTTTGGGCTTCTAGGCTGGGATGATGACAAGCCACGACGCAACAGCCGGCATATTGCAACGCCCCTATCTCCTGGCGACGGCGGGTGCCTGTGCGTTGGTCTTCCTGGCAGCGTTCGAATCCATGGCCGTCACTACCATCATGCCGCTCGTGAGCCGCGATCTGGACGGTGCCGGACTCTATGCGTTGGCCTTCGCCGGTCCGCTCGCCACGGGCGTGATCGGCATGGTGGCCGCAGGAAACTGGGCGGACAGGCGTGGGCCGGCCGCCCCGCTGTACGCATCCGTTGCGCTGTTCGCGGCCGGGCTGCTCATCGCCGGTACCGCGCTTTCAATGCAGATGCTCGTGGTCGGCAGGCTGGTCCAAGGCCTCGGCGGAGGCGCCATGACCGTGGCGCTGTATGTGGTGATCGCCCGGGTCTACCCCGCCAGGTTGCATGCCCAAGTCTTTGCCGCGTTCTCGGCGGCCTGGGTCATTCCCTCGATGATCGGTCCCTTCGCCGCCGGCGTGGTTGCCGAGTTGAGCAGTTGGCACTGGGTGTTCCTCGGGGTCGTGGGTTTGGTGGTTCCGGCCTTGGCAATGATCCTTCCCGCCATGCGGGGGGTGCGGTCCACGCCGGACGCGCGGGAGGCGGGCTCCTCGGAGCCAGGCTCCCCCAAGGCGGGCGCCGGAGAGGCGAAGCCTGGAGGCGCCGATGTTCCCTGGGCCTTCGGCCGCATGGGGTGGGCCGCGCTCGCCGCCCTTGCGGTTCTCGGCCTGAACCTCTCCGGACAGCTGCCCGGCGTCGGATGGGTGATTGCCGCCGTCGCGCTCGTCATCGCCATGCTGGCAGTGCGGCCGCTGGTCCCGCGCGGCACGCTCGGCGCGCACCGCGGATTGCCAAGCGTCATCCTCATGCGCGGAGTTGCCTCAGCAGCCTTCTTCGGTACCGAGGTTTACGTGCCGTACCTCCTCACGGAGCGGTACTCGTTCTCCCCGGCATTCGCCGGACTTGCGCTGACGGGATCGGCGATTGCCTGGGCAGCGGCGTCCGCGGTCCAGGGCCGCATGGGTTCCCGGCTCGGCAACGCCCTTGCAGTCAAGATCGGGTCTGCGCTGGTGCTCGGTTCGGTGGTCATCGTCCTCGTGACCACGGTGCTCGCGTGGCCCGCCGGAGTGGCGATTGCGGGCTGGCTGTTCGCGGGCGCCGGGATGGGCCTGATGTACCCGCGGTTGAGTGTCATGACCCTGGCGCTCTCCAAGCCCGAGGATCAAGGCTTCAACAGTTCTGCGATGTCCATCTCCGATTCCCTCGGCGGCGCCCTCTCGCTCGCCGTGACGGGTCTCGTCTTCAGCGCGCTGACGACGACGGCGGGTTCCTTCGCGGGGGTGTTCGTCCTGACGTCGGCCATCGCCGTCGTCGGGCTCGTCATTGCGCCACGGGTCGCGGCCCGGCGGCCTTCTGGTGCTGAACATGCGGTGGACGCCGAGGCGCACCGCGCAGCCGAAGCGGACGACGTGCGGGCCTAGGACGTGTGAGCCCCGGATGTCCGGGTGGCCCGGAGCACGCTGTCGATGGTGGTGGCGTGTTGGCCGTCAGGGCCCGTCACCGCGCGTTCGCGGGAATCGGCAACGTTGATCCGCCACGTCCCCGGACCGTTTGTGAGCGCCTCGACCAAGTCCTCGGGAGTGAAGAACTTGTCTTTCATGTCCTTGTGCCCGCTCCACGGAGTCAGGCCATCCGGATGATGCCCGACAACCAACAAAGCGCCGCCGGGAGCCACGGCCGCCGCAGCCGAGGCCAGGAAATCGCGCCACGGAAGAAGCGGAGAATGCAGGAATTGGGAGGACACCAGATCGAAGCCCGCTTCCGGGTGCCACGAGCCGAAATTCCGTTGCAGCCACGTGATCCGGTCCGGTAGCCCGACGTCGACGGCATGGGCTTCTGCCCGTTCAAGCGCGACGGCGGAGACGTCCACCGCGGTCACCGTCCAGCCATGCTGGGCGAGCCAGATGGCGTCCGCACCCTCCCCGCAGCCGAGATCCAGGGCGGTGCCGGGAGCCAGTCCCTTGGCTTCCGCGATGAGCTGCGGATTGGGATTCCCGCTCCACCTCTTCGCCTTCTCCCGGTAGACCTCGTCCCAAAACTGCGCCGGGTCGGCGTCCTGGTCAGGGTTGCTGTGAAGGTGGGCTCCGCTGTCGTGGATTTCGCTGTGAAGGTGGGCTCCGCCGTCGTGCTGGTGCGTCATGGCTCAAGCCTGCCCTGACGTGCGCCGCGAGGCAACGCCTGTCCCCACCCAACTGACTCGCAGTTGTTGTCGTTATAAGCACTCAAAACGACAACAACTGCGAGCTACTTGGGGGAACACCGCCTGCGTGAACCTGCCCTGTGGAAAGGCCCGCGGCCCGCGGATGCTAGAATAGATCTACTTGATGTGCAGTGATGCCCGCTTAGTCCCCGAATTTGGCTTGGTTCCAAAGTTGGGAAGTGGGCTTTTTTCATGTGAGAGGCACATCCTGCGTCGATGAACGCGTTTTCTCTGGTCCCGGCCACGGCTTATTGCCTACCGGTCGATCACTGACTTTTTCCTCGGCGAACCCTTGGCCCAACCGGCGTCGGGGGACGATGTCCGTTGGACACCGCCAGAAAGACCCTTGAAACACATGACTACTTTTGCTGCCCTTGGCACGCCCAAGGCCATCGCCGAGTCCCTCGCTGCAGATGGCATTGAAGAAGCTTTCCCCATCCAGGTCAAGACCCTCCCGGATACGCTCGCAGGCCGCGACGTCCTGGGCCGTGGCCGCACCGGCTCCGGTAAGACCATCGCTTTCGCTATCCCGCTTGTGGCACGTCTCGCCGAGCGCGAAGCCAAGCACTTCCGCAAGCCCGGCCGCCCCATGGGACTGGTCCTCGCGCCGACCCGTGAGCTGGCCACCCAGATCAACGCCACCATCGAACCGATGGCCAAGGCCATGGGCCTGAACACCACGGTCATCTACGGCGGCATCTCCCAGGCACGCCAGGAAAAGGCGCTGCGCGCCGGCGTCGACATCGTCATCGCCTGCCCGGGCCGCCTCGAGGACCTCATCCGCCAGCGCATCCTGACCCTCGAAGCCGTCGAGATCACGGTCCTGGACGAGGCCGACCATATGGCAGACCTCGGCTTCCTCCCGGTGGTCAAGAAGCTCATGGACATGACCCCCACCCAGGGCCAGCGCCTGCTCTTCTCTGCGACGTTGGACAACGGTGTTGACAAACTGGTCAACCGTTACCTGTCCAACCCGCTGACCCACTCCGTGGACGACCCCCAGGCCGCCGTCACCACCATGGAGCACCACGTCCTGGTGGTCAACGACCAGACCGTCAAGAAGCAGCTGATCGTGGAGCTGGCCTCCGGCGCCGGCCGCCGCGTCCTCTTCATGCGGACCAAGCACCACGCCCGCAAGCTTGCCAAGACCCTGACCGATTGCGGCATCCCCGCCGTCGACCTTCACGGCAACCTGTCGCAGAATGCCCGTGACCGCAACCTCGCCGAGTTCTCCAGCGGTGAGGTCCGGGTCCTGGTGGCCACCGACGTCGCGGCCCGCGGCGTGCACGTCGACGACGTCGAACTCGTCATCCACGTCGACCCGCCCACAGAGCACAAGGCTTACCTGCACCGCTCTGGCCGTACGGCCCGCGCAGGTTCCGACGGCACCGTGGTCACGCTGACGCTCCCCGAGCAACAGTCCGACGTCAAGAAGCTCATGAAGGCTGCCGGCGTCGACGTCTCGTTCGAACGTGTCACGGCCAACTCTCCCCTGATTGCCGAGCTCGTGGGCCAGGTCGCCGACAAGGTTGATCCCCGCACTCGTGCGGCACTGCTCGCAGCGAAGACCCAGCAGCCGGGCGGCGGCACCTCCACCGGTGCCAACGCCCAGCGCAAGCGCAACCGCCGCACCACCCAGGCTGCACCCACTGCGGGTGGCCGTGGTGGTCGCGGTGGCCGTGGCAAGGTTGCGGCCGAGCCCGTGCGCACCGACATCAACCGCGCTGAGCGCCGCGCAGCAGCGAACGACGACGTCGCCCGCAGCACGCGTGGACGCGGCAACGCAGCTTCCGCTCACCGCAACGACGTTCCTGCTGCTCGTGGCCAAGGTGCGCAGGGTGGTCGCAGCGGACGCCCGGCAACCGGCCAGCGTGCAGCCGCAGGCAACCGCTCGGCGTCGGCTCCGCGCACCGAATCCGCAACTTCAACGCGCACCGGTGGCAACAAAGCTGTCTGGTCCTCGAACACGGGTGGCAACTCCGGTGGCTCCTACGGCTCGGGCTCAGGCAATTCAGGTGCCGGTCGTCCGGCCCGCAGCGGCCCGCGCCGTGCGTCGGCTCCGGCGTCGAACGAGCGCCGCGGCCGCTAAGCCGCGCGGGGTCTAGGGGCTCCCGTCCCCGTAGGGACTACCACCCGCGCTCGCGCCATTCCGCAAGGTGTGGACGCTCTGCACCGAGCGTGGTCGGATCTCCATGGCCCGGATGCACCACGGTGTCGTCCGGGTAGGCCTCGAACAGCCGTTCGCTCACATCGTTCAACAGCGACGTGAAGCGGGCGGCATCGTTCTGCGTGTTGCCAACTCCTCCGGGGAACAACGAGTCGCCGCTGAAAATGTGCGCTGGCCCTTCGGGGTCCAGGTACACGTAGGCGATCGAACCCGGGGTGTGGCCGCGCAGGTGCACAGCGGTGATGTCGAAACCGTCGAAGTTTCCCACGTCCCCATGGCGCAACTGCACGTCCACGGGCACTGGGAGCGCGTCGGCGTCGTCCACTCCGGCCGAGGTCTTCGCGCCCGTAGCTTCCACTAACCCGGGCAGCGCGCGGACGTGGTCCCAATGCTGGTGGGTGGTGGCGATGAGGGCAAGTTTCGGCGGCGATGCGGCGTCGGCGACCGACTCCGCAAGCATTGCTTGGATCGCCGGAAGGTCGTCCGCGGCGTCGATCAGGAGTTGCGCGCCGCTTGCCTTGGCGGTGAGCAGGTACACGTTGTTGTTCATCTCGCTGACCGAGATTCGCCGGATGGTGATGTCACGCAGTGAATGAATGAGTGAGTCCATTCGTCCACTCTACGGAAGCCGCCTGCGGCTCACCGACTACTCGCGGCCCTGCGAAACCCAGGTGGGATCCGCGGACCGTGAGCCGACGACGGCGTCCGCGGCGCCGTCGAGCACGTCCAGTTGGGCGGCACTCAACTCGAGCGACAAGGCGCCCAGGTTCTCATCGATCCGGTGCGCTTTGCGCGTTCCGGGGATGGGGACCACGCTGAGCTGGAGGCGGCGGCCCTGGGCGTAAAGCCAGGCCAGAGCCACCTGGGCGGGAGTTGCCTCCCGGCCGGTGCTCTCGGACAGCTCGGCGGCCACGGCCCGCACTGCGGCAACAACTGCCTGGTTGGCGTCGAGTGCGCCGTCCGCAAAACGGGGGATGCGGTGCCGGAAATCGTTCTCGCCGAGTTGCTCGGCGCTGACGGTGCCGGTGAGGAATCCCCGGCCAAGCGGCGAATAGGGTACGAAGCCCACACCCAGCTCTGCCCCGGTCGGGACGACGTTGCGCTCAACGTCCCGGCTCCAGATCGACCACTCGCTCTGCACGGCTGCGATCGGGTGGACGGCGTTGGCTTCCCTCAGCTCCTCGGCTGTCACTTCCGACAGGCCAAGGTGCCGGACTTTGCCAGCCCGGACAAGCTCTGCCATGGCCTCCACGGTTTCCACAATCGGAACGCGGAGGTCGCGGCGGTGCATGTAGTAGAGGTCGATGACGTCGGTGCCCAGGCGGCGGAGGCTCGCTTCCGCCGCCTGGGCCACGTACGCGGTATCTCCCCGGACATCGGTGTAGCCCTCGCGCGGGTTGCCCACGATGCCGAACTTGGTGGCCAACTGAACCTCGTCGCGTCGGTCCCTCAGCAGCTTCGCGATCAGTTCTTCGTTGTCGCCCGCGCCGTAAATGTCGGCGGTGTCAATGAAGCTGATGCCTGCATCCACGGCGTGATGCAGCGTCTTGAGGGATTCGGCGGGATCCACCTCGCCGTACACGGGGGTCAAGGCCATCCCGCCGAAACCGAGGGGGCTCACGGTCAGGCCGTCACCGAGTTGTACGTTCGTGGTTTCCGGGCTCATGGTGCTTCTCCTTCGCCGAGTGTTCGTCTCACTGCTGGCAACCCCGTGGCGCGGGGGAGTATTCCGCGCTTATCGTTGGGCGGGCTCGCTCACTTCTTCACGCTTCTCCGTGGGAAGGGCCTTCAACCCGGCCGCGCAACCCACGATTCCCGCAATGAACAGCAGCTTGAGCGGGCTGGCCGGTTCGACGCCGGTGGCCATCGCCCAGCCAACGGTCAGTGCTGCCCCGATCCCGACCCAGACGGCGTACGCCGTGCCCAGGGGAATCCGTTTTACTGCGATGCCGAGTCCGATCATGCTGAGGCTTGCCGTGACGGCGAAGACCACGGTGGGGAGGGCTTCGCTGAAGCCGTCGGACAGCCCGAGAGCCGTCGCCCATACAGCTTCGAGCACGGCGGAGGCCAGCAGAATGGCCCATGCGAACTTGGCGGTCATGGCTACGCCACCACTTTCAAGCCGACCACGCACACACCGATTCCGGCGAGCAGGAGCAGCCGGGCCGCCGTCGGGCGCTCAACTTTGGTGATCATCGCGTATGCCGCCGTGAGGACGACGCCGACTCCCACCCACACCGCATACGCGGTTCCGGTGGGGATGGATTGCATCGCGAAGGCCAGGCCCGCGGTACTCGCAACCACGGTGACGAGGAAGACGGCTGAGGGCAGCGGCTTGCGGAAGCCCTTGGAGCGGTGGAGAGCTGCGGCCCAGACGGCCTCTAGAGCGCCGGACAGAATGAGGATTAACCACGACATGACAGATCCTTTGGCCAGTCTTGTCGCGTGCCGGGTACTGAACCGTCGTCCGGAGGTCCCTCTGCGGGCCTTCCTTCGAGGCTAGCAAATCCCGACGGCGCGCGGCCAGCTTTGGTGGCGAGCCTCACCAAGGGACATGTCGCCGCTGGGACTAGGAGTGCGCATGCTCCACGCGGTCGATGGAGATGACAGCGAGGAAGCCACGGCCCAGGATTTCCGGGCTGCGGGTATCGGAACCTACTACCGCGTCGTAGCGCGCGAGTTCCACAGACTGGGGCTCTGCAGGCGCGGCGGCAGTTCCACCATCCGGGCCGTCCCCGGACACAGCCGATTCCGCGGGCTCCGCGCCGGGACTAACAGAAGCCTTGCCCTCCAAAAGGACTGCCAACTGACCTTGGAACACCGGGTGTGCGCGCTTCTTGGAGAGCTCGATGATGGACGTGTAGCCCTTGAATTCGCCGGCCCTGGCGATCACATTGAGGTCCCGGATGTCGCCGGTCGGGAGTGCGCTGGCCGAAGCCGCCTCGCCGGAAAACCGGAAAGGCCGGTACTTTTCCAAGGGGTGCTCTTCGCCGTCCACCGTGAGCAGCAGCAATTCGCCGTCGATCACGGTGATGACGCGCTCCATGCCGGGGAACGTCGAGAAATCGCCGGCCGATCCGACGTCGGCGATGCTGACCCGCCAGTCCCATGCTCCGTCCTGCGCCGATGCCACTTTCGGATGACTGGCGAGTTCGCGGGTCACCCCGCCTCCGTTGCGCCACGGTTCGGGTTTGAGCTCGGCAAAGCGGATGATCTCCATGCGCTCCAGCCTAGCCCGGGCCCGCGGTTGGCCGGCTGAACGCTCGCGTAACATCGGTGCAATCTTGGTGCGGTTCAACAATCCCGGAGGCCCTTGCTAACGTCGTAGGGAGGGAAACGGTTGGAGGCGCGGCATGTTCGTCAAAGTGTGTGGTTTGAGCACGCCCGAATCCGTGCAGGCCGCTGTCGAGTCAGGCGCGGACGCCGTAGGTTTCGTGCTGACGAAGAGCCCGCGCGAGGTATCGCCCGGCCGTGCCCGGGATCTACTGGCCCATGTACCGGAAGGTGTCGCCGCCGTCGGGGTCTTCCGCCACGAGACAGCCGCCGATGCCGTCGCAACCGCGCTCGAAGCCGGCCTTGAGTGGGTCCAGCTCCACGGAAGCCGCGCGCCGGAAGACGTTAAGACCGTGCACGACGCCGGCATGCGGCTTATCCGGGCCGTCACCATGGGTGCCGCCCCGCACGAGTTCGAAGAGTGGGGCGAGGAACTTCTCCTGATCGACGCCGCCGTGCCGGGATCGGGCGAGGCATGGGACTATGCCTCGGTCCGGAACCTGGGCCTTGGTGCGCGCCACTGGTTGTTGGCCGGAGGATTGACCCCGTCCAACGTCGGAGCCGCGGCGCTCGAAGCCGAGGCCTGGGGCGTCGACGTGTCCAGCGGCGTGGAGTCCTCCCGCGGAGTCAAGGACCTCGACCTCGTGCGCGCCTTCGTCCAAGCCGCCAAAGCCTGACGTCCCCCCAACGCTCGCTCACCTTTGACGCCTTTCCCCCCAACGCTCGCTCACCTTTGACGCCCTTCCCCCCAACGCTCGCTCACCTTTAACGCCTTTCCCCCCAGCGCTCGCTCACCTTTAACGCCTTTCCCCCCAACGCTCGCTCAGATGATGTGAGCGGGCGTCTGCGGTTTTGCCCCCAAAAGTGAGCGAGCGTCGCAAGAAGCCCTTGACAGCCGCCGTCCGTCGTCGCATATTTAACGCATCGGCTAATTAACCGAGGTGTTAAATATGAAGGCGCAAGAAATGTCCACAGATCGGCTCAGTCTCATCTTCTCGGCACTTGCCGACCCCACACGAAGGGCCATTTTGGCCCGGCTTTCGGAGGGTGACGCCACCGTGAACGAGCTTGCCGAACCGTTCGACATCAGCCTTCCCGCCGTCTCCCGGCATCTCAAAGTCCTGGAAAAAGCAGGGCTGATCAGCCGGAGCCGGAGTGCGCAGTGGAGGTCTTCCAAGCTTGAAGTGGAACCACTGCGCGAAGCCACCGAGTGGATGGACAAATACAGGCGCTTCTGGGACGCCAGTTTCACCCGCCTCGACGCCCACCTACGCAAGATTCAGCACGATTCAGAGGATCCAGGAGTCAAACCATGAACACCGAACAGCACATCCTTACCATGACCCGCGATTTCGATGCGCCACGCGAGCTCGTCTTCGACGCCTTTGTGGACCCCGAGCAGCTCGCCGCATGGTTCGGGCCTGTCGGAGTGGATTCGCCGCGCGAGCGGATCGTCGTCGACCCTCGTGTGGGCGGAGCCTGGCAGCTCGTCATGACCTGGGACGAGAACGGGGTCGCCAAGGAATCACCCATCGACGCGGTCATCACCGCATACGACCCGCCCGCCCTGCTGGTCGCCACCCAGAAAGCAGAGCCCGACGCCGGAATCACGCTCTTGCTGGAAATGCGCCTTGAGTTCGAGGTACTGGATGGCGGCCGCACCCGGCTTCATCTCACCCAGGGCCCCTTTGACTCCGACGAATGGGTGGACATGACCCGCGAGGGATGGGGCACCTCGTTCACCAAACTGGACACGTTGCTGGTGCGGGAATAGGGAAGCGGTCCAAAAGAGGGCCGAAGTCAACTTGGAAGGTCGGTGCCCATCCGGGCTACACTCCACGGCGGGGACAGAATGCCATTGCTCTGGAGACCGAACGGTTCCGGAGACCGACGATCAAGCAGAATGCGACCTTTGAAAATTTCTTCCAAACTTCTTAACGGCCCTATCCGATACCTGACAGTCGCCCTCTTCGCCGCACTGGCGCTGTCCGGATGCTCCACACCAGGAGGGGGATCCGCAGCGGCGGGCACGCCGTCGTCCTCTTCCACGGGCGACCCGGCATCCGCAAGTGCAAGCCCGACTCCATCATCGGGGCCATTCGGGGGCTTCGCGTCGGCGGCCGAAATGTGCTCCACCATCTCCAAAGAAGCTACGGGAGCGTCGTTGTTGCCAATGTCGGCGGCGCAAGGCAAGACCGCCGAGCTGGAGCAATACAAGGCCGAGCTCGCCGCAACGGCGGATCGTGTCCCGGACGCGCTCAAGGCTGATTTCACCAACCTCAAGGACACTGCGATTGCCGGCTTGAAAGACCAGACCGTCTACTCAAACGGCAAGTTCGAAAAGGCGATGGCTCCCGTTACCACTTGGCTGAGCGCCAACTGCAAGTAGCGGTTTTATCCACTTAAGCGAATAAACAGCTAGCGCAGTCCCGTTGCCGCGGCAAGAATGGCTTCATGCAGCTGCCAGTCATGCCTCCTGTCGCACCCATGCTTGCCAAGGCGGTTGGTGCCGTCCCGGATGGCGCCATGAGCTACGAACCCAAATGGGATGGTTTCCGCTCCATCGTTTTTCGTGACGGTGACGACGTCGAAATCGGTAGTCGCAACGAGAAGCCGATGAACCGGTACTTCCCGGAGCTCATCGAGGCGTTGAAGGCAAACCTGCCTGAACGCTGCGTCCTCGACGGCGAGATCATCCTGGTCGGCACGTCCGGTGACCGCTTGGACTTTGAAGCCCTCCAGCAACGCATCCATCCGGCAGCCAGCAGGGTCAAGCTGTTGTCCGAGCAGACGCCGGCGAAATTCGTGGCCTTCGACCTGCTCGCCCTTGGCGATGAGGACTTCACGGGACGGCCCTTCGCCGAACGGCGGGCAGCGCTTGAACAAGCGCTCGCAGACGCCGCCGCTCCCATCCACCTCACTGCGGCAACCCGGGACAAGGGAACTGCGGAGCAGTGGTTCAACCAGTTCGAGGGCGCAGGCCTGGATGGCCTGCTCGCCAAGCCGCTGGATGGTACCTACCAACCGGACAAGCGCGTGATGTTCAAGGTCAAACACCAGCGGACCGCCGACTGCGTCGTGGCCGGCTACCGGGTTCATAAGACGGGTGACGATCTTATTGGTTCGCTATTGTTGGGGCTTTATGACGACGGCGGCCGGCTTTCCAACGTGGGCGTGGTGGGATCCTTCTCGATGCAGCGGCGCAAGGAGCTGTTCGACGAACTCCAACCCCTCGTGACCGGGTTCGAGGGGCATCCCTGGGCATGGGCCGAGCAGGAGGAAGGCAGCCGGACACCCCGCAACGCCGAAGGGAGCCGCTGGAGCGCAGGGAAGGACCTGTCGTTCACGCCCCTGCGGCCAGAACTCGTGGTGGAAGTGGCTTACGACCATATGGAAGGGGAACGGTTCAGGCACACAACGCAGTTCGTGCGGTGGCGGCCGGACAGGGATCCGGAGTCGTGCACCTATGAGCAGCTTGAGGAACCCGTGAAGTTCGATTTGTCAGCGGTCCTGGACACCGGGAAACCATAAATCAGGGAGATTTCAGGGCGAACCCCTAGGCCCAGGCCATCGCCCGCAAGGGACAATGGGAGATATGAAAACGCTGCTCAACATCATCTGGCTCGTCTTCGGCGGCTTCGTTCTGGCCTTGGGATATTTCATGGCCGGAATCGTCTGCTGCTTGTTGATCGTCACCATCCCGTGGGGCATCGCGTCGTTCCGGATTGCCTCGTACACGCTGTGGCCGTTTGGCCGCATGGTGGTGGACAAGCCCGGGAGCGGGGGCGTCTTTACGCTCCTAGGCAATGTCATCTGGTTGCTGGTCGCGGGCATTTGGATCGCGATCGGGCACGTGGTCACGGCCTTCGCCATGGCCATCACCATCGTTGGGATCCCGCTGGCCATAGCCAACCTGAAGCTCATTCCGGTATCGCTCATGCCGCTGGGCAAGCAGATCGTGCCGAGCAACCGACCGTTCGTCAGCACCTACCGCTAGCACGGCGACGCCGGCCACCCGAACCCCGGCGTCGGGCAGCGGGCGCCATGGAGTGTTCCGGAGTAGCGTAGGCGGTGTCTGCACTGCCTCCCCTCGAAAGGAACAGTCCATGTCCGCCGCCAGGAACACTGTTGCCAAGAACATCGTCTCCACCCTCAAAGCCAACAATGTCCAACGCGTCTACGGGATCCCCGGGGATTCGCTGAACGGTTTCACGGACGCGCTGCGGGAAGAGGAGAGCATCCGTTGGGTGCACGTCCGGCACGAGGAAGCCGCGGCGCTAGCGGCCGCCGCCGAGGCGGGCCTCACGGATGAACTCGCGGTGTGCGCCGGATCCTGCGGCCCGGGCAACCTTCACCTGATCAACGGCCTCTACGATGCCAACAAGTCCAGGGTTCCGGTGCTGGCCATCGCCGCCCACATTCCCAGCGAAGAGATCGGCAGCCAGTACTTCCAGGAGACGCATCCCCAGGAGTTGTTCCGGGAGTGCAGCGTTTATGTCGAGCACGTCGCGCATCCTTCCCAGATGCCCAGGGTCTTGGAAATCGCCATGCGGACGGCCGTCGAGAAGCGGGGCGTCGCCGTCGTCGTGATTCCCGGTGACGTGGCCCTCGCGGAGGCGCAGAGTGACCGGACCTCCGTGATCCGGGCCGCCCGGCCGGAGATCCGGCCCAACCCCCGGGAGCTCGCCGAGGCAGCGGACATCCTCAACGCGGCCGGCAAAGTCACCATCCTGGCCGGTGCCGGCACCGCGGGTGCGCACGCCGAGGTCATGGGCCTGGCGGACGCACTTGCCGCGCCGATCGTCCACGCCATGCGCGGCAAGGAGCACATCGAATACGACAACCCGTTCGACGTCGGCATGACCGGCCTTTTGGGCTTCAGTTCCGGCTATCGCGCGATGGAGAGCTGCGAAGCCTTGCTCATGTTGGGCACCGATTTTCCGTACCAACAGTTCTACCCGGAGAACGCAAAGATCATCCAGGTGGATATCAGGGGCGAGCAACTCGGCCGGCGGTCCCGGATCGATCTTGGCCTGGTGGGCACGGTCAGGGACACTGCAGCCTCGCTTCTGCCCTTGATCGAGCGCAAGGTAAAGCGCACACACCTGAGTACCTCGCTCAAGCATTACGCCAAGTCGCGCGCCAAACTCGATGACCTGGCTTCGCCGGCGAAGGACGGCCAGCCGATCCACCCGCAGTTCGTGGGCAGGCTCGTGGATGAGTTGGCCGGCCCGGATACGGTTTTCACGTGCGACGTCGGATCCCCCACCGTGTGGGCGGCCCGGTACCTGAGCATGAATGGCCGACGCCGGCTGCTCGGCTCGTTCAACCACGGAACCATGGCCAATGCACTGTCGCACGGAATCGGTGCGGCGGCCGCGTATCCCGGGCGCCAGGTGGTGGCCCTCGCGGGGGACGGCGGCCTGACCATGCTTCTCGGCGAGCTGATCACCTTGGTGCAGAACAAGCTCCCGGTCAAAGTGGTGGTTTTCAACAACTCCTCGCTGAACTTCGTGGAGCTCGAAATGAAGGCCGCCGGATTCGTCAATTTCGGCACTGAGCTCGAGAATCCGGACTTCGCCAAACTGGCAGAATCGCTGGGCATCCGCGGAATCCGGGTGGACAACTCCTCCGGGTTGAAGGCGGGGCTGGCTGAAGCCTTCGCGCACGACGGTCCGGCCCTCATCGACGTCCGCACGGCCCGGCAGGAACTGTCCATTCCGCCGGCGATCAGCGCCGAGCAGGTCAAGGGCTTCACGCTCTACGCGATCCGGACGGTACTCTCCGGCCGCGGCGACCAGCTCATCGACCTCGCGAAGACCAATATCCGCCAGATTTTCTAGCCGGAATCGTTACCGGGCGGGGCCAGCCGTCACGGCTCCGGTGCGCAGATCGAAACTGAAGCTGCGCTCGATCACCCGCGCGCCGCCGTCGTGCGCCACCGCAAAAGTCAGCTCAAGCGAGTCCCGCGCCAGATCCTCCTCGGTGACCGTGTACACCGGCGTGAAATACAGTGCTTCAGCGCCGGATGCCAGATCGGCGGGCGGGAAGTCCGCCGGGTTCGCGTGCGGTCCCAGGAGTACGACGCCGGATGCGGCCTGGGTGCCGAGGTTGCGGGCGCGTCCGGTGAACGCGAGGATGTCCCCGGCTTTGTAGCCCGGAATGATGGGCCCGTAGTTGAGGTCCTGGGCTTCGCGGGTTCCGAGGATCTGCGCCTGCTCCGCTGAGTATCCTTGGCCGATTTCCTTCCACGTCTGAACGTCCCAGTCACGATCGTTGTCACAGGGGAGGACATGGAATTCACCGGCGTTCTGCCACACAGGGGGCCGGCCGGGAGTGATGGAGCGCAGTTCCATGTGAAACTCGAGGTGGTCGGGCTGGGTTCCCGGCGCACCCGCCGCACCAGGCGCACCCGGCGCACCCGGCGCACCCGCCGGGCCCGAAAGCTGCTCCGTCAGCTGCTCCACCGGCACGGAAACGAAGACGATCTCGCGGTATCCCTGCCGCTCGTACAAGACGCCGATGTTGCCGTCCGGAAGCCGCGCCGCAGTCGAGTAGGCCGAGCTTCCCTCGCAGAGGACCAGCTTGGCGGGCCAGCTGGCCCCGTTGTCCGTGGACAGGCTGAGGACCGTATTGCGGCGCAGGGAAGTGTCCTGGTTGTTGCTCGCGAGCAGCCAGCTGCTCGTGGCCGGGGTGGCCAGGGATGCCACATTCGGCAGGCCGTCGAAGCGGACAAGCGAGCCGTTGTCGCTCGGGTCGGGGAGGTCCCCGATCGGTTCCAGCTGGCTCCACGTCTCGCCGCCGTCATGGGAGATTGCCGCGAGCCGCCGGGGCGTGGCGCGCGAGTGCAGCAGGAGGCGGCCGTCGTCGAGGCAAGCTACTTTGTTTTCGTTGGGGCCGACTCCGTCCGGACCCTTTCCGATCAGCGATCCGAGCGTCCAGTTCTCGCCGTGGTCGTCGCTGTATGCGGAAGCCGCCATGATTTCGCCGTCGACGAGCACCACGAACTGCTGGACCAGTCGCCCGGCGAACGGACCGCTGTGCATCTGGATTCCCTGACCGGCTGCGGCGAAAATCCCCGTGATGCCGCGGTCGCCGGCACGAGCGCCCGGAACACCGCCCCGCTTGAGCTGTCCGGTGAGTCGCCGATGCTGCCAGGTGACGCCGTCGTCGTCGGAAAAGCTGACATCGCAGTGCTGCACGTCGTCATCGGGTTCCAGGCCGCCTACCGCTTCGAAGAAACCGGCATGCGTCCCCGCGGCATGGAACATGAAGATCCGCCCGGTCACTGCGTCCACCAAGAGGCTCGGATCGCCGTAGCCATTGAGCCCCGAGCCGCTGCGGACCACGCGCTGTTCCTCCCAGCTGCGGCCATTGTCCGTGCTGCGCCGCAGCAGGAGATCGATCGGATTGGGCAGGTCGTCCAAGTTCGGCCGGCCGTCATAGGCGGCGAGCACTGTCCCCGCCGTCGAGACGGCCAGCGCCGGTATGCGGTACTGCCGGTAGCCTCCCGTGCCGCGCACCGCCAGGACGTGCTCGACGTCGGGACGGGCTTGGGGGAGTGCGGCACCACGGCGCTGGAGGTAGGAGGTCACACCTCCATGATACGAGACGACGCCTTCGGCTAGAACGACCCTTAGCTGATCCTGCGCCGGTAGGCGGCCGTGGCGAAGAAGTACGCGATAATCAGGATGCCGAGGCACCATGCGAGGGCGACCCATATGTCGTTTCCGATCGGCCGTTGTTCAAACAGATCCTGGATCGTGTTGACGATCGAAGTGACCGGTTGGTTCTCGGCGAAGGCGCGCACGGGACCCGGCATGGTGGCCGTCGGGACGAAGGCCGAACTGATGAACGGCAGGAAGATGAGCGGGTAGGAGAACCCGCCGGCACCGTCCACTGACTTCGCTGTCAGGCCTGCAATGATCGCGAGCCAGGTGAGTGCCAGGGTGAACAGCGCCAGGATTCCAACGATCGCGAGCCATGCCAGCAGGCTTGCGGAGGTGCGGAATCCCATCAGGAGGGCCACCAGCATGATGATCACGAGCGAGAGCCCGTTCGCCACCATGGAGGTCAGCACATGTGCCCACAGGACCGATGATCGTGCGATCGGCATGGAGTGGAACCGCTCGAAAATGCCGCTCTTCATGTCGGTGAACAAGCGAACAGCGGTGTACGCGATGCCCGAGGCGATCGCGATCAGCATGATTCCCGGCAGCAGGTAATTGACGTAGTTCTCCGTGCCTGTCCTGATGGCGCCGCCGAACACGTAGACGAAAAGCAGCATGAGGGCGATCGGCGTGATCGCGGTGGTGATGATGGTGTCCGCGCTGCGGAAGATGTGACGCATGGAGCGGCCCAGCAAGACGGCCGTGTCTCCGAAGAAATGTGTGCTCATGACTGCTCCTTACTTGACGCGACCTTGCCCTCGTTCCCCACCAGTGCGAGGAAGATGTCCTCCAGGCTGGGCTGTTTTTCGACGTACTCGACCTTCGCCGGTGGGAGTAGTTGCTTGAGCTCGGCGAGAGTCCCGTTCGCGATGATGCGCCCTTGATGAAGGATGGCGATGCTGTCCGCGAGTTGTTCTGCCTCGTCGAGATATTGCGTGGTGAGCAGGACGGTGGTGCCCCGTTTCGCGAGCTCCTGGATTACCTGCCACACCTCGATGCGTGCTTCGGGGTCGAGCCCGGTGGTCGGCTCATCGAGGAAGATCACCTCGGGCTGCCCGATCAGGCTCATGGCGATGTCAAGGCGACGGCGCATGCCTCCGGAATACGCGGACACCTTCCGAGATGCTGCCTCGGACAAGTTGAAGCGCGCCAGAAGATCATCCGCTGCTTGCCCGGGGTCCTTCAGGTGCCGCAACTTGGCAACCAGCACCAGGTTTTCCCTGCCCGAGAGGATTTCATCGACCGCTGCGAATTGTCCGGTGAGGCTGATGGATTCCCGGACCCGCAGCGGGTGGGCCACGACGTCGAATCCGTTGACGGTCGCCGTGCCGGCGTCCGGACTGAGCAGCGTCGACAGGATTTTCACCATCGTGGTCTTTCCTGCTCCGTTGGAGCCGAGAAGGGCGAAGATGGTGCCCGGTGCCACGTCGAAGTCCACGCCGCGCAGCACGTGCAGCTCTTTGTAGGACTTTTCCATGCCCTGCACGCGGATCGCGGGTTCGCGGGTGGTGGATGCATTGCTCACGATTCCCGCTCCTTCCCATCGTCTCCGGCAGCGGCGTCGATCGCCTTGACCAGGCGTTCGCGCTCCTTGTTGATCCACTGACCGACCGTGTAGTTGCGCATGAACGTTTCGGCGAACTCCACGGGGTCGTCACCAACGATGTCGCGGATCGGCGTCCCGTCCGCGGCGCTCTGTTCGAAGAGATCGGTGAGGTCCCCGAGCATCCGCAGCAGCACATCGCCCTTGGTGATGGCACCGAAGTACATCAGGTACCGTTCCAGCGCGGTCGCCGCCGCGCGATATTCCGCGGGAAGCTGCTCCACGCGTGCCTTGTTTTGCCGGTATTGCTTCTTCTGTTCGAGCGATCCCGTAAGCTGCTCGATCCACCCTGCGGCCATGTTCACTTTCCTCCCTTTCGGAGCTGTTCCAGTCGCTCGGACAGGAAACTCCACGTATTCCAGAATTCGTCCAATTCCTTTTCGCCCTGCTCGTTGAGCGAATAGACCTTGCGCGGCGGGCCCTTCTCGGACGGCCGTTTCTCGACGTCGACAAGGCCTTTTTGCTCGATTCTGACGAGCAGCGCATACACGGTGCCCTCGGCGATCTCGGTGAAGCCCTGGCCTCGGAGCAGCGTCGTGATTTCGTACCCGTACGCGGGATTCCCGGTCAGGAGGGCGAGAACGATGCCCTCGAGGGTCCCTTTGAGCATCTCCGTCATTTGCCTGCCCATCGGGCACCTCCTTTCACTACTCAGTGTTACTAGCTACTGGTACATAGTACCGCTAAGTAGTGGAAGCGCAAGCCCCTTCGGAAACCGCACCGAAGTGCACTCAGGGCTGCTGGAACGCGCCGTCCCTCAAGAGGGCCACGGCGGTCCCGGCGTCAAGATCGGCGGCAATCTCGACGTCGTCCGCGTGCCCTGTACCGATCAACTCCCGGCCGCTGGAGCAATCCCGCAACGCGTGATGGAGCCGCGGCTCGACGGCGTTGAAAACAGCCATCGCCGCATCAGCCTCCGGCGAGAAACCTTCCCTGCCGTCTTCCGGCGTGAAGCCGCCCCGCCCGGCGGCAGCGAGTCCGGCAATGAAGGCGCCGGCCCCGATCTGATCCTCCAGGGCGGGCCGGAGGGAGCCGCCTGGCCACAGTTCACCGGCCGCGATCACCGCCACCACTAAATCCGGAGGGAGTTCGGCGGCCACCCACTCGGCGGTGGCGGCTGCGTTCCGCAGTGACACGGCCGCGATGAGCGGGAATTCCTGGGCGAGCTCATAAGCGATCGAAGAGCCGTTGGGCGATGGCAGCACGACGCGGCTCAACGACCGCGCGTCCCGCAGGCTCGACGGCGAGAGGCTCAGTCCGCCTCCACCCCGCGGACCAGCCAGCTGGGCGTCGTGGTGGGCGGCGAAGTCCTCGGCCCCGGAGTCCTTCCACAGGTACGGGAATACGATGGCACCGCGGTCGACGGCGACGCTGACGCATGTGGTGAAGGTGAGGACGTCAACCACGACGGCGAGGTCCGCTCCGGACGCAACCGCACGGGCGCCGTCGAGCCCCCATTCAAACCTCACGGTGAACGGAAGCTGCCGGTGCACCGTTCCCGCCATGGTCATGACAGTTCGGCCTCCAGGTTGCGGCGGGCGGCATCCAGCCACAGGCTCCGCGCGCGTTCGCTGTGGAAGAGTGGATCCAAGGCGAGCAGATGGCGGACGACGGCGGCCCGGCCGGCAGCGAAGTCGGCATCGCTGACGTGGGCGTAGTCCTCGCGGACAGCAGCAAGGTAGCGGGCGTAAGCCGTTGGTTCCGCGCCGAGGATGGAGAGATCGGCGTCGCACAAGAGGGCGCCGAGTCGGTCTCCCGGTTCGGGGCTGTGGGTTGAGGTCAGCCTGACCAGCCGGGCAACTTCGTGGATCGTCGGTTCCGGGAGTCCCGCAAGAGCCAGGCGGTCCTCGGCCAGCCGGGCCGATTGCTCTTCGTCCTGCCCTGCGATTCCCTCGTAGACGGCGTCATGGAACCATGCGGCCAACGTCACTGAGCGCGCGGGCGGCCCGGGTTCGGTGAGGAGATCCAAGGCTTCCAGGACCGCCAGCAAATGCGTGCGGCTGTGGTATTTCCGATGGTCCTCGCCCCAGCGTTCGAGGAGCTCAAAACCCAGCTCCTCATGTCCTGGAAGAGCCGAATTCCAGCGCTCCAGCAAGGGTACGGTGAGCGCCTTGCTGCGTTGTCGGGCCGGGATCCGCAAGCCGCTCGCGATCAGTTTCCGCACCAAAATCCGGGCCTCCACGGGGATGGCGCCCGCGGACAGGAGGTCCTGGTAGCGGCGTTCCGGGACGTCGTAGTGGTCGCCATCGAAGGCACGCCCGGGAATCCCCGCGGCCCCGGCGAAAGCATGCAGTTCCTCGAGCGAGGTGTCCGAGACGAGGTGGGAAAACACGGTCCCGTGCGCGGGCCACAGCGGCGGATCAACGAAGACGGCCATGGCCAGCGCCAGGTGACTAGGAGTTTTTCCGGGTGGCTACCGCAGAGAGAGCGGTCAAACCCTTTTCGAAGTCGCCGCCCACCATCTTCTCCATGTTCATGAACAGAGCGAAGATCTTGCCGAGGCCTTTGTTCTCGCCGGTCATGGTCCAGGTGACGCGGGTGCCGTCCCCTTCGGGCACGAACGTGAACCCCGTAGGATTGACTGCCTTCATCGGCTTGGAGAACTCAAGGCGGATGTCGATCCTGCCGGGCTCCTCCGAGCCGACGATTTCCATGGTTCCGGTGCCGGCCTTGTTGTTGCCGCTCCAGGCATACTTTGCTCCGACGCCGGATTCGTTGCCGGAATAGCTCCGGTTCAGCTTGGGGTCCACGGCTTCCCACGGAGACCACTTGGTCCACTCGTGGAAGTTGTTGACGAAGGGGAAGACGTCGGCGGGTGCTGCGGGGATCAGCGCATTGCGAGTGACTGTGAAGGGTGCCATGTGCATATCGTACGGCGCTTTGCCGGGATCGTGGGCGCGGGCCGAGTGCTGCGTTCCGGCACGCAGCGCGCGGCCCGGACCCACGATTTCGACGGCGGGTGCCGCCTTACATGCCCGGGACGTCGAGCGCTTCGTAGACGGTGATCGAGGCTTCGGGGGCCATGAGGAAATGCGGGTGGCCTTCGAGGAGCTTCAGCGCTCCGTCCATGTCTTCGGCTTGGAGGACGCTGTAACCGCCCACGCTGGTCTCTGCATCGGATACTCCAGAGTTCCCAACCACTTTGCCGCCACCGAGGGGTGTGCCAAGATCGGCAAGCCCAGCGCCAGCCTTCGCGGCCCAGTCCATCCACAGCTTCATGCCTTCGGCTGCTGCCTCAGGGGAGCTGTCAGCCATCATCGATTCCGCCGATTGTGGTGCATTGTAGAGAACTACGAACTTCTTCATTGCGTGTCCTTTTTCTCATGCGCGCCCGGGGGGGTGTTCCACCCGGTCACACCTGATCCTAGGGCCAGGGAACGCAAACGGCGAGGGACTTTTCACCGTAAGCGGGGAAGGCTATGGACAGCAGTTTCGCCGTCGGCAAACATGGAGCAGGAGGGACGCTTCGCCAAAGTTGAGCATAGTAGACTCAACTTTGAGAAATAGTCATCTTTCCCGAGAGGAGCTCTTCCATGGACGTCAAATTCACCACCAAGAGCCAGGAGGCTCTTTCCGCGGCGGCCATGAACGCCTCCACCGCCGGAAATCCGCAGCTGGAGCCAGCCCACTTGCTCAAAGCCCTCATGGATCAACGCGAGGGCGTCGCGGTGGCGCTTTTGCGCGCCACTGGAGCGGACCCGGATGCCGTGAGCGTCCAGGCGAGTTCGGCCATCAAGGCCCTGCCGTCGTCGTCGGGCAGTTCAGTGCAGCAAGCGCAGCTTTCCCGCCCTTCGATGCAGGCCATCCAGGCCGCCCAGAACGAGGCCGAGAAACTCGGCGATTCCTTCGTGTCCACTGAGCACCTCCTCTTGGGGCTCTCTGCCGGTAGCGACGCCGTGGGGAAGCTATTGCGCGACGCCGGCGCCTCCCACGAAGCGCTCCTCGCCGCCTTGCCGGGTGTCCGCGGTGACCGGAAAGTTACCTCGCAAGACCCGGAAAACACCTTCCAGGCGCTTGAGAAATACGGCACGGACCTCACCGCCGTCGCGCGCTCCGGCAAGCTGGATCCCGTGATCGGGCGGGACAGCGAAATTCGCCGAGTGGTCCAGGTCCTGAGCCGCCGCACCAAGAACAACCCCGTGCTGATCGGCGAACCCGGAGTCGGCAAGACCGCCGTCGTCGAAGGCCTCGCCCAGCGCATGGTGGCAGGTGACGTCCCGGAAAGCCTGCGGGGCAAGACCCTCATCGCGCTGGACCTCGCATCCATGGTGGCCGGCGCGAAGTACCGCGGCGAATTCGAGGAACGGCTCAAGGCCGTGCTGGAGGAGATCAAGAACTCCAACGGGCAGATCGTTACGTTCATCGACGAAATCCACACTGTGGTGGGCGCCGGTGCCACCGGTGAAAGCGCCATGGACGCAGGGAACATGCTCAAGCCCATGCTGGCCCGCGGCGAGCTGCGGCTCATCGGCGCCACCACCCTGGACGAGTACCGCGAGAACGTTGAGAAGGACCCTGCCTTGGAACGCCGCTTCCAGCAGGTCTACGTGGGCGAGCCAAGCGTGGAGGACACCATCGGCATCCTCCGCGGCCTCAAGGAACGCTACGAGGCCCACCACAAGGTAGCCATCGCGGACTCCGCCCTGGTAGCCGCCGCCACGCTCTCCAACCGCTACATCTCGGGCCGTCAATTGCCGGACAAGGCCATCGACCTCGTGGATGAGGCGGCGTCCCGGCTACGCATGGAAATCGACTCGGCTCCCGAGGAAATCGACCAGCTCCGCCGTGCCGTGGACCGTCTCACCATGGAGGAATTGGCACTTGAGCGCGAGACGGATGCGGCCTCCATCGAACGCCTCGCCGCGCTCCGCGCGGACAAAGCGGACAAGAAGGAAGCCTTGGGGGCGCTGAACGCCCGCTGGGAAGCCGAGAAGGCCGGGCTCAACCGCGTGGGCGACCTCAAGGCAAAGATCGACGAATTGCGGTCCGCCGCCGAAAAGTTCCAGCGCGAGGGCGACCTTGAAGCTGCCTCGCGCATTCTCTACGGCGAACTGCCCGCGTTGGAGCGCGAGCTCAGCGCAGCAGCCAAGGAAGAATCCGCCCGGGAAGCGCGCGGTGAAGCGAAGCCCGCCCTGATGGTCGCGGACGAAGTCACGGCGGACGATATCGCGGAGGTTATTTCGGCCTGGACGGGCATCCCCGCCGGCCGCATGCTCCAGGGGGAATCCCAGAAGCTGCTGCACATGGAAGAGGAGATCGGAAAGCGGCTGATCGGCCAGTCCAAGGCCGTGGCCGCCGTGTCCGACGCCGTCCGCCGCGCCCGCGCGGGCATCAGCGACCCCAACCGCCCCACGGGTTCGTTCCTGTTCCTGGGCCCCACCGGCGTCGGTAAGACCGAGCTCGCCAAGGCACTCGCCGACTTCCTGTTCGACGACGAACGCGCCATGGTGCGGATCGACATGTCCGAATACGGCGAGAAGCACTCCGTGGCCCGGCTGGTCGGTGCCCCTCCCGGATACGTGGGCTACGAGGAAGGCGGCCAGCTCACCGAAGCGGTCCGCCGTCGCCCGTACTCCGTGATCTTGCTCGACGAGGTGGAGAAGGCCCACCCGGAAGTGTTCGACATCCTCCTTCAAGTGCTCGACGACGGCCGCCTCACCGACGGGCAGGGCCGCACCGTGGACTTCCGGAACACCATCCTGGTGTTGACCTCCAACTCGGGTAGCCAGTTCCTTGTGGATCCAACGCTGGACTCCACCGCGAAGCGGAATGCGGTCATGGCCGTGGTCAACGCCTCCTTCAAGCCGGAATTCCTCAACCGGCTCGACGAGATTGTGCTGTTCGATCCGCTCAGCGTCGACGAGCTCGCCAGGATCGTCGAATTGCACGTGGACGAGCTGACCAAGCGGCTGCACGACCGCCGGCTCACCCTTGAGGTCAGCGACGGCGCCCGTGCCTGGCTCGCGATGTCCGGTTACGATCCCGCCTACGGCGCCCGTCCGCTGCGAAGGCTGGTTCAACGCGAGATCGGTGACCGCCTGGCCAGGGAAATCCTTGCCGGACAGATCGCGGACGGCGACACGGTACTGGTGGACACCGCGGCCGACGTCGACGAACTCACCATCGAGGGTCTCGAGGCTTTGACGGGTCCCGACGGCGGTGCTCCGGCGGGTAGCGGCCTGACGGTGAGGCGGAAGGAATAGCTACTTCTGCAGCACGGATTCCTTGAGCGTGTTTCCCGAGTTCACCACGATGAAGCAGTCCACGCGGCGGTCGCCGTTGTCCCAGCTCGTGGCGCTCGGGTACACGTTCTGTTGCAGGAGCGCGTACTTCGTGGATGCCTCGTTGAGCACCAGATCACGGCAGATTTCGCGGCCTTTGTCACGCAAGGCAGTGGCGCCGGGGAAGGTGTCGTCAGCCTTGTACCGGAAGATGGCGCCCAGCTGGGCCGAATGGTCGGTGGTGCAGTCCACCACCTTGGACTTGATGGCGTTGGAGTCGAAATCGGCGAAGCAATCTCCCAGCTGGTAATCCTTTGCCTCCACATCCGCCGGGAGGGGACCGCGGCTGGTGGACGTGGCCGGCGCGGGGATGGGCGCGGCCGCCGGGCGGTTGGCCAGTGCCCCGACGAGGACCCAGATCACTACGCCGATCAGGATCAGCACGGCCAGCACGATGCCGCCAATGATGAGCCGATACCGCGTTATGGCGTCCAGGGCAGTCCGCAGGGACGAGCCTTTCTCGGAGGGAGCAGGGCCCTCGGGCCCGGTTTCGCCAGGCATGCCTGCATCGGGGAACGTGCCCGAAGTCCCGGAATACCAGGTCCCGGAACCAGGGTCTACCGGCGACTCATTGTCGCCCGTACCGTTGTTGCCCTGGATCATGTTGTCCTGGCCCATGTCTGAGTTCGCGCCTTTCATGCCTGCCGCCCCATATTAGGGCGACTCTACCCAAGTTTTTCATGCCAATGAATGGAGATACTGCCAGGTGGAACTGTGACGGCGCTTTCGCGAAGCAAGTGGCAAGCAGTTGCTCCAGAAAGCATGTAATCTAGACATACGACAAATTGACCAAACATTCCGGGGCCTCACCGATCGCCAAGGTGACCACCTCCGGTCCAAGTACAAAAGGGGGTCACGCCATGGGGCGCGGCCGTCAAAAGGCAAAAGCTACCAAGCAGGCTCGGGACATCAAGTACTACTCCCCGAACACTGACTATTCGGCCCTTCAGCGCGAGCTGACTGGGCCATCAAGTCGTGCGACGAGCCGATTCGCGGATGATCCGCCGGAGCCGGACTACTCGGCTTACGAGGACAAGTACGCACAGGACTTGGAAGACGATGACGACGAGGTAGACACCCGCCGTATCGGATAGCTGTAGCAACAATCAGGTGCCTTTCGGCATCGAGTTGCGTACCGCCGTCGTACACGAGGTCGTTTGGCATCCCCGGGTGCCTCCCAAAACGATAGAGCCCGTAGGGCGCGCCATGATTGGCGTGCGCTACGGGCCTTTTTCGTGCCCTTTGGCCGGTCAGTCCTTATCGTGGCACAGATCCAGCAGGGGGATCAGTGTTTCGAGGTCGTTGGCGCGCGCTGCGGCCAGGATCTTCCGGTGGGCGTCCGCCACGCGCTCAAGCTTGGCGTCGTCCAAGGGGTACGAGCGGCTGATGAGCCGTTGAACAGGGTTGTCCCAGACGGATTCGAGGGTTTTCAGCAAGAATCCGTTGGGCGCAGGCGCCGCCAAGCCCAAATGGAACGCCCGCGTGGCGGTGAACAGTTCCTCCGGGTCGGCGCTTGCCGCACCCTCGGCGATAAGCAGCTCCAGCCTCGCAAGCTGAAGGTTGGTGTATTTTGCCCCACACTGCCTGATGGCCATGATCTCGAGGGCCTTGCGTACTTCGTAGACTTCCTCGACGGCTGATCGGGTCAGCGTCGTCGCGAAATACCCCGAGCCCGGGACCAAAGTGGCGAGTCCTTCGTGGACCAAGCGGTTCAGGGCGTCGCGGACCGGCGTCCGGGACACGCCGTATTCTTCGGCCAGCTGTTCCTGGACCAGGGGAGCGCCAGGCTCGACCACTCCGTTGACGATCTCATTGCTGATCCTGTCGTAGACGTGCTCGCTCAGCGGCCTCATCCCCTTGGCAGCTTGCGTGGCCATTCGCCTCATCCCCTTTTTCGTATCAAAACTCGTTCAATCCTACGTGCTTTACATCACAGGATTCACTGTATACAGTGAATCCAATTCTACCAACCCTGAAGAAAGTTGCCCTATGAGCCTGCGCATTCCACGCATACCCGGCATCGATTTTGCCGCCGTCGGCAAGCAGCTGGGTTACCTGGAGATCGAACATTCGGACAATGAGAATGACGCCGCTGTCATCCCTTCGCCGATCGCGGTCCTGAGTGGTGGGGACGGCCCCACGGTCCTCCTGATCGCCGGTACGCATGGCGACGAATATGAAGGACAGATCCTTCTCCAGGAACTCATCCGCACCTTGAACCCTGATGAGGTGACCGGGAGATTGATCATCCTGCCCGCCCTCAACATCCCTGCTGTCCGCGAAGGAAGACGTGTTTCCAGCGTGGACCGGGTCAATCTGAACCGTGCCCTCCCGGGCCGCGCCGACGGCGGACCGGCCCTGCAGATCGCCTCGATCGTGGCCCAGGAACTCATCCCCATGGCCGACTTTGTGATGGACATCCATTCCGGGGGGATCGCGTCGGAGTATGTGCCGTCCGCGTTCGTCTACCAAGGACCGACGCCGGAGCTATGGGCCGCGAAGGTGGCGGCGGTCGCCGCATTCAATGCCCCTTATTCCGTCGTGGTGAAGCCCATGCTGAAGGCGGGCTCCATCAGCGGCGCGGCCGATCAGGCCGGCGTGCCGATGATCTCGACCGAGCTCGGCGGGAGGGGAACCGTATCCCTGCCGATCCTCGCAAGGGCCCGGACGGGACTTCGCTCGCTGCTTGGGCACTGGGGCGTGCTCAAGGACGCCGGCCTCTCAGGTATCGGAGACCCGATCCAGTGGGTCGAACTCACGGCCCAGTCCGCGGTCCATTCCACCATGGCAGGCATCCTCGAGCCGGTGGTCGGACTTGGCCAGAAAGTCGCGGCCGGAGAGCTCGTGGCCCGCGTTCACTCAGTGGAAGAACTCGAGCGTCCTCCAAAAGACTTCTTTTCACCCATGGACGGGGTGGTCGCAATCATTCGGCATCCCGCCCTCGTCAATATCGGCACCACCGTGGTCAACATCGCCGTTGACCATGGAACAAGCTATGCGAAAGGCAATCATGAACCGTCCTAGATACATCTCCATAGCCGCCCTGCTGCTGGCCGCCGCCGTCGGGCTCAGCGGCTGCACCACTGCGTCACTCGACGCCGGCAAGGAAGCCGCCGCCAGTTCGATTCCCGGCAAGGACGCCGCGATTCCGGCGGCGCCCTTCAACAAGTCCGCCGCGAATCTCTTGCCCCCGGACGTCAAGGCCAAGGGGACATTGGTGGTCGGCACCGACCCCACCTTCGCGCCTTATGAGTTCTACGCGGCTGACAGCAAGACGGTTGTCGGCTGGGACGCGGACTTTGCGAAAGCAGTCGGCGAGACGCTGGGGCTCGAAGTCAAGATGGTTCCCGCGACCTTCGATACCATCCTCCCGGGCGTGAGCTCCAACAAGTACGACGTCGGCATCTCGGGTTTCAATGTCACGGCCGAGCGTAAGATGAATGCCGATTTCGCCTCCTACCAGAGCAGCGGCTCCGGCCTTGCAGTCAAGGCCGGCAACCCCAAGAAGCTGGCCCTCGACGCGATGAAGCTGTGCGGCACGAAGGTGGGTGGCGAAAAGGGGACCACGCAAGGGATCGAGACCCTTCCGGCGTTCTCGAAGCAGTGCGTCGTCGCCGGCAAAGCGCCGATCGACATCCAGTTGTTTCCCTCCCAGAACGAAGCCAACCTGGCACTCATCTCCGGCCGCGTGGACAGCGTCCTCTCAGGCCTTGTTGGCATGGGTTACGCAAGCAAGCTTTCCGGCGGTGCCTTCGAGCTCGCCGGCAACCAGGACTTCGAACCGACGCCGGTAGGTATCGCCATGCCCAAAGGCTCGCCCCTGACCAAGGCGATCGTCGCGGCGGTCAGGGCGCTGATCGCTGGCGACACGTACAAGGCGATCAATGCGAAGTACGGAATCCCGGACTCGGTGACCATCAGCGCTGATGCCGTGGACGCGAGTGGTGCGAAATGAGCACCGTGATCACCGTCCCGAAGATGGGAACAACGGACCGCGGACAGTTCACCGTGGTCTCGGCCAGGCACCCCTGGCGATGGGTGGCTGGCACTGCGGTAGGCGCCGTCGTGATCCTGTTGCTTGTTTCCGCGGTGAGCAATCCCCGTTTCGGCTGGGACAAGGTGGCCCTGTATTTCCGTGACGTTGCCATAGTCAACGGGATCGGCATCACCCTGTTCCTGACGGTTGTCTGCATGGCTGTCGGGGTGGGGCTTGGCGTGGTGCTTGCGGTCATGCAGCTTTCGGCTAACCCCGTGGTCAAGGCCTCGGCAAGCGCCTATGTGACGATCTTCCGAGGCACCCCCGTCCTGGTCCAGCTGTTGTTCTGGTTCAACTTGTCGGCGCTGTATCCGGAGATCACCTTTGGTATCCCCGGCGTCAGCCTCGACGCCAACCAGATCATCACACCCCTCGCCGCGGCGATCCTTGGCCTGGGCCTCAACGAGGCTGCCTACATGTCGGAGATCGTCCGGGCAGGAATCCAGTCCATCGATCAAGGTCAAGGCGAAGCTGCGGGTGCCCTCGGCATGTCCCGCATCCAGACCCTCATCAGGGTGATCCTGCCGCAGGCCATGCGCGTCATCATCCCGCCTACGGGCAATGAGTTCATCGGCATGCTCAAGATGACCTCGCTGGTCAGTGTCCTGGCGGTCCCCGAGCTCCTGTACTCCGCCCAGATCATCTACTCGAAGAACCTGCAGGTTGTCCCGCTGCTCCTGGTCGCCAGTATCTGGTACATCATCGTCACCACGGTGTTCACGGTGGGCCAAGGCTACCTGGAACGGCACTTCGCCCGGGGAACGTCCCGTTCCGTCCCGCCGACCGCCGCCGAGCGGTTGCGGAAATTCTTCAGGGTACATTCCGCACAAGGCTCAGGAAAACAAGGCTCAGGAAAGGAAGGCCAGTCATGACTATCGAGACGAAGGAAAGCCGCAAGGCGCCGGAGGCGCTTCCGCTGGTACGCGCGGAAGGCGTGCGCAAGAGTTTCGGCGACAATGAGGTCCTCAAGGGAATCGATCTCCACGTCCAGAGCGGCGAAGTGGTCTGCCTGATCGGCGCCTCCGGCTCCGGGAAAAGCACCTTCCTGCGGTGCGTGAACCACCTGGAGAAGATCGACGGTGGCCTGCTGTGGGTGGGGGACAGGGCCGTGGGCTACCGGATCAAGGGGGACAAGCTCCATGAACAGTCCCACAACGAAATCTGCGCCGACCGGACCGATATCGGGATGGTCTTCCAGCACTTCAACCTCTTCCCGCACATGACCGTGCTGGAGAACCTGATGGAAGCCCCGATCAGGGTGCTCAAGCACCGCAAGGCGGATGTCCGCCGTCGGGCGTTGGATTTGCTGGAGAAGGTGGGCCTGTCGGAGAAGGCGGGGGCCTATCCGCGGCACCTCTCGGGCGGGCAGCAGCAGCGGGTGGCGATCGCCCGGGCCCTGTGCATGCAGCCGAAGCTGATGCTGTTTGACGAGCCGACGTCGGCGCTGGATCCGGAGTTGGTGGGCGAGGTCCTCAGGGTGATGAAGGACCTGGCCCGGACGGGAATGACCATGATTGTTGTGACGCACGAGATGGGCTTTGCCCGCGACGTGGCGGATCGAGTGGTGTTCATGCATGGCGGCCGGATCATTGAGGAAGGTCCCGCCGAAGCCGTCATTGGCAACCCGCAGCATGAACGGACCAGGGCGTTTTTGTCCGCGGTCTTGTAGTTGTTGATAGTGCGCTCTCGGAAGCGATTGACAGAATGCGTTAGTGACGGCTAACGTATTAATCATGCTCGACCGACTGGAAGTTGCCGCGGAGCCGAACAGGCGGCGCCTGTTGCACCTGCTTGCGGCGGGCGAGCGCACCGTGACGGAGCTGGCTGGCGAATTCACGGTGAGCAGATCCGCCGTCTCGCAGCACTTGTTGTTGCTGGAGCAGGTAGGCCTCGTTGCGGCCCGCAAAGAGGGACGCAACCGCTACTACCGCTTGGATAACGACGGCATGAGAGAACTCCGGATGCTTTTTGAGCAGTTCTGGACCGCTGAGCTGGACATGCTCCTCGCTGACGCACAAAACTTCACCACCGACCGCCTTCAAACAACAGAGGAATCATCATGATTTACGACAAGACCGTTCTTCTTCCCCTCAACGTCGACCAGGCGTTCGAACTCATTACGCAGCCCGCACGCCTCCGCCGCTGGCAGACCGTTGCCGCCCGCGTCGACCTCAAGGTTGGCGGCGAGTACCGCTGGACCATCACCCCGGGTCACCACGCGGCGGGAACGTTCACGGAAATCGAGCCGGGCAAGCGCGTCGTCTTCACTTGGGGCTGGGAGCAGCCCGAAGCGCCGGCGGATAACGTCTCCACGGTAGCCATCACCCTTGAGCCGGCCGGTGGCGGCACCTCCGTGCGCTTGGTGCACGAAGGCCTTCCGACTCCGGAAGCCCTGGCAGGCCACTCCGAGGGCTGGAACCACTACCTCGACCGTCTCCTCGCCGAGGCGTCCACGGGCGACGCCGGTGCCGACGAATGGGCAGCTGCCCCTGCCGATCTCAATGAGCTCACCTCCGCGGACGCCACGCTCGCCATCGTGCAGCGCGTGCTGGCGCACGTGACCGAAGCCGACGCGCAGACCCAGACTCCGTGCGCCGACTTCAACGTGTCGCAGTTGCTTGACCACCTTGCCGGCTCAATTGCCAACATCGCCAAGGCCCTGGGCGCCGAAGTAGCCGACGACGCCGGGAAGTCGCCCGAGGTGCGCATCGCCGACCTCGCCCAGCCGACGCTGGAAGCCTTCTATCGCCGCGGACTCGAAGGCACCATTGACATGGGCTTCGCCGAACTGCCGGCCACGATGGTCGCCTCCATCCTCAACCTCGAGTTCCTGGTCCACGCTTGGGACTTCTCCAAGGCCCTGGGCTTCGAGGTGTCGGTGGCGGATGAGCTCACCGACTACGTCGAGGTCCTCGCGCAGAACACCATCAGCGAGCAGGTCCGCGCAAGCGGCAGCTTCGCCCAGGCCAAGGAAGTCGCCGAGACGGCATCCAGCCTGGAGCGCCTGGTCGCTTTCACCGGCCGGACTGTTCACGCATAAGCTCGAGGCTACTCAACGAAGGGATAGCAATGCCGCAGGTTGATAGCTACAAGCAGGGAACCCCGTGTTGGGTGGACCTGTCGTCGTCGGACATCGAGGCCTCCAAGGCCTTTTACAGTGATCTGTTCGGCTGGGAATTGGACGCGATGGATGCCGGCAACGGCATGACCTACTACATGGCCAAGCTGCAGGACCGCTACGTGGCGGGCATGATGCAGCAGATGCCGGACATGGCTGCGGCCGGCGCACCGTCCTTCTGGGCCAACTACCTCGCCGTCGATTCGGTAGATGACGCCGCTGAGCGCGTCACGGCGGCAGGCGGCAACGTTCTCTTCCCGCCGGACAGCGTCCCCAACGGAAGCGGGCGGATGTTCTTCGCAGCCGATCCCACGGGTGCACAGATTGGCTTCTGGGAGGCCGGAACCCACCACGGCACCGGGTTGGTCAATGAACCGGGCACGGTGGTCTGGAACGAACTGCAGACGAACGACGTCCCCAAGGCCGTCGCCTTCTACGAATCCGTGACGGGATGCTCCAGCGAGACGGCCGCGGCCGGAGACCTGCAGGAATACACCCAGCTCGTAGTGGACGGGAAGTCCGTAGGCGGCGCCATGAAGCAGCCCGTCGAGGGAATGCCGCCGTTCTGGATGACCTACTTCAATGTTGCGGACGTGAACGAGTCCGTGGCGAAGGCCGTCGAGCTCGGCGCCCAGGTCTTCGCGCCTGCCTTCGACGTCCCTGGCGTCGGCCGCATGGCAGTCCTCGGTGATCCAGCCGGAGCAGCCTTCAGCCTCATGGCCGCCGAAAGCAACTAGGCCTCAAACAAAAGTGCCCACCCAACTGCCGGATCGGCAATGGGGTGGGCACTTTTTGCGCGGAGAACCCTTAGGCGTAAGCGTTCACGAGGCGCACGGCGCCGCCGTCGACGCCCTTGGCGCCCTGGACGTAGTCCGGACCGCTCTTGATGATCGAGTCGGAGTCCGCGGCCACCGTACCCATGACCCACGACGGCAAGCCGCGCTCGTTGAGGCGGGCCACGGCGGCGTCGGCGATTTCGGGAGACACGATGGCCACCATGCCGACACCGAGGTTGAGCGTGCGCTCGAGGTCGGCAAGGGGAACATTGCCGAGCTCGGAAACCAGCTTGAAGATGGCCGGCAGTTCCCAGGTGGCGCGGTCAACCGTGGCCACGAGGCCCTGCGGCAGGACGCGGGCCAGGTTGGCTGCGAGGCCGCCGCCGGTGACGTGGCTGAAGCCGTGCACGGCGCCGGGCGCAGTACCCAGGCCGCTGACCGGGAACGCGCGGGCGAGGTCCAGGCAATCGGCGGCGTAGACGCGGGTGGGCTCCAGCAGTTCTTCGCCCAGCGTGCGGCCGAGTTCGGAGACCTGGCGGTCAAGGGCCCAGCCGGCGTGGTTGATAACGCGACGGACCAGGGAGTAGCCGTTGGAGTGCAAGCCCGAGGAAGCCATGCCGATCACGACGTCGCCGGCGCAGACGCGGTCCGGGCCAAGCAGGGCGTCGGCTTCGACAACACCGGTAGCTGCACCGGCGACGTCGTACTCGTGCTCACCCAGCAGGCCCGGGTGCTCAGCGGTTTCGCCACCCACCAGGGCAGTGCCCGCCACGGAACAAGCGGCGGCGATGCCGCGGACGATGTCCGCGATGCGCTCGGGGACAACCTTGCCGCACGCGATGTAGTCGGTCATGAAGAGCGGCTCTGCGCCGACTACGACGATGTCGTCCACCACCATGCCCACCAGGTCGAAGCCGATGGTGTCGTGGATGTCCATGGCCTGGGCGATGGCCACCTTGGTGCCGACGCCGTCCGTGGACGTGGCCAGCAGGGGCCGCTTGTACGTGAGCAGCTTGGAGACGTCGTACAGGCCGGCGAAACCGCCGACGCCGCCGAGCACGGAGCTGTTGTGGGTCGCCTTGACGGCGTCCTTCATGAGTTCGACGGCGCGGTCGCCCGCTTCGACGTCGACGCCGGCGGACGCGTAGGTGATGCCGGTTGTGTTCTCAGCGGCGGAGGATGCGGAGGTCATACAGACTCTTTCTTATCGGCGTCGGTCAGCAGGTTCTCAAACTCGGCGTCGGGTCCGGGATCGCAGCCCGTGGCGCCGGGCTTGTTGGCCGGGTCGTCCGAGTCCGCGGTTACGGCTTCGGCGGAGATGCCCGACGTCGGCAGCCCGCCGAGGTCGGTGCGCTCCAGGAGGTTCTTGCCCAGTTTGTCCGAACCCGGAAGTGCGATGGGGTACTGGCCGGTGAAGCAGGCGGTACAGAGGCGTTCGCGCGGTTGCTGGGTGGCGCCGATCATGCCGTCTTCGGAAATGTAAGCCAGCGAATCCGCTCCGATGGCCTGGGAGATTTCCTCGATGGTGGCGCCGTTGGCGATCAGTTCAGCGCGGGACGCGAAGTCGATGCCGTAGAAGCAGGGCCACTGGACGGGCGGGGAGGAGATCTTGACGTGGACGGCTGCGGCTCCGGCCTCGCGGAGCATCCTGACGATGGCGCGCTGGGTGTTGCCGCGGACGATCGAGTCATCCACTACCACCACGCGCTTGCCGCGGATCACGGATTCGAGGGCGTTGAGCTTGAGCCGGATGCCGAGCTGGCGCAGGGTCTGCGAAGGCTGGATGAACGTGCGGCCCACGTAGGAGTTCTTGACGAAGCCGTGCGCGAACGGGATGCCGGATTCTTCGGCGTAACCGACCGCTGCCGGGGTTCCGGATTCGGGGACCGGGATGACGATGTCCGCTACCTGGGTGTTTTCGCGGGCCAGCTGGCGGCCCATCTCCACGCGGGACTCGTACACGGAGCGCCCGGCAATCGAAGCGTCGGGACGCGCAAGGTAGACGTACTCGAAAACGCAACCGGCCGGCGTCGCTTCCGCGAAACGCTGGGAACGGACGCCGTTTTCGTCAATGGCGATGAACTCGCCGGGTTCGATCTCGCGGATGAAGCTGGCCCCGACGGTTGCCAAGGCGGACTGTTCCGAGGCGACAACCCAGCCGCGCTCGAGGCGGCCAAGGCACAAGGGGCGGATGCCGAAGGTATCGCGGGCCGCGTAGAGGGTGCCTTCGTCCATGAACACGAAGCAGAAGCCGCCCCGGATCTTGGGAAGCAGCTCAAGCGCAGTCTGTTCCAGGGTCTTGCCCTCTTCGCCTTCGAGGAGGGCAGTGACCAGGGCGGTGTCCGAGGTGTTGCCCTGCTTCATTTCGCCGGTCAACTGACCGCCGTTGAGTTCGAGGATCATTTCCCGGAGCTCAGCCGTGTTGGTCAGGTTGCCGTTGTGCGCGAGGGCAACGGTGCCGGTGGCGGTTGCGCCCAGGGTGGGCTGTGCGTTGGCCCAGTGGCTTGCTCCGGTGGTGGAGTAGCGACAGTGGCCGACGGCGAGGTGCCCGGTGAGGGTGTTCAGGGTTGTCTCGTCGAAGACCTGGGACACGAGGCCCATGTCCTTATAGACATTGATGCGCTTGCCGTCACTGGTAGCAATACCAGCCGATTCTTGTCCGCGGTGCTGCAACGCATACAGCCCGTAATAGGTGAGTTTTGCTACTTCTTCGCCCGGCGCCCAGACCCCGAAGACGCCACAAGCGTCCTGAGGTCCTTTTTCGTCGGGGAGAAGATCATGAGAAAGTTTTCCGTCGCCACGTGCCACTGGTCAATTGTCGCATGATGTTGGCGTGGTACTTTCCCTCACGCGACATTGTGACCCGGATCCTATGCCCCGGCGTCGTCCTCTGTGGGGTTGGGCACGGACTCGACGACGGCACGCTGGGAACGCCGCACGCTGACTTTGTCGAGGACGAGGGCCGCGATGGCGCCCAGCAGCACGCCGCCCGCGGCGAAGGACACAAGGAAGAAACCGAAGACTGCCCCCGTGTCGAAACTTTGGTCGCCGGGGATGCCGTAGGCCACGAACGCGGCAACAATGATGCCGAGCACCCCGCCCAGTCCCATGAACGGAACGAACTTCGGTGCACGGCGGACCGTGATCCCGCGGCGTTCCGGAGTGCCGTTGTCTGCCGCGGCGTTGCGTGCCGGGCTGTTGTGTGACGTGCTGTTTTGCGATGTGCCGTCGGCGTTCGCGCCCTCAGAAACCATGCCTTCCAGCTTACCGTTCCGAAGAGGTTGATTTGTGGTCTGAAGTCAGACCATTGACAGATTGATGTGAAGTGGGTCACTATCGATGCGAGCGGTGTCGGCCCGTTCCCCCCTTCCGTTTAGAAAGAGAATAATCATGAGTGATCGTTCTACGGCAGCGAAGGTGCAGGCTGTGCAAGACGCAGATGCTGCGGCCCTCGCCGAGCTTGGCTACAAGCAAGAGCTACATCGCGGCATGTCCGGCTTCTCCAACTTCGCAGTCTCGTTTTCCATCATTTCGATTTTGGCTGGCTGCATTACCTCCTTCAGCATTGCGCTCAAGTCCGGCGGTCCGGCTGCCATCAACGTCGGTTGGCCGCTGGTTGGCGTTCTGGTCCTGTGCGTGGCGCTCTCCATGGCCGAGGTTTGTTCGCGGTACCCGACCGCCGGTGGCTTGTATTTCTGGGCCGGCAGGCTCGCCAAACGCAACAAGCGGGCCTGGGCCTGGTATGTCGGGTGGTTCAATTTCCTCGGTGAAGTGGCCGTCACGGCCGCAATCGACTTCGGCTGCGCCACAACAATGATGGCTTTCGCGGCGCTGACTTTCGGCGTTGAGCCGACCCCGGGCGGTACGTTCGCGCTGTTCGTCGTCCTCATGGTTATCCACGCCCTGCTCAACAGTTTCGGCGTCAAGATTGTCAGTTTCCTGTCCAATGTCTCGGCCTGGTGGCACATCGTGGGTGTTGCGATCATTGTGGCGGCGCTGTGGCTCATGCCCACGAGCCACCAGTCCTTTGACTGGACGATGACCGCGTGGCACAACGAAACCGGCTTCACTTTCGGGCCGTACGTCTTCCTCATGGGCCTGCTCATGTCGCAGTACACCTACACCGGCTACGATGCTTCGGCCCACGTTGCCGAGGAGACCAAGAACGCAGCCATTGCGGCTCCCAAGGGGATTGTCATGAGCGTCGTCATCTCCATCATTGGTGGCTGGATACTGCTCTACTCACTCGTCGCGGCGATCCCGGACGGCTCAGAGGAAGGCCTGACCACTCTTGGCGCTACGGCAACAGGCTTGCCCCCGGCGCAGATTTTCCTGGATGCATTGGGCAACCCCGGCGTAGCGAAATTCCTGCTGGCCATCGTGGTGGGCGCACAATTCTTCTGTGGCATGGCCTCAGTGACCGCCAACTCACGCATGACCTACGCTTTCTCCCGCGACAATGCACTGCCAGGCTCCCGCATCTGGGCCAAAGTCAACGCCCGGAGCGGCACCCCCACAAATTCCATCTGGCTCTGCGTTGGCTGCGCGATCGTGCTCGCCTCACCAGCCCTGTTCAACACCACCGCGTATTTTGCCGTGACGAGCGTGGCCGTCATTGGCCTCTACATCGCGTACATCACCCCCGTGTTGCTCCGCAGGCTCAACAAGAACTTCGTACCGGGCCCGTGGCACCTGGGGAAATGGAGTCCCGTCATCAACTGGGTAGCGATTGTGTGGGTCGCCATCATCGTGATCCTCTTCGTTCTTCCGCCCGTCGCAGACATCACCATCGACACGTTCAACTACGCGCCGATCGCCGTCGTCGTCGTGTTCCTCCTTGCCACCGTGCTTTGGTACACCACGGGGCGCCGGACATTCATGACGAGTGCCGAGCAGGAGCACCTGACGATCGACGCCGATAAGCTGCTCAACTAGCAACACACGCGGGCCGCCGGCGGTTCTCGCCGGCGGCCTCCCACCAAGGAAGGCCACCATGTTGTTCGCCGAACCGATTGAATCCCCCCTCCTGGAGACGGTCTTGCTTCCCGTGCGCGGACACATGGCGTTCGAGTCATGCGTTGAGCATTTGGGATCGGCAATCCAGTTGGGGATCTTCAAAACCGGTGAGCGCCTCCCGCCCGAGCGCGACTTGGCCGAGCGCATGCAGGTCTCCCGCGCCACGCTGCGGGAAGCGATCAGCGCGTTGCGAGCCGCGGGCTTCGTGACGACCGTCCGGGGGCGGGGCGGCGGAACCATCGTGGAACCGGTCGGCAACGCCCGGCCGCCGGAGCGCCTCGACAACAAGGACAGGCAGGGGGAAATCAGCGACATCCTCATCTTCCGTTCCGTGATTGAACCCGGGGCTTGCCAGCGGGCGGCCTCGATGCGGCTCAGCGAGGATCAGCGTCAGCTCCTGATTGATTCCTTGGCCGAGGTTGAAAACGCGGGTTCCCCGGTGGAATACAGGCAAGCCGACGCCCGCCTCCACCTGGCTTTCTCCGCTGTTGCGGGGTCGTCCGAACTCAATAAAGCCAGCACCACCATCCAGACAAAGATCCACGAGTTCCTCGCGGAAATCCCCTTTCTGCAGCGGAACATCGAACATTCAAACCAAGAGCATCGATTGATAGTGCAGGCCATCCTCGACGGCGAGCCTGCAGCGGCCCGAAGCGTCATGGAATTGCACTGCGAGTCCACTGCCGCACTACTCAAGGGACTACTGAAATGAGCAGCACTATGAACGACATTTCGAACACCGCGGATACCACTGTTCACCCCCGCAATGACCGTATGCTCACCGTTGAGCAACTCAAGGCGCGGATTGCCGAGGGCGCCATAGACACCGTGATTCTCGGCTTCACCGACATGCAGGGCAGGCTTCAGGGCAAGCTCCTTCACGCGCAATTCTTCCTGGATTCCGTCCTGGAGCACGGCACGGAAGGCTGCAACTACCTCCTCGCCGTTGACACCGAAATGAACACCGTGGATGGCTATGACATTTCCTCGTGGGAAAAGGGCTATGGTGACATGCTCTTCGACATGGATTTGGACACCATCCGTGTCCTTCCCTACCGCGAGGGGAGTGCGCTGATCCAGTGCGATCTGTCCACGACCGACGGCACTCCGGTCTCTGTTTCGCCCCGCGCCATGCTCAAGCGCCAGACGGCCAAGGCTGCCGAACGCGGTTGGAAGGCACTTGCCGGAACCGAGCTTGAGTTTGTGGTCTACAACGACTCCTACGAGCAGGCATGGGACCTGGACTACAAGCACCTCACTCCTGCCAACCAATACAACGTGGACTACTCGCTCCTGGGATCGGGTCGCGTGGAACCACTGCTTCGCCGGATCCGGAACGAGATGTACGCAGCGGGCATGACCGTGGAATCAGCCAAAGGTGAATGCAACTTCGGCCAACACGAGATCGCTTTCAAGTACGACGAGGTGGTCACCACGGCGGACAACCATTCCGTCTACAAGACCGCGGCCAAGGACATCGCCCATGACATGGGCCAATCCATTACCTTCATGGCCAAGCCCAACGAGCGCGAGGGCAATTCCTGCCACATCCACCTGTCCCTTCGTGGACTCGACGATGAACTGGTCTTCTGGGACAAGGCCACCGGCGCCCGCACCAAGACCTACGACCACTTCATTGCCGGGGTGCTGGCCACGATGCGGGAATTCACGCTGTTCTACGCTCCCAACATCAACTCCTACAAGCGGTTCGTCAAAGGCTCGTTCGCTCCGACAGCGGTGGCCTGGGGCCTCGACAACCGCACCTGCTCGGTGCGCCTCGTGGGCCATGGTCAAAGCGCGCGCCTGGAGAACCGGCTGCCCGGTGGCGACGTGAACCCGTACTTGGCACTGTCGGCCATGCTTGCCGGCGGGCTCTACGGAATCGAAAACGAGCTCGAACTCGAGCCCGCAACCCTTGGCAACGCCTACACCTCGGGCGCTCCCACCGTGCCGACGACGATGCGGGAAGCGCGGGATCTGTTCGCCGACTCCGTGATCGCCAAGGAAGTCTTCGGCGAGGAAGTGGTGCGGCACTACGTGAACTACGCCGACGTCGAACTGGCAGCTTTTGAGTCCGCCATCACGGACTGGGAGCTCCGCCGCGGCTTCGAAAGGCTGTAGGCGATGACTCAGAATCAGACGCAGGCTCCAGGTTCAAGCCGGCCTCCTCGAATCGCGTTGACCACTTATCTTCAAAACGCGAAATGGGGGATTTGGGACGCGCGGGCAGCGGTACTGCCGGCAACGTATTTGGAAGCCGTGGTGGCGGCAGGCGGCACCCCTCTCCTGCTGCCGCCCATCGGCACCGACACTTCCGTCCTTGACCTCGTGGATGGCCTCATTGTGGTGGGAGGCGCCGACGTCGACCCCGGAAATTACGACGCCGAGCCCCACCCGAGCACACGCAGCCAGCCCGAGCGGGACGAGCACGATATCTCGTTGACGCTGGCGGCCTTGGAGAAGGGCATTCCGCTCTTCGCGATCTGCCGCGGCGCGCAAATCCTCAACGTGGCCCTGGGCGGAAACCTCATCCAGCACGTGCCGGACGTGCTGCCCGAGGCGAACTACCAACCTGCTCCCGGAGTCTACGGGGAGGTTGAGTTCGATACTCGGCCGGGCAGCATCAGCGCGCAACTACTAGGTGAAAAGGCATCGGCGCCGGTCTATCACCACCAGATTCTTGACCGGGTTGCTGAAGGCCTTTGCGTCACCGCGCGTGCGGCGGACGGGACGGTCGAGGCCGTCGAATCGACCCAAGGAAGTTGGGCGTTGGGTGTTCAGTTTCATCCTGAACAAAATCGTTCCGACGTGCGGCTCTTCGAAGGATTCATTGAGGCTGCCAGAAGGTACCGGGACGGGGAACTCTACGCTGAGCGCCTCAACCCATCGACGGAATTCACAGCGACAGAAAAGAGCTGGGCGTGAGTGCCACAACTTTTGACATCATCAATCCGGCCACAGAAGAGTTCCTTCAAACTGTTGACCTGGCATCCCTCGCCGAAACGGACGCGCTGATTGCCCGCGCGGCCGCTGCCTTCGAGACCTGGCGGAACGTGTCGCCGTCGGACCGTGCTCTGCTCCTGCGCCGGTTCGCGGCCGCCGTCGACGCCGATCTGGAGAACCTCGCGCAACTGGAAGTCCGCAACGCGGGGCATACGATCGGCAACGCCCGCTGGGAAGCGGGCAATGCGCGCGACGTCATCAGCTACTACTCGGCGGCCCCCGAGCGGCATTTCGGGCGGCAGATCCCCGTTGCCGGAGGCCTCGATGTGACGTTCCACGAGCCATTGGGCGTTGTCGGCATTATTGTGCCGTGGAACTTTCCGATGCCGATCGCGGCGTGGGGCTTCGCTCCGGCGCTCGCGGCGGGCAACACGGTGGTACTCAAGCCCGCGGAACTTACGCCGCTCACCGCGATGAGGCTGGGTGAGCTGGCGCGCGAGGCCGGCCTGCCCGATGGCGTGCTGACTATCATCCCCGGGAAGGGCTCCGTTGTGGGGGCGCGCTTCGTGACCCACCCTGCGGTGCGAAAGGTCGTCTTTACCGGGTCCACCGGGGTCGGCAAGCGGATCATGGCCGGTTGTGCCGACCAGGTGAAGCGCGTGACGCTCGAGTTGGGCGGCAAGAGCGCGAACATCGTGTTCGCCGATGCCGACCTTGAGGCCGCTGCTGCGGCCGCTCCCGGCGGCGCGTTCGACAACGCCGGCCAGGACTGCTGCGCCAGATCCCGGATCCTGGTGGAAAAATCGGCCTACGACAGCTTCTTGGAGCTTCTCGAGCCCGCCGTTCGGGCTGTCAAAGTCGGCGACCCGGCGGATGAAAGTACCGTCATGGGGCCCTTGATTTCCGCCCGGCAAAGGGAAACCGTCGCAGGCTTTGTGCCGTCGGGAGCGCCCATAGCCTTCCAAGGCGACGTGCCCGAGGGGCCGGGATTCTGGTTCCCGCCCACGGTCCTGGCTCCCGATTCCTTCGACGACCCGGCGGTGCGTGAGGAGATCTTCGGACCGGTCGTCGTCGTCGTTCCTTTCAACGACGAGGCGGACGCGGTACGGATTGCCAATGACACCGAATACGGCCTCTCCGGATCGATATGGACCCAAGACATTGGCCGGGCCTTGCGCGTGGCCCGCGGGGTGGAAGCCGGAAACCTCTCGGTGAACTCCCACTCTTCAGTCCGGTATTCGACGCCGTTCGGCGGCTTCAAGCAATCGGGCCTGGGCCGCGAACTGGGTCCCGATGCCCTCGATTCCTTCAGCGACGTAAAGAACGTCTTCATCGCGCACTGAACCCACCAACTTTGGAAGCCCCATGATTCAAGGAGAGATCACCATGACCGAATTCATTTCACACCGACTCAAGGACCGCACTGCCGTTATCACGGGCGGCGGCAGCGGGATCGGCCTGGCCACGGCAAAGCGTTTTGCCTCGGAGGGTGCCAACGTGGTCATCGCCGATATCGATCCGGCAGCCGGAGAAGCAGCCGCGGCCGCCGTCGATGGCATCTTCGTGAAGGTCAACGTCACAGACGAGCAGGAAGTCATCGACCTCTTCGCCGCTGCCAAGAGCCACTACGGCAGCGTCGATATCGCGTTCAACAACGCGGGCATTTCGCCGCCGGACGATGCATCCATCCTCGACACCGGAATCGACGCCTGGCGCCGGGTCCAGGAGGTCAACCTGACGAGCGTCTACTACTGCTGCAAATACGCGCTGCCTTACATGTTGGAGCAGGGCAAGGGCTCGATCATCAACACCGCGTCCTTCGTGGCCGTGATGGGTGCGGCGACCTCGCAGATCTCCTACAGCGCGTCCAAAGGCGGCGTGCTGGCCATGACCCGTGAGCTCGGCGTCGAATTCGCGCGCAAGGGGGTGCGAATCAACGCGCTGTGCCCGGGACCGGTCAACACTCCGCTGCTGAAGGAACTCTTCGCCTCCGATCCGGAGCGGGCCGCGCGGCGCTTGGTCCACGTGCCCTTGGGCCGCTTCGCCGAGCCCGAGGAACTGGCCGCTGCGGTCGCCTTCCTGGCGAGCGACGACGCCTCGTTCATTACCGCTTCGACCTTCATGGTTGACGGCGGAATCTCCGGAGCCTACGTCACGCCGATCGACTAGCGGAAGCTTCCAGGTCGGTTCCCCACTCCAGTGGTGGGTGGGGAACCGATGGGTTAGCTGCCCCGGTACGTGGAGAACGCGAAGGGGCTGAGCAGGAGCGGCACGTGGTAGTGCTCACCGGCGTCGGACACCGTGAAGCTCAAGTCCACCTCCGGGAAAAAGGTGTCAACGCCTTGTGCCTTGTAATACGGACCGGTCGCGAAGTTCAAGCGGTAACTGCCGCCGTCGACCCTCTCAGGGCCAAGGTCCTTGATCCGGCCGTCCGCGTCCGTGGTGCCGCTAGCTACGTGGCGCCAGTTGTCGCCGTCCCGCACGGAGAGAACGACGGCGACGCCGGCCGCCGGGCGCCCGGAACCGGTGTCCAGGATGTGGGTGGTGATCTGGGAAACACTCATTTGCTGGGCTCTCCTTCGCTGCTCCCGCTGTCTTCGCTGATCACGCCGGCAAGACGCAGCAGGGCGATTTCGCGCAATTGTCCGGCCACGATCAGGTCTTCTTCTTCCGCGGTATGGGTCAGGCGCTCGTGGAGGGAGGCCAGGATGTCGTTGGCTGTCCGTCCTGCTGCCCGGATGAGGAAGACGCGGCCGAACTTGGCCTCGTACTCTCGGTTGCCTTCGGCCAAAGCGGTGACGACTCCGTCATCGCCGGGGTCGACGCCCGCCTGTTCGGAGCGGGACATCGCGGCTTCGGTGGTCTGCGCCTTGGGTCGTTCGCCGATCCGCGGGTGATGGGCCATCGCGGCCGCCACTTCGTCCGACGTGAACGGCTCGGCGGTTTCCCGGGCGAAATCGAGCAAGGAGTCCAAGCCGCTGAACGGACGCGCATCTGCGACGTGCTCCACCCAACGCTGGATGTCGAGGCATGGGCGGAGGACGTCGATGGCGTCCGCACGGTCCACACTGTTGAATACTTCAAGCTGCATGCTTGTTCATTCCTCGTGCGAGTGCTGGCATCCATGGTGTTGGCTATGCGGAACTCCGGCGATTCCTGCCGGATGGACCTGCGCGCCTCCGCACTCCAGGCCTTCCACATCATGGAACTGTTATTTCAGCATACGTAATAGTGAATCCAATGACAGCCGTGGTGTCAAGAGAATACCGCACCCCGGTCCTCCCTCCTTCCCGCTTTGGCCTCTCTGCGACGCTCGCTCACTTATGCCGCCGTTTCCCGAAACGCTCGCTCACCTTCGGTGGGTTCTACCGAAACGCTCGCTCACCTTCGGTGGGTTCTACCGAAACGCTCGCTCACCTTCGTCGCCTGGTGGACAATGTCAGCAACGAGCCAAAGGAGTTCCGTCATGCCAGAGGTCCTGACTTCCCGGTATCTGTTCGGGCCGGGTCCCAGCAATTGCTATCCGGAAGTGACGGCCGCATTGGCGTATCCGGTGATCGGGCACCTGGATCCCGTGTTCATCGAGCGACTGGACCGGACATGCGCGGGGCTTCGGACGGTGTGGGGGACCCGGAATGCCCGCACCCTGCCGTTGAGTGCCACTGGTTCCGGCGGCATGGAGGCTGCCTTTGTTAATACAGTGTCCGACGGCGACGTGGCAGTAATTGCCGTCAACGGGCTTTTCGGGGAGCGCATGTGTGAGGTCGCCCGGCGGTGCGGTGCCACGGTGGTCCGCGTCGACCATGAATGGGGCCAACCGGTGGATGCGGAGCGGGTCCTCGCCGCGCACCCCCATCCCAAGGTGATTGCCGCTGTCCATGCCGAAACCTCCACGGGTGTCCTGTCCGACGTCGCGCCCCTTGGCGCCGGCAAAGGTGACGCGCTATTGATCGTGGACGCGGTGACGTCCATCGGCGGACTGGAACTCCTGGCCGACGACTGGGGGATCGACGTCGGGTATGCCGGGACGCAGAAGTGTTTGGGAGCGCCCCCTGGCTTGTCCCCGTTCACAGTGTCCGAGCGCGCTTTCGAGCGACGCGTCAGGGAGCCGCGTTCGTGGTACCTGGATATCGGCCTTCTGGGTGGGTATGTTGGCGCGGCGAGTGGCAGCCGAACGTATCACCACACGGCGCCAGTGACCATGATCGCGGGGCTAGAGGCGGGACTTGACCGCATCTTGGCCGAGGGGCTCGCGGCTGTTCAAGCGCGGCACCGTGCCGCCGGGGCCGAGTTGCGCGACGGCCTCGAAGCGATGGGGCTCGAGCTGTTTGCCGCGGAGGGCTCGCGATTGCCGAGCCTCACCACGGTCAAAGTGCCCGACGGCGTGGACTCGGCCGCCGTCCGCGCCTACCTTTTGGAGAACTTCAGTATGGAAATCGGCTCCGGTGCGGGTGCGTTTACGTCGACCGTTTGGCGGATCGGCATGATGGGTCCGAATGCCAACAGGGCGTCGGTGAAGCTCGTGCTTGGCGCGCTTGAAGAAGCGATCGCGAAGGCCTGACCCTCGCTCACATATCGACGCTCATGCCGTGACGCCCGCTCACATATGAAGGCCAATTCCGAAATGCCCGCTCACTCCTGGCCGAAAATAGAGAGTCCTCCTGCAGATCATGATCTGCAGGAGGACTCTCTATTTGGCCTCATAGGTGAGCGAGCGTCGACCCGGGAGTCGTCATAGGTGAGCGAGCGTCGACCCGGGAGTCGTCATAGGTGAGCGAGCGTCGACCCGGACGGCCTTGTTTGTGAGCGGGCGTCACGCCGGACAGCCCGATATGTGAGCGGGCGTTACAGGCCGAGTTCGGCCTTCAGGGCTGCTACGTGGCCCTGGGCCTTGACTTGGTACTGGGTGAGCTTGACCTTGCCTTCGCCGTCGAGCACTACGGTGGAGCGGACCAGTCCGTCTACCACTTCGCCGTTCACGAGCTTCTCGCCCCAGGCGCCGTAGGCCAGCGCTACTGCGTGGTCTTCGTCGGAGAGGAGCGGGAAGGTCAGGGAGAAGTCGCCAGCGAAGTGTGCGATCTTTTCCGGGGCGTCGGGGGAGATGCCCAGGACTTCGTAGCCGGAGGACTGCAGGCTGGAAAGGCTGTCGCGGAAGTCGCAGGCTTCGGTGGTGCAGCCGGGGGTGGCGGCTTCCGGGTAGAAGTACACGATGACGTTGCGTCCGCGGTAATCGGACAGAGAAACTTTCTGGCCTTCGGAGTTAAGCAGCGCGAAATCGGGGGCCTGGGTTCCGGCGAGGAGTTTCTGGGTCATGTTGCGATCCTTGACTTGTCGGGCAACCGCCGTGGCCGGCGATCAATCTAATGGTGTAACGGGCTGCCTAGATGCAGTATTCCGCAGGTCCGCGGACGGTGGAGCCTGGTCCGGGCACGAACTGGTAGCCGCCTCCACGCACCGTGGCGATGACATGGCGGGCTGAGCCCAGCTTGCGCCGGACGCGTCCAACATACACGTCGATCGACCGAAATGCCGCGCCGGGACAGTCAAGTGACTCCAAAAAGCGTTGCAATTCTTCACGTGGGATGGGGCGGGACAGGTTTTCCACGAGGTAGCGGAGGAGGCTGTGTTCCATCGCGGTGAAGCTGACAGGCACACCGTCGAGGAGGATGGTATTCGCGGCCAGGTCTACTGCCACGGTGCTGCGTCGTCCGGCCAGGGAGACCGGCGACGGAGCGGTTGCGCGGTTTTCGGCGTCGGGCACTTCCGACGCCGAACCGCCGTCGGACGCTGCCGCACCGTCGGACGAGCCGGAAGAATCACCGGACGTTGCAGCTCCGGCGGCGGGCCAAAGGAGGACTTCCGCCCCCGGAGCAAGTTTGCGGGCCCGGGCCAGGACCGCTTCAGCGGCCCGGGCCCAAACCTCGGGATCGATCTCGCGGCCTTCGCCGGGCTGTACCCACACGGCGAGTCCGCGCGGGTGCATCCCGGGCCGAACCAGACCGGGCCGAAGCGCGGAAGGCCGGGGGGCGGGCTGGTGCCGCGAGGCGTTGAGCCGTGCGGGCAGTTGCCCGTACGGGGCATGGACGTTGACGGCCATGGCTTGGCCTTACACGCCGCCGCGGCGAATCAGCTTGCCGCTGGGCGTCCGGCCGTCGATCTCGCTGCCGCGCAGGTACGTTTTGCGTACGACGCCGGAGAGCGCCTTGCCGTCGTACGGCGTGATCGGGTTCTTGTGCTTGAGCTTCTTGACGTCGACGACGAACGCGTCGTCGGGCGCGAAGATGGAGAAATCAGCGTCGTACCCGAGCGCCAGCTGGCCTTTATTGTGCAGGCGGGCCAAGGCGGCAGGCTTCTCGGACATCCAGGAAACCACCTGCTCCAGGGTGATGCCGCGGTGCCGGGCTTCGGTCCAGATCAGAGAGAGCCCCAGCTGCAACGAGGAGACCCCGCCCCAGGCCACGGCGAAGTCGCCGTTTTCCAGGTCCTTCAGGTCAAGCGTCGAGGGCGAGTGGTCCGAGACGATGCAGTCGATGGTGCCGTCCTGTAGGCCCTGCCAGAGCAGCTCGCGGTTGGAGGCCTCGCGGATGGGCGGGCAGCACTTGTACGCGGTGGCGCCGTCGGGGATCTCCTCGGCCATGAGGGTGAGGTAGTGCGGGCAGGTCTCAACGGTGAGGTGCACGCCGTCGCGCTTTGCCGAAGCGATCATGGGCAGCGCGTCAGACGACGAGAGGTGCAGGATGTGGGCGCGCGCGCCGGTCCAGCGGGCGCGTTCGATCACCTCGGCGATGGCCTTGTTCTCGGCGCCGCGGGGGCGGGAGGCAAGGAATGTGGAGTAGTGTGCGCCGCCGGGGTGGGGTGCGTGGTCGATCGCGTGGGAGTCCTCGGCGTGGACGATCATGAGGGAGTCGAAGGACTTGAGCTCCGCCATGTCCTCTTCCATCTCGTCCGCGTCCAGGTGCGGGAACTCGTCCACACCGGAGTGGAGCAGGAAGCACTTGAAGCCGAAGATGCCCTCGTCATGCAGCGGGCGGAGGTCCTTCTTGTTGCCCGGGATGGCGCCGCCCCAGAATCCGACGTCCACGAACGCCTGGTCCTCGGCAACTTCGCGCTTGAGCTTCAGGCCTTCCACGTTGGTGGTGGGCGGGATGGAGTTCAGCGGCATGTCGATGATGGTGGTGACGCCGCCGGCTGCCGCAGCGCGCGTGGCGGAGGCGAAGCCTTCCCATTCGGTGCGGCCGGGCTCGTTGACGTGAACGTGGGTGTCAACGAGGCCGGGGATGAGGGTTTCGTCGTCGCCCAGCTCGATGATTTCGGTGCCCTGCAGGCCGTTGCCCAAAGGCTCGATAGCGACGATCACGCCGTTGCGGACGCCGACTTCGCGAGCGGTGATACCGGCGGTGGTGAGAATGCGCTGGCCGCGGATGACCAGGTCAAACGGGCCGTGTGCCGTGGTGGTTTCTTCAGACATGGAGTTGCTCCTTGGTCTCGGTTCGCGCTGCGTCTTGGGTGGATACCGCTTTTTCAGAGAGGCGCACGCCGATGTGCTTACCCAATTCTTCAAGCAGCGGCCCTGCTTCAGCTATACATTTCTCTACATTGGATTCGAGCTCGGTCAATGCGTGGACTGACTCGAAACCGGACTCCGAAAGTTGTTCCGGGCTCAGCGTACTGCGGCCGCAGACGGCAATCACAGGGATCCCCGAACGCGCCGCCGCCCGCGCCACGCCCATCGGCGTTTTGCCGAGCAGGCTTTGTTCGTCGAGGCTGCCTTCGCCGGTGATCACCAGGTCCGCGCCGGCCAACCGCTGCTCGAGTTCAGTGAATTCGAGCACGACGTCGATGCCCGGCCTGCGTGCCGCGCCCAGCGCCGCGATGGCGATGTAGCCGACGCCGCCTGCCGCACCAGCGCCTGGAGCCTGTGCGGCGTCCTGGGCTTCGGAGCCGATCTCGTTGGCGAGGACCTGGACGAAGTGGGTCAGAGCCGCGTCGAGCGAGGCGACATCGTCCGGCGTCGCGCCCTTCTGCGGTCCGAAGATCGCGGCGGCGCCGGTGCGGCCCAAAAGGGGATTGTCGACGTCGGACGCCAGGACGAACTCGGTGACCTCCAAGCGGACGTCGAGGTTCGAGAAGTCGATCCGGTCCAGGCGGGCCAGGGCCGCGCCGCCGCCGGGGAGTTCGTTCCCTTCGGCGTCGAGTAGGACGGCGCCGAGGCCTTGCAGGACGCCGGCGCCGCCGTCGGTGTTGGCACTCCCGCCGACGCCGAGGATGATGTGCCGGCAGCCGAGGTCCAGGGCGGCGCGGATGAGTTCGCCCGTGCCCAGGCTTGTGGAGCTCTTGGCCGTTTCGGTAGACGGGGCGCTGCCGTCGCCGAAGCCCGGCAGCACCGCAAGCCCGGAGGCCGCAGCCATTTCAATGACGGCTTCCTCGCCGCGGACGGCGAACTCGGCCGTGATCGGCTGGCCCGTGGGTCCGGTGACCGTCGTGCTGCGGCGGGTGAAGCCGGAGCCGACGGCGGCGTCGAGAGTCCCCTCGCCGCCGTCGGCCACTGGAATGAGCGTGGTTTCAAAGCCCTCGGCTGGCAAACTCGCCGCTGCGCTGCCAGCGGCAAAACCTGCCCGCAATCCGGCGCTCAAGCGGCTGGCGACCTCGGGAGCTGACAGCGATCCCTTGAACTTGTCCGGGGCTATGACCACACGCATTCCGTACCTCCTTCAGTACTTACTAGTCCAGTATCGAGATGATCGAAGTGGGGGCGTCCGCCCCGCGCTCGGCCAGATCTTCGAACTCGTTCACACCGTTGATTTCAACGCCCATGGAGATGTTGGTGACCTTTTCAAGGATCACTTCAACCACCACGGGAACCTTGAACTCGCCCATGAGCGCCTTGGCCTTGTCGAAGGCGGCAGGCAGGTCGGACGGGTTTTCCACGCGGATGGCCTTGCAGCCCAGGCCTTCGGCGACCTTGACGTGGTCCACGCCGTAGCCGTTTGTTTCCGGGGAGTTGATGTTCTCGAACGCCAGGGACACGTTCTGTTCCATGTTGAAGCCGCGCTGCGATTGGCGGATCAGGCCCAGGTACGAGTTGTTCACCACAACGTGGATGTACGGCAGGTTGAACTGTGCGCCCACGGCCAGCTCTTCGATCATGAACTGGAAGTCGTAGTCACCGGACAGGGCAACAACGGTCTCGTCCGGCTTGCCGCGAACGACGCCGAGGGCGGCCGGGGCGGTCCAGCCCAGGGGGCCTGCCTGGCCGGCGTTGATCCACTTGCGCGGGCCGAACACGTGCAGCAGCTGCGCACCGGCGATCTGCGAAAGGCCGATGGTGGACACATACGTGGTGTCCTTGCCGAAGGCCTTGTTCATCTCTTCGTACACGCGCTGCGGCTTGATCGGCACGTTCTCGAAGTGGGTCTTGCGCTGCAGCGATCCCTTGCGGGCGGTGCACTCGGCGACCCAAGCGGAGTAGTCCGGCAGGGACTTCGCTGCCTGGCGCTCGCGGGCCAGCTCGATCAGCCCGTCCAGCGCCGCACCGGCGTCGGACGCGATACCGAAGTCGGGCGAGAACACGCGGCCGATCTGCGTGGGCTCGATGTCGATGTGCACGAACTTGCGGCCCGCGGTGTACGTGTCCAGGCCGCCGGTGTGGCGGTTGGCCCAGCGGTTGCCGATGCCGATCACGAAGTCCGAGGCCAGCATGGTCTCGTTGCCGTAGCGGTGCGAGGTCTGCAGGCCCACCATGCCGGCCATCAGCACGTGGTCGTCCGGGATGGTGCCCCAGCCCATCAGGGTGGGGATGACCGGAACGTTCAGCAGTTCGGCCAACTCAACCAGCTGCGCGGAGGCACCGGCGTTGATGATGCCGCCACCGGCGACGATCAGCGGGCGCTCAGCCGCGGTGAGCATGTCCAGCGCCTTTTCCAGCTGCTTGCGGCTGGCCTTCGGCTTTTCGACGACGATGGGCTCGTAGGCGTCGATGTCGAACTCGATCTCGGCCATCTGCACGTCGAACGGCAGGTCCAGCAGGACCGGGCCCGGACGGCCTGAGCGCATCAACTGGAAAGCCTTCTGGAAGGCGCCCGGAACCTGGCCCGGTTCCAGGATGGTCATGGCCATCTTGGTGACCGGCTTGGCGATGGACTCGATGTCCACGGCCTGGAAGTCTTCCTTGTGCAGCTTGGCAACGGGGGCCTGGCCGGTGATGCAGAGCATGGGGATGGAATCTGCCCAGGCTGCGTACAGGCCGGTGATCATGTCCGTTCCTGCAGGGCCCGAGGTGCCGATGCAGATACCGATGTTTCCGTCCGCCGCACGGGAGTAGCCGTCAGCCATGTGGCTGGCGCCTTCAACGTGGCGGGCCAGGGTGTGGCGGATGCCGCCGTGTGCCCGCATCGCGGAATAGAAGGGGTTGATTGCCGCGCCTGGCAGGCCGAACGCCTCGATGGCGCCTTCCTTTGCCAAGATGGCGACGGCTGCGTCTACAGTGCGCATCTTCGTCATGGTGTGCTCCTTGAAAAGTCTGTTTTTGCCCGCTTCGGGCGGATTTTTGGGTGTGTCTGGGGGAGCCGGCGTCGGAAATGCCCGACGCCGGCTGCTGGTTTTCGCTTGTTTCCGCCCTTTGGGGCGGGCGGCTTACTTGCGGCCGCTGAGCTGAAGAACCTGCTTGAAGAGGCCGGAGTGGTCGAGTCCGCCGTCGCCCTGGTTGACAGTGGCGGCGACGAGCTGTGCGACGACGGCGCCGAGCGGGATTGCGACGTTGGCTTCGCGGGCTGCGGAGGTGACGATGCCGAGGTCCTTGTGGTGGAGGGCCAGGCGGAAGCCGGGGTCGAAGTTGCGGTCGAGCATCTTCTGGCCCTTCTGGTCGAGGACCTTGGAGCCGGCCAAGCCGCCGCCGAGGACCTTGAGGGCTGCGTCCGTGTCCACGCCGTAGGCCTCAAGGAAGGCGATAGCCTCGCCGAGGACCTCGATGTTGACGGCCACGATCAGCTGGTTGGCTGCCTTGACGGTCTGGCCGGAGCCGGAGGGGCCGACGTGGACGATGGTCTTGCCGACGGCGTTGAGGACATCCAGTGCTGCTTCGAAGTCGTCTGCGTCGCCGCCGACCATGATGGAGAGGACGGCGTCGATGGCACCCTGTTCGCCACCGGAAACCGGGGCGTCGAGCGGGCGGATGCCGGCGGCGACGGCGTCTGCTGAGAGGCGGGCCGCGACGTCCGGGCGGATGCTGCTTGCGTCGATCCAGAGGGTGCCCTTCTTCGCGTTGGCGAAGACGCCGTCCGGGCCGCTGACGACACCTTCGACGTCGGGGGAGTCCGGCACCATGGTGATGACGACGTCGGCGTCCTTGACGGCGTCGGCGATGCTCGTGGCACCCTTGCCGCCTTCGGAGACGAGCTTGTCGATCTTGTCCTGGCTACGGTTGAAACCGGTGACGGAGTGGCCGGCCTTGACCAGGTTGATGGCCATGGGGAGGCCCATGATTCCGAGTCCGATAACTGCAACGTTGCTCATGATTTTCCTTACTGAAGTCTTTGTTTTAGCTCAAGTGTGCTGGACCCAACTAGCTCGCAGTTGATGTCGTTTTGAGGGCTCTAAACGACATCAACTGCTACTCAGTTGGGCTGTGGGGTTCGCTAGTGGGAGGTGGCGCGCTGGCGGATGGCCCAGCTGAAGGCCGTTTCCTGCGGTTCCTTGTATTCGAGGCCGATGTAGCCTTCGTAGCCGAGTTCGCGGCTGCGGGCGATCCATTCGCCGAGGGGAAGCTCGCCGGTTCCGGGAGCCCCGCGGCCGGGGTTGTCGGCGATCTGGATGTGGCCGAAGTCCTTGGCATGGTTTTCGATGACGGCTGCGACGTCGTCCCCGTTGACTGCCAGGTGGTAGAAGTCGGCGAGGAGCTTGACGTTCGTGGCGCCGGATTCTTCCTTGACGCGGGCGATCACCTTGAGGGCGTCGGCGGCCTTGAGAAGCGGGTACTTGGGGGCGCCGCTGACCGGTTCAAGGAGGACGGTGCCGCCGATGCGTGCGACGCCTTCCGCGGCACTGGCCAGGTTCTCGGCGCCGATGGCGTCCTGCTTCTCGGCCGATTCGCCGTCCACGCGGTTGCCGTAGAGCGCGTTGAATGCCTTGCAACCGAGCCGCTCGCCGATGCCTGCGACGACGTCGATGTTGTCCAGGAATTCGGAGGAGCGGGCGGGCCAGGAAACCAGGCCGCGGTCACCGCCGGGCATGTTGCCGGCGTTGAAGTTCAGGCCAGTGAGCTGAACGCCAGCGTCCTTGATGGCGTTCTCGAACTCGGTGACCTGGGCGTCTGACGGGACGGAAGTCTCAAAGGGCCACCAGAATTCGACGGCGTCAAAGCCGGCGGCCTTCGCGGCTGCGGGGCGCTCGAGCAGGGGCAGCTCCGTCAGGAGGATGGAGCAGTTCACTGTGTACGTCATCGTAGGTGTCCTTCCGGGGGAGGGCTTGGGATCCTCTTCCACTTGGCTTGTTCTCTTGGACTAGTTCGCCTTGGCGAGTTTCCGCTTTGTGGAATTTAGATTCTGCTTTATGAAAAGTTTAGGGAAGGAGGGGGTGGGAGTCAAGGGGGTGTCTTGCGGGGAGGGGGTTTGGGATACCAGGTGGGGCGGTTGGGTGCGGTGGGAGGGGGGTGGATGCGAAGTCCACTCTGGCCTCGCCGCCCGATGCGGACATCTCTCTACGTGTTCAGCCTCGATTTACACGGAGAAGCGCCACCGACCACACGGAGATTGCCCGATTCCACACTGAAATTTGGGTCTCCCAGCACTGAGTTTCCTCTTTTCTACACTGAGACGGCTTTTTCGCCCTTAGCCTTCCCGTATGGGTTTCGATTTCAAATCGGAACCACAGATGGATTGGGGGGTTCGTGGAAAATCGCATCTTGATTGCTCGGGACGTCCCATCGGCAACACCCGCCCGTGGCCCGCTTGCGAGCATCCTGGGCCCCCTGCGATCAGAGCTGCGGTGTGCCCCTGCGCAAGGGGTTATTACCGGTGGCGGCGGTCTTCGGAATGGATCGAAATGCTCTATTACCTAGGCGAACTCCTGACGGCTATGGACGCAACTCCGGGCCGACGCTGGTTCAACCTAGCAAGTGCGGTGCTCACCGTTGTGATATTCGGTGCACTCGCCAGAGCAGGCGTGTCGAGCTGGGTTATCGTCCCCGCGGTTTGCATTGAATTCTTATGCCATGGAGCCCTTGTTGCCGTCTGGGCCCGAAAAGACGCTTTCGATGCGTACAAACAAAGCGAACGCGCATGCGAACCCTAGTTATCCCTGTCGCCCCAGCGGTCGTAGCTAACTCCCCCAGAAAGGTTCCGAAAATGATCTTTTCATCAGCTATCCGCAGAACGGCCACTGCGCTCGTGCTCACGTGTGTCGCTGGCAGCACTATTGTCGGGCTCCTTCACGAACCGAAGACACCGCCTCTTGCCTGGACCTCCATAGCTATTGGCGCGGTTGCCCTGGTCCTAGTGCTCACGACAAGGCGAAGTCCGAAGCGCGATGCTGGTCTGTTCGCGATCAGCGGGATGGGTAGTGGCGTTTTCACGGGAGCGGCGACCGTTGGCTTCCCCGGGTCGATTCCGATATGGCTTTGGACAATCGGCGCGATCTGTCTTGGAACCATGTCTCTCGTCGTCGATGCTGAGGCCTCCGAAAACAAATCCGTCAGTAGTCTCTAGGTGCCGGCCATGGGAAGGCTATTCGTTCTCGCGCTGGGGTCGGTGGTGGTCCTGTTCGTGGAGCGCCTGATCTGGGGCCGAGAGCGGGCACCTCCGTACTTGAGCAAAGGACTCGTGTACCGCGACCCCGGTCTCGTTCCGTGCGATCGGCTCGGGGTGGAGAACATGTTCGATATTCATGTCTGACCAGAAACGCGGTCGGAATTCAAAGGCCGACCGGTAATTGAGAATGGGGAATCGAATGAAAATGGTTAGGAATGCAAGGAAGGTAGTTGCGGTAGGTGCGCTGACAGCGCTCATGGCAATTGGGGTCGCGTCGGGAGCGCAGGCCACTAGCGCATCGGGCACGGCGTATTTCGATAACGGGCAGCCGATCACGGCAAATATGTGGATTCAGCCGGTATCAAATGGCGGTTGTGGGAGTTTTTCCTCGTCGGCTGTGATGAACGTATCACCCAATTGGATTCGCAATACGACATCGTTCTATCAGTACGGTGTTGGGTCCATCAGCATCAAGGGTGTCAATGTATCGGGATCCGGAACCAGTAATCCGGCGACACTTCAGTGGACCAACAGTAACGGTGCTCGTGGATCATATCTGAGTGGCACAGTCTGCATGGGTTGGGGAGCGTTCTACTTGGGTGCGGATGTGGCGGCCACCGCTTACTATTACGGCAATTTGCGCACTGCCTCCGCGCGCGTATGACTAAGAGATCGGCACTGCAGAAATGAAAAGAAGCCTAGGTATATGCCGTCAAAAGTTGCAGAACATACGAAACGCCAAACTGTTTTCGGTGCTAATCGTGGCTATGCTTTTCCTGCCTGCCTGCAGTGCCGATCTCTCCGCACCCGCTAACGATGTGTCTGCCATACAAGGGGACTTGAAGAAGCTCGAGGGAACCAACGGCCTCATAAGGATGCCCGAGGGGGAGGGCCAAGAGCGTGGAGATCTGTACACTACGGCAGTGTACTCCGAGGACCTTGGGACCTACCTGCTGGCCGCGGACAGCGCCAACAGGACTGTCCGTGAAGCGCTCAGCGAGCAGTCCACAGTCGACCTGCCGACGCTATGGTCGGCGCTTAAGCTGATTAGGACTGCCGGCGCGGCTGTGCCTGCCGAATTAGAGGAGAAATTGGCCAGTGCCTCGATGACTCCGACGCAACAGGATGTAGGCGCGGAAATCGCCGCGCTGTGGTTTTGGATCGATATCGGTAGGATGCAAGGCTGGTCCGCGATTGCTGCAAAGTCCTTTGGGGGAGAAGCGCTCGTACGGCTTGGCGCAATTGACGTCAACTCGATCGCGGAGAAGCCCTATCTTCTGTGGCGTCTCTTCGATTCCTATTCGGCTCTGCAAAAGGCGAAACCCAGTCAATTGGAACGAGCATTGAAGAACGTGGATTCCAGGAAGCTCCCTGGCGACTATGAGTCAACCCTTGACTTTCAAGCCGCTCTTGAAGTGAGAGCAACTCTTGGAAAGGATCTGGTCGTTCCAAATGACGCTAGAGAACATATCGTTAGGCTTCTGGATTCAAACCAGGTGCATGATGACGCGCTGATCGCCTCAATGCTGCGTTCCCTGGAATTGCTGAACGCTCAGACCGAGGCGCAACGACTTGTCAAGGACCGTATCGCACCCAGGGTTGACCAGACGACGGGACTTATCCGTTCATCGACTCTCGCCAAAGGCTCGGTCCACGGGACGTATCTTGCCGCAAGACTCCTCGACACTAACTTTCCAGAGGTCACGAGCGAAAGAACCAGAGACGAATTGGAACGGGTGTTGAAGGCACCTGGAACCGATCTGATCACCCAACTCAAGGCGCTTGTGGCGCTTAAGCGCTCCGGACCTTCATCCTGGGGGAGCTACGGTTCGATCATCGAGCAGGGAAGGGCAGCGCTTCCGGCTGCCGTGACATTCGCAAATCTCAGCGGGTACATCGACCTGGTGGATGTTCTGGTGCAGCTTGAGCCTAATGCCCGGTTGGCGCGACTGGAGACGTTCGACGCAGACCCCGGGGTTGAACATCTACTTTCCGGAGCGCTAATGGCGCTCTCCAACTCCATGTACTTCTCAAACAGCGAAGAAGTGAGATCAATGTTTCCGGCCGTCCAGTCCGCTCTCCCGCAGCTCATCGGTTCATCCAGAGGAAAGGGCCTGAACTACTTTCGGGCGTTGACCGCCATGACGAACGCAAGTCGGTCCGGACTTGGATCAAACGACTTCGACAAGGCGGCCGAGGAACTGCGGACTCTGAAAGGCTGTAAAGAATTCCCGTCTCTGTATCGGATGGAACCAGACAAAGCGTCACCATGCAGCCTCTCGATTTCAGCTGCCATGATCGCGGTCCCGGGTGCCTACGATTTCGGGGAGAACAAGTGACTTCGGTACTTCGTCTTGAGAACATCACCAAGTCTTTTTCAGATGAACGTGGGACCCGACAGTTGGTCCTTTCTGGAGTCAGCCTGAACGTCCAGGCAGGTGAAATCGTCTGGCTGCGAGGTGAATCGGGTTCGGGGAAGTCAACCATCCTGAATATCTCCGGACTTCTATCGACCCCCGATGCCGGCAAAGTGTGGATCAACGGTAACGACAGAACCGATGCATCGTCCCGGACGGCTAGTCGTGTCCGCTCGAGCGAAATTGGAATGGTGTTTCAGAGCAGCAACCTTCTTCCCGAACTTACGGCGCTGGAAAATGTTCTCCTTGCCAGCAGCAAGCCCATGACACGCGCAACGATTACGGAGCAGTTGGAACGCTTCGGTCTTGCGGCGGTCGCTGACCGGCAAGCGAAGAGGCTTTCCGGCGGCCAGCAACAAAGAGTCGCGTTTTGCCGCGCACTGATCAACGAACCATCGCTGCTACTAGCGGACGAACCAAGTTCGGGTCTTGACGCGCCAAACACTGAAGCCATCCTGGACGCCATGCGAAGGGGCGCCGACGGCGGGTGCGGTGTCCTCGTCGCTTCCCATGACGAAGTCTTCCAGCATGTGGCCCACCGTCAGCTTCCGATGAAGGAGTTGCTCCTTGAACAGAAATAGAGCCTTTGCTGCGAGGTCGGTGCGGCTTTCTCTCTCGAAATTGAGGCCACTCGCGGTCCTGATGAGTCTTGGCATCGCGGTATTCATATTCGCCGACAGCATCGTTGGGGCAGGCATAAGTTCATACTCAAACAAGATCAGCACCAACTCCGCACTGAATTATGTGGAGGTGACTTCAGTCGGTCCAGACTCAGCTCGCGAGATCACTGACGACTCGTTGTCCCGGTTCGACCAAATCGATCATGTGGTGGGATCCTTCGGCTGGGCACAAATTGACCTCGCCATAGAGGACCCAGCGAACTGGCCGTCACCGAACAACCCAGGCGCGTTCATGGGTACGCCATTCATCAGCGGCATCACCCCGAAAATACTGCTCGGCGATGTCTCCGAAGACGGCCCTGGGGAAGGCCAGATCCTGCTCCCCGACAAGGGTCAGGGCCAGAAATACACCGAGCTGCTCGGCAAGGAAATGAGCTTCGTGTATACGAAGGAAATCGGCCCCGGCAACGGCGAACCCGTTTCCATATCGCTCCGCGTCTCAGGTATCTATGACAACTCGTCGCCGCGTACGGATGGCGCACAAGCTGCCTACGTCTCCAGCAAGGTACTTCAGTCAACACTCGCCAATGCCCGGCCAGCCACCAAAACGCTGGTCTATCCCCGCGCATATGTGCGCGTTGACTCAGCGGAAGAAGTGGTCAACGTGCAAAACCAAGTCCGAGCCCTCGGGTACTCCGTGAACAGCGTAGCGGGCCAAATCCGGTCCCTGTCAGGCCTCTTCGCTCTTCTTGCCCTTGTCGGCTGGGTGATCGGTGGCTTCCTGATCATCTTTTGCCTCGGCGTCGGGGTGTCCGTTGGCGGCAGTTGGATCAAGCAGCGGGCCCGCGAAGTGGGTCTCCTTAAAGCCATCGGCTGGTCGGGGGCCTCGATAGCAGGGGTTTACATGGTCGAGTTGGCTGCAGTGGGCCTCATCATTGGCGTGACGGGGGCGCTCCTGGGAACTCTTTGCTCCGTCATAGGAACGGCGGTCTTCAACGGACTGCAGCTCGACCTCCTGCCGGTGACCGCATGGGCCATGCCCAACTGGCTGCTCGTGCTCGGAGCACTCCTCTGCGTTCCTTTGTTCTTGTGCCTTGGAGCCCTCGGCCACGTCGCAAGACTCGCCCGGCTCGACGCGGATTCCTCGCTGAGGGACCTGTAGATCCCCTAGTGCCCCAGACTCCGAGCAAACCGCCCCCGACCGCGTTTTCCGCGGTCGGGGGCGGTCCGAATACTTCGGTTTGGCGCGAAGTGTCCGCGACGTATTTGCCGGTCTTGAACCAGACGAAGCATGGAGTTCATGTCCTTGACCATAGGGACACCGAACTCGAAGCCAGGATCTCGTCCAGATCTGCCCGGAATATCTCACTGTCCACGCGCGGCAGGTGCCGGCGGCTGGCGATCAGTCGTTCTGTTTGGCGGCCGCGTCGGTGTACGGGCTGAAGCTCAGCCACCTCGTGGCCTTCGCGGGTAACGATCAGCGTTTCGCCACGAGCGACCCGCTCAAGCACTTCGTCGCCATGGTTCCTTAGCTCGCGCACCGTCACAGTTCCCACGCACCAAGTGTGTCATCGCTGATGCGGGGTTCGCCAGCAAACCTCGTTGTAAACGTGTCCATTCAAGTCGGCGCCGCCACCCAGCCGACAGCTGCTACAGGTAGCCCTTCACACTGGCGCGAAGAGCGTCAGCGTGTTCGTAGATGTCTTCAAGGGAGTCGATGGGAACACGCCGCTCCTCTTTGTGTTCGTCGAAGAGTCCGATGTACTTCTGTGTTCGGTTGAAATGCAGGCGTGCTATCGGCCTGCGGTTATTGTCATCCAGAAGTACGGCGAAGTACGACTTGGCATCGCGTTGGAAGACCCTTGAGGGCTTTACGTCGCTGCATACGATCGCCCGGACAATCTGGTAGCCCTCGATTTCTTCGAGTGTGGTCTCAATACCATCGGCCTCGGCGAGGTCGGATTCAACCACCGGCTCACTCGTCACCTCCGGAAGAATTGCCGAATCGTCGATCTGCGTAAAGGTCTGAGAGCCGAGGGCTTTCTTAAGACGTTCATTGGCCTGATCGTTGAGAAACTGCTTCGATGCCTTTTTGACTAGCGAAGTGAACTGCTCGCGCACACGCTGCGTATATGGGCCGGTGTACACCCGTGTGGTCAAGAACTTGACCCACTCGTCTTCAGGCTCGCGGAACTGGGCGGCCAGTGTCCGTTTTAGCTCGCCGATGTATTTCAGTTCGCCAGCTGCGTTAATGATCGAGTCAAGATCGAAGACATCTTTTGAGAGTTTCTGGAGTTCAGGCAGGAGCGAATCATCGATGTCATTGAGATCCAGCACCAAGAACGGCTTTTCGTCCATACGGTTCGGAGCATCGAGATCAGTGAAGAACTGATACACCTCGCCATTGGTGAGTATGGCAATCCGCGCATTTGTGACTGCAAAGTAGCGGAATAGTTGGGAAGCGTGTTCGATCCTTACCGGTCCAATGGACTTCTTGCACTCGATGAGGATCTGAATCTCGCCATCCTTCACGATGGCGTAGTCGATCTTCTCGCCTTTCTTGATTCCCACATCCGCTGTGAACTCCGGCACGACCTCAAGAGGGTTGAAAACGTCGTAGCCGAGGATCGTTGAGATGAACGGCATGACGAATGCGTTCTTCGTTGCTTCCTCGGTCTGAATAGCCTCGCGCTGCTGACGCACCTTTGCGGCAAGCGCCGAGAGCCGTTCTGCGAAATCCATGTGTCCCCCTTGACCAATCCGACATTGAGCCAACCGTAGACCCGCGGCAGCAAGAGATCACGGAAGTCGGGCGTGTCTGTTTACATGCCACCTAAGCGCCCAAGCCCCTCCCCAATCTCCCGCCCGATCCGCCGCAGCAGTTCCACCGAAAGCCCAGGATCCTTCGACGAGTCCAGATCCGTGTAGTCCGTCAGCGTGTAGACACGCGAGAGCGACATCTCGGGCCACCGCTCCCGCGGCAGCAACGAGCGGCCCGCGACGGCGATGATCGGCCGGGTGCCCGAGCGGCGCGCGACGGCGGCCGGCAGCTTTCCGGCGAGGGTCTGCTCGTCGATGCTGCCCTCGCCCGTGATGACGACGTCGCAGCCGTCCTTGCGGGTGTCGAAGTCCAGGAGGTCCAGGAAGTAGTCCGCCCCGGATACTTGGGAAGCGCCAAGCAACAGGCACGCAAAGCCGATCCCGCCGGCGCTTCCGGCGCCGGGATGCTCGGCAAGGGAAGCCGCATTCTCAAACCCGCCCGAAGTGAGCACAGAGACAAAGTGCGTCAGACCGGCGTCGAGCGCTGCAACATCCGCAAGCGATGCGCCCTTCTGCGGACCGAAAACCGCCGGCGCACCGTCCGGCCCGCAGAGCGGGTTATGCACATCGCTCGCGACAATCAGCTCCACACCAATCAGCCCAGGAGGCGCATCCACAGAATGCACACGGCCAAGGTTTCGCCCGTTGCCCTCCAAAGAATGGCCGGAAGCATCGAGGAAGCGGAAGCCCAGGGCCGTGAGCATGCCCATTCCTCCGTCGGTGCTCGCGCTTCCGCCCAGCGCCAGCACGATCCGCGCCGGCCTCAACGAAAGGGCAAAGAGAACAGACTCGCCAAAGCCTCGGCTCGACGCATCAAGCGGCAAGAGCCGCCCGTCCGGCAACAGTCCCAAACCGCACGTGTTCGCCACCTCCACAACAGCAGTGACGCCGTCGAACGCGATGCTCGCCTTGACGGGTTGTCCGGTCGGCCCCGGGACCACCAAAGCGTGGCGGGCGAACCCGGAGGCGACGGCGGCATCCACGCTGCCGTCACCTCCGTCCGCCAGCGGCAGCAGCTCACACTGCACCGCTCCGGCGGAACGGAGCCCTGTTGCCAGGGCGTCCGCCACCTCACCGGCGGTGAGGCTCCCTTTGAACTTGTCGGGCGCGATGAGGACGCCCATCGGGGCAGTTGCGTTGCTCATGTCAGATGGATTCCGAGTAGGCGGGACGGCGGTCGGCGGGCTGAAAAGGCTCGACGGCGGTAGCGGGCGCGGGAATTTCAACCGCCTGAATCGGCTCCACGACTTCGCCCGCGAAGACGCGGCGGACACGGTCGGCGTCGAGGGTGCGGTCCCACCAGGCGATGAACAGCGTCGCGACAGCGTTGCCAGTGAAGTTTACGAGGGCGCGGCATTCGGACATGAACTTGTCGATGCCGAAGATGAGCATGATGCCCGCGGCCGGGATGGTACCGATGGTGGCCAACGTTGCGGTGAGGGCGATGAAACCGCCGCCCGCGACGCCCGCAGCACCCTTGGACGTAAGCAGCATGACGGCGATGAGGCCCAACTGCTGGCCGATGCTCAGGTGCGTGTTGGTGGCCTGGGCGATATATACGGCGGCCAGGGAAAGGTAGATCGCGGCGCCGTCGAGGTTGAAGCTGTAGCCGGTGGGGACAACTAGCCCCACAGTCTCTTTCTTGACGCCGGCGTGCTCGAGTTTGCGCATCAGTCCCGGCAGTGCAGGTTCGGCGGTCGAGGTGCCCAGAATGATCAGGTATTCCTCTTTGAAGTGCCTGATCATCGTGAAGATGTTCAGCTTCAGGAACGCCATGATGGAGCCGAGGACGACCACCACAAAGAGGATCGAAGTGACGTAGAAGAGTGCGATCAGTCCGCCCATGCTGGTCAGGGAGGACACGCCGTACTTGCCGACCGCGAAGGCCATGGCGCCGAATGCACCCAGCGGCGCAGCCTTCATGATGAAGCCCAGGATCTTGAACATCACACCGGTGAGCCGCTGCACGCCGTCGAGCACGGGCGCGCCAAGCTTGCCCATCGCGTTCAACGCGATGCCGAAGACAACCGCGATGAAGATGATCTGGAGAATATCGCCCGCAATGAAGGGCTGGACGATGCTCGTGGGGATGATGTTGGTCAGGAACTGCCACCATTCCTGGTGTGCGCCGGCGTCGATGAGCTTGGCCGCGGCATCAGTGGTCTTGATGGTGCCGGCCGCGGCGTTGACGCCCTCGCCCAGCCGGAAGATGTTGATCGCGACAAGGCCGAACACGAGCGCACAAATGGTGCCGAGTTGGAAGTACGTGAGGGCCTTCAGGCCCGTCATCCCGACCTTCTTCAGGTCCGCTACGCTCGCGATCCCGCCGACGATGGTCAGGAAGACGATCGGGCCAATGAGCATCCTCATCGCATTGACGAACGTGGTCCCGATCGGTTCCATGGCGATGCCCGCGGTCGGCGCGAGCCAGCCGAGCAGGACGCCAATGAGAATGGCGGTCAGAACCCAGAAATACAGTTGCCGGTACCACGCTGTTTTGACGCGCCGGGTCTTGGGTGCCGGAGCTGCGCCGGCTTTGTTGATGTGTTCCATGATTCCTACCTCATTGTGGAATGTCTGTGGAGAAAGTTGGGGAGTAAGCGGCGTCCCGGAATCCCGGCGCGGGCTTGCGACCGTTGGGAGGGGAAACGCCGCGTACGACGGCGGCCGGCCGGCCGCCGTCGAACGTCACCGGACGTTATACGGCGGCGAGGCTGTGGCTGATTGTTTTGATGATCGCTTCGGTGACGTCGTCCGTGGTGGCTTCGCCGCCGACGTCGCGGGTCAAGAATCCGGCGGCTGTGGTCTGTTCGATGGCGGCCTCGACCAGGCGCGCTTCTTCGTGCAGGCCGAAGTGGTCCAGCATCAACGCGGCGCTGGCGATGGCCCCGATGGGGTTGCTGATGCCCTTGCCTGCGATGTCCGGTGCGGAACCGTGGACCGGCTCAAACATCGACGGGAAGCGGCGCTCCGGGTTCAGGTTGGCGCTCGCGGCGAGGCCAAGGCTGCCGGCGAGTGCGGAACCGAGGTCCGAGAGGATGTCGGCGTTCAGGTTGGACGCGACAACCACCGACAATTCCTCCGGGTGGAGGATGAACTTGGCGCTCATGGCGTCAACCAGGACGCTCTCGGTCCGGACGTCAGGGTAATCGAGGGCGACCCGGTTGAAGGTTTCGTCCCAGAGGACCATGCCGTACTGCTGGGCGTTCGACTTGGTGACGGACGAGACCTTCTTGACCGTGCGGGTCCGTGCGAGATCGAACGCGAAACGCATGATGCGCTCGCAGCCCTTCTCCGTGAACAGCGCGGTTTGCAGCGCAACTTCGTTGCCCGGGCCGCGACCGCTCAGGTTGCGTCCGCCAAGTCCGGCGTATTCGCCTTCGCTGTTTTCGCGGACAACGATCCAGTCGAGCTCGGTGTTGTCAGCCTTGCGGAGCGGGGACTCGATACCGGGGAGGAACTTGACCGGGCGGATGTTGGCCCACTGGTCGAAGTTCTGGGTGATGTTCAGGCGCAGGCCCCAGAGGCTGATGTGGTCCGGGACGTTTTCCCAGCCGACGGCTCCGAAGTAGATGGCGTCGAAGTCCTTGAGGGCGTCCAGGCCCTTGGGGTCCATCATCTGGCCGGTCTTCTCGTAGTAGCCGCAGCCCCACGGGAACTCGGTCCATTCAAAGGCGAACTTGCCGTTGGAGTTCGCGGCCAGGGCGTCCAGGACGCGGCGGCCTGCGGAGACAACTTCCTTTCCGACGCCGTCCGCCGGGATGGATGCGATGCTGAATTTCTGGGTGGCGCTCATGCCTACCTCCTCGTTGAGTTTGTTAGCAGAGTCACACTGCCTTCCTCTTCAAGTAGACGGGCGGCGGGTAGGTGGCGTCCAAGACTTAGTTTCGATACGGCTGATAGGTAGCGCCTATCTTTTCTTTGCAGTCGAGCGCGCTAATCTTCGGTGTGCTCCGCAGCGACCTGCAAGAACGCCTTGGCCGCGGGAGTGAGGTTGTCCTTGCGGCTGAGCACCGCGACGTCCAGGTGGCTCACTGGTTCGATGAGCATTGTGCGCAGGCCGGCTTTGTGCGCGGTAGGAGCCCACGACGACGGCATCACCGCGTGCCCGACGCCCGCCAAAACGAGGGGCAAGATGGAGGTCCGGTGGGCGACTTCGACGACGATCTCCACCTGTACGCCGTGCGCCAGCGCATCATCCACGAGCCAACGCATGAGGGAGCCTCGCTGGCTCGCAATGATGCGCTGTCCCCCGAGATCCTCACGTTGGATGGCCGATTGCTCGGCGCCGAAGGTGTCGGCCTGCGGGTTGACGATCAGGATGAGCGGTTGTTTTTCGAGTTCGAGGACCTCGACGCCGGGGACCAAGATGGGCGTAGGCGAGCCGGCCAGCCCGATTTCGGAGCTGCCGTTCCGGACCGATTCGATCACTTCTTCGGGCGTGAAGGCAGCACTGACGTTGAGCCGGACTGCGGGGTAGACCTTGGTGAAGGCGGCGATCATAGACGTCAGCGGCTCGATGCCCGGCGAAGGCATAGTGATGATGTCGAGCCGGCCGCTCCTGATGCCTCGGAGTGACTGAACAACTGATTGTGCGGCGTCGAGGTCCCGCATGACGAGTCTGGCCGGCCCGACCAATTCCTTGCCGGCTTCGCTGAGGACCGCCCTGCGGCCGATGCGGTGGAACAGCGGAACGCCGACTTCCTTCTCGAGGCTCGCGATGGTTTGGGAAAGCGACGGTTGTGCGATCAGCAGATGCTCGGCGGCGCGGTTGAACCCGTCATGGTCGACGACGGCGAGGAAGTACTTTAGTTTTCGCGTGTCCACTATGCGGCTCCTTGGCTGGACTTCCGAATCGATCGATAGCCTACGCCTATCAGTGGCCCTGGCGACTGCCGGGCTGTCTGGTGCCCTTCGCTGGCCCACCCCAAAAAACCGGGCCCCTTCCCAAGATTTTTCGCCCGGGCGTGGTTCTCGGGCCTAATAATGTCGTAGGTCCCTGCGAGGCTTTTCTTATGGACGGCAATCGGGGAACCCCGCTGATCGGGACGGGCGCGCCGTCGGGCGGCGCGGGTCCGGAGGCTGCTGGCCCGTGCCTCCGGGTGCGCGAGTTGATCGATGCCGTGAGATCGCTTCGCCCGGCCGCTGCCTTTGCGCCGGTCGGCGGCACCGAACTGGCCGACCCCGCAGAGCTGATCGACCAGTTGCGTGCCCTGGAGGATCTGAAGTCCGCGGCCGCCGCCGCGCAAGCCCGGATTGCCGTGGCGTTCGATGCCGCCCAGCGCAGCGCCGACGCGGCGGCAGGTGTTCCGGCCGACGAACGCGGCCGCGGCGTCGCGGCGCAGATCGCCCTTGCCCGGCGGGAGTCGCCCGCCCGCGGATCCCGGCTCTCCGGACTGGCGAAGGCGCTCGTCACCGAAATGCCGCACACCCTCGCCGCCCTGAACACCGGACAGCTCAACGAATGGCGCTCGACGCTGTTGGTGAAGGAAACGGCCTGCCTGTCCGCCGAGGACCGGTGCGCCGTGGACGAGGAACTCGCCGCCGACACCGGAACCTTCGACGGCGCCGGAGACAAGGCCATCATCGCCGCGGCGCGGGCCGCGGCCTACCGGCGCGACCCCCGCTCCGTCACGCAACGCTCGGCCCGTGCCGCCGAGGAACGTCACGTGTCCCTGCGCCCGGCCCCGGACACCATGACCTACCTGACCGCCCTGCTTCCCGTCGCCCA
>NZ_JARVRI010000035.1:0-72484 GCF_030209785.1 Arthrobacter sp. efr-133-TYG-120
GTGGCGGGCCACCGTGCGGCGGATGCGGGCCACCGTGCGGGGCTGGGTGTGGCGGACCGCCGTCGGGCTCGGTCTCCCCAGCCGAGGCTTCGGGCACCGTCCCGGCTTCCTCGGGATCGGTTCCCGTGGCGGCATCGTTGGATTCCTCCGCCGCGAGCCCGTAATAGCTGTAGAGTTCCTGTTCCTGCGTCTCCGTGATCACGCCGCGGTCGCTCTCGATGCGCGGGCCGTTCTTCACTTTGTCCTTGGCAAAGGCCACCCTGATCACTGAATTCTCAATGCTGGCTCCGGAAAGCGGGGCGAAAGACTCGGACATGCCGAACAAGCCGGTCCGCACGGTGACAAACACAGGATCCCCGGAATCACCGCTCGTGAAGACCTGTTCAACTGAACCGATTTTCTCCCCGGCGGCGTCTACCACAATCCCTCCGTTGAGGACGATGTTGTCGATGTCCTGCAGGCTGAGCATGATGCAGATCCTTCTCGTATCGAGGTTCCGGCGGTACCGGCCAAGCTGTTCTACATTCTGTCCTGAATCTTCGCGCCCGGCGACAGGGTCCATCTCTGCCGAACGCACTCACTGGCCAGCGATTGCCAGCACCGCCACCGCTGCGAACACCGTCAGAGGCGCAACAATCAGGCCGAAGATCGCATAGCCCTTCCACGTAATCAGCACATTCATGCGCATGAGCCGATCGTGCCACAAAAGGGTGGCCAAGGAGGCCCACGGTGTGATGATCGGGCCCGCATTCACTCCGATCAGCAAGGCCGCCATCCGCACAGGCGACCCGGCCAGCGGTTCTGCCAGCAGGTACGCAGGCAAATTGTTGAGGACATTGGAACCGGCGGCGCCTGTCGCGGCAAGCCGAACCAGATCCATAAAGCCCTGGCCTTGTCCGGCCAGCTGACTCAGCAACACGGGAGCCCCCAGATGCCTGGCTGCTTCCATCACCAGAAAGAGGCCGGAAGCGAACAGCAACAAGGACCATGGAATCAGCGACGCCTTGAGAACCCGCGGGCGCCGTAACGCGAACACCACACCAAGAACCACTGCACCGGCCAGGGCCGGGATCCAGACCGGGACCCCGGACACCAGCGCGGGTAGCAGCAGCGCCAGCACCACGGCGCTGCACGCGAGCAGGACCCGGTCCGCCGCAGGCCTGGAATCAGCCCCGGCCAGCTGATCCGGCCTGATCCGTCCGACCGGGATCCGTGAATAGCGGTTGCGCAGATCCCGCCGGAAGACGACGGCGATGAACAGCAGGGGTACGACGACGGCGGCAAGCGAAGGGGCCCACATCAGGCCGGCAAACCCGCCCGGAGTAATACCGCCAAGGCTGTGCTGGGCCAGAAGGTTGGTCAGGTTGGAAATGGGCAGCAGCAGGCTTGCCGTGTTGGCCAGCCACACCGTCGTCAGCGCGAAGGGCAGGGCCGGCAGTCCAGCTTGCCGCGTCACGCTGACCACCACGGGGGTCAGCAGCACCGCCGTCGTGTCCAAAGAGAGGAAGACGGTACTCAGCGTCGCGAATGCCGCCAGTAACAGCCACAAAAGAATGCTGTATCCGCGGCCCCAATAGCGGAGCCGGCGGGCAGTCCAAAGGAACACTCCGGCCTCACTGCACAGCTCAGTAACAACCGTCATCGCGACGACAAACAGCAGAATCGGCGCCACCCGATCCACAAGTGCCACTAGATCGGTGAAAGGCAGGGCGCCGGTGGCGATCGCCACGGCTCCGGCCGCAAGGAGGACCGCTCCAATGATCGCCAGACGCATGAACGGAGTCTATTCCCCGGCTAAGCTCGGATCACATCGATACTGACTGAATCCCTGCTTGACGGAAAACAGAGGTGCAACCGTGACGCTTGCCGAAGACAACCTCAACCAGCCAATTCGCATCCAATTCGAGGCATTCATCGATGAGCACCGGCACGCGCTCAACGGCTGCTTGAACGGGTTGACGGAGGAACAGGTCCGGCGGTCATTGGTGCCGTCCCGGACCACCCTGCTGGGCCTCGTAAAACATGCGACCTTCGTGGAGAAGGTCTGGTTCGACGAAGCCATCACGTGCCGTTCGCGCGCGGAGATCGGCATCCCTGCGACGCCGGATGAATCTTTTATCCTCGACGACGGCGACACCATCGCTTCAATCCAGCAGGCACACCGCGAGGCATGCGAAGCATCGCGCCGGGCGTCATCGTCCTTGGGGCTCGACGACATGCTCAACGGCAACCGACGCGGCCCGCTCCCGCTGCGCTGGGTGTACCTCCACATGCTGCGCGAGCTTGCGCAACACTGCGGGCACGCGGACATCCTGCGGGAACAAATCACCGCACCCAAGTGACTCGCAATAGATGTCGTTTAGGGCGCTCTAAACGACGTCTGGTGCTAGTTAGACAGGGCAGGGGAGGCAGTTGGCGCGAAAACCTACTCGATCCCCGCGAACAGCTCGTTCAGCTCGGCCGTCAGCTGTTTGCGCATTGCCGGCGTGCCAATCTCCCTGCCATCCACGTGGTTGACGGGCGCGATGAGCCGGATGCTCGAGATCAGCCACACCGCGTCCGCGTCGAACAGGTCTTCCGGGACCAGCGGGCCGTAGCCGAGCTCCCAGCCCGCTGCCTTCGCTTTGGCGAAAAGCGCATCTTGGGACGTGCCGGGCAGGATGCCGCTGTCCAGCTGCGGAGTGATGAGGCGCTTGACCGTGCGCGCCGAGCCGGCGCCGTCGTCGACCGTTTCGACGTGGGCCAGCAACACCGTGGAGGTCGGGCCCTCCAGGACGCGGCCGTCCGTTGACGTGAAGATTGCGTCGTCCGCACCTTGCTTGTGCGCGTAGCGCAGCGCGGCCATGTTCACCGCGTAGGAGAGCGTCTTGGCGCCGAGCAGCAGCCAGGGGGCGCGGTCGCCCGCCTCCGTGTCAAAGCCACGGTCAAGGAGTACGACGTCGATGCCCGTCTCGCGCTGCCGGCGACTGCCCGCGGGGGACGGCGAAGCCTGGATCCAGCACGTGGGAGTCGAGGCGCCTTCCACCCCGCGCGTCACCAGCAGCTTGACCACTACCTCGTCTTCGGCCGGGCTCGGCGCGGGGAAGGCGTCCCGGAATTCGGTGATCGCGGTGTCGATCGCCCGGCGCCAGACGTCCTGTTCGGGAATGTTGAGGTCCAGTGCGCGGGCTGAGCTCTCTAGCCTGTTCAGGTGCGCTTGCACCTTGCGCGCACGGCCCTCGACGGCGAGCAGCGACTCGAAGACGCCGTCGCCCCGGGTGGCGCCCAGGTCGGTTGCCATGAGCTGTGGCTGGCTGGAATCGGCGACGCGGCCGTTTTCGAACGCTGGATCCAGGAAAACGAGGACCGTCGAGGCAGGTAAAGTCATGCTTCCAGCTTAGTGCTGGCCCACAGGACGAACAGTCGCGAGCGGTGCGCCAGATAGGCTGGGCTGACTGTTGGTTCTTTGACTAACTATTCGATCGTGGGGGTGTGGGGTGCTGTTTCCTTTTCAGTTCGGGGTTGAGTGGACCTGGCTCCTCAGCGCGTGGGCCGTCGTCGAGATTATCCTGAGGGTGGTGCTGCTGGGCGTCATCCCCGGTAACCGCCGCCCCACCACGGCCATGGCGTGGCTCCTGGCCGTCTTCCTCGTTCCCTCCGTCGGCTTCGTCCTGTTCCTGTTGTTCGGCAATTTCCGCTTGTCCCGCCGTCGTCGTGAACAGCAGGAGGAAGTCAACGATCGGGTGCGTGCAGGCACGTCGGCGCTCGCCGACGTCGTCAGCACGTACTCGGGACCCGAATGGGTGACGTCGGCCGGTGAACTGAACCGGCGGCTGGGATCCTTGCCGATGGTGGACGGCAACTCCGTGGAGCTCTTCCCCGGCTACGAAGAGTCCATCAAAGCCATGGCGGAAGCGGTCAAGGGGGCCAAGAAGTTCGTCAACGCGGAGTTCTACATCATGAGCAGCGACTCAGTCACGGACGAACTGCTCACCGAGTTGGAACAGGCAGCCGCGCGCGGCGTCAACGTCCGCCTTCTGTTCGACCACATCGGCACGCTGCGGATTCCCGGCTACCGAAAGCTGGTCCGCAGGCTCAAGCGCGGCCAGATCCAGTGGCGCCGCATGTTGCCGTTGTTGCCAATCCACGGCCAGTGGCGCCGTCCGGATTTGCGGAACCACCGGAAAATCCTGGTGATCGACGGCGAAATTGCCTTCACGGGTTCCCAGAACCTGATTGAGCCCTCCTACAACAACCCCAAGCACCGACGCGCCGGGCGCAAATGGGTGGAGCTTATGGCGCGGATGGAGGGGCCGATCGTTGCGACCCTCAACGTCGTCTTCGCCACCGACTGGCTGAGCGAAACCGACGAATCCCTCGAACATCAACTGCAAGTCGCGGTCCAGGCAACACCCGGCAGGATGACCGCACAGGTGGTTCCGAGCGGCCCGGGGTTCGTCACGGAAAACAACCTCCGCCTGTTCAATACGCTGATCTACTCGGCCCAGCACCGCATCTCGATCTGCAGCCCGTACTTCGTGCCCGACGATTCCCTGCTGTACGCCATCACGACGGCGGCCCAGCGTGGCGTCGACGTGGAACTTTTCGTCTCCGAGAAGGGCGACCAGTTCCTGGTCCACCATGCGCAGCGGTCCTACTACGAGGCGCTGCTGGAAGCCGGGGTACGGATCTACCTGTACCGCGCGCCGTACGTCCTGCACGCCAAGCACTTCACCATTGACGAAGAAGTGGCCGTCCTCGGTTCCAGCAACATGGACATGCGTTCCTTCTCGCTCAACATGGAGGTGTCCGTGATGCTCCTGGGCGCCGAAGCCGTGGACAGTATGCGCTCCGTGGAGTCGAGCTACAGGGAAATGTGCCGCGAGCTGACCCTGGAGGGCTGGTTGCACCGGCCGATGCTTGCCAAATACGTGGACAATGTAGCGCGGCTTACGGCGACCCTACAGTAGGGACTCAGTCCTCGCAGGCCTCGTCCGCAGGTTCGCCGTGGATCCTCGACAGCAATCCATGGAGTTGCTGGAGCTCATCAGCGGAGAATCCCGCAAAGGCCTCCTGCTCGACGTCGGCCACCGCAACTTCAATGGACGCCACCGCGCGTTTGCCTTCCGCGGTGATTTCTACGATATGACGACGGCGGTCCGCGGGGTCCCGGCGTCGTTCCGCCAGCCCTTGGCGCTCAAGGTCGTTCAGGACCGCTACTAGTCCGCTCGCGTCGATGGAGAGAGCATCGATCAGGCCCTGCTGACTGAGCGGGCCGGACTCGTCAAGCCGGCACAGCAGCACGGCATGCCTCGGGCTGAGCCCGGAGGAGTCCAGCGCTTGGCGGAGGCGCGTATTCATGATGCGCCCGTGACGCGCAAGGAGGAACCCCAGTTGCTTTCCCGCTGCCGAAGAACTCATCAGGAAAATCTTATCACTGAGGAAATTATTGATAACCAACAATCGTTGTCATTCATAAACGATCTGGGCGGCACAAGCCGCGCAGCGTGAGCTTTCTACCGAGGGAGTTGCCATGAATGACCAGGCTCAGCACCCCACTGTGGTGGTTATCGGCGGAGGCTACGGCGGGATTTCCGTAGCCAAGGCGTTGGACGAACACGCGACGGTTACCTTGGTGGAGCCCAAGGACGCTTTCGTACACAACATCGCGGCCCTCCGATCTGTGGTCCAAACCGATTTCCTGCCGCGGATGTTCCTTCCCTATGACCGCCTGTTGGCGCATGGAGAGGTACTCCGGGACCGCGCTGTCCGGGTGGACGGGCACACGGTCGAGCTGGCATCGGGTGCCAGCCTGGCGCCGGACTACCTTGTCCTCGCCAGCGGTTCCAGCTACCCCTTCCCGGCCAAAAGCGATCGAATGGTCACCAGCGACGCCATCGCCCGCTACCAAGCCGCACATGACGACCTCAAACGTGCCGACAGGGTGATGCTGCTGGGCGCCGGGGCGGTAGGCCTTGAGTTCGCAGGCGAGATCGCGGCGGCATGGCCGGAGAAGGACATCGTGATGGTAGATGTGGCGGCGGACATCCTTCCCGGGCCCTACGATCCACGGCTGCGGATTGAGGTCAACCGGCAGTTGGATGAACTCGGCGTACGCCGGATTCTGGGAAGCCCGTTGGTGCAGTTGCCTCCTGTTCCTGCGGGTGAATTTGCCACCTTTACCGTCAACACCGCGGACGGTACCGCCATCCAGGCGGACATTTGGTTCCGCTGCTATGGAATAGCCCCGCAGACGGACTATGTGGCGGGAGGCCTCATTGCCGCGCGGAACGCCGAGGGATACCTTGACGTCACCCCCGAACTCCGCGTTGCGGGCTTCGAGAACGTCTACGCTTTGGGCGACATTTCGGCGATCGACGTGAACAAGGCGGGCGTCGCGGGTCGCGAGGCCGCAGTGGTTGCCAAGAACATCCAAGCCCAGATCGAAGGCTCCACGGATCTGGCCGCTTACACGCCGTCGAAGCCCGTCATCATCCTTCCGTTGGGACCGTCCGGCGGCTCGGGACAACTGCCCGACGGCGAGATCGCCAGCCCGGAGCTGATTTCCCAGATCAAGGGCCAACACATGATGATCGACCGCTATGTCGAAATGTTGAACCTCGGCGCTTGAGCTGTCCGATTCCGCTGACTGCTAGCCGAGGACGGCGTTGACGAGTTTGACCAGTTCCGCCGCGGAGTCCGCGGTGACAGTGGCCCCCGTCTTGATCGCTGTGGCTCCGAGATTGCCTTTCACGCCGGTCACGGTCAGTGTGGTCACCTTCTGGCCCGACGGCAGGACCTGGGTGCTCAACGCTCCCGTTGACTGGTCCCCGCTGGTCTTCTGCGGCAACGGCTGGGTCTGGGTAGTGACCTTCTGCCCTCCCACCTCGATCGTGAAGGTGGAACACTGCGCCAGGGCATCAGCGGATTTCTTCGTCTGGCCGGCCAGGACGGCGGGGTCCTTCACCGCCAGGGCGGTGATCACTGTGACGGACTTATCCGCCGCCGAAATGCTCTCTCCTGCCGCATACGTCGCACCGTCCGGGACTTGCGCGTTGGTGTTCGCCAACGCTGCGCACGCCGGGGGTGTGATGACGGCGGACGCGAGCATCTGCTTCGCCGCGATGATGCCTTGATCGAGCTGCGCGGCAGGCACCACGGTCAAGGGCTTGCCCTGGTCATCCTTCAACTGCGCGACGATGGACGCAAGTTCCTCGTTGGTGTACGCCTTCGGTGTAGGAGTTGGTGTAGGCGTCGGTGTCGAGGAAGAAGCGGCGGCGTTGCCCGGATTTGCGGGACCTCCGCAGCCGGTCAACGCCAGTACGCCAGCAAAGAGAATCCCGAGCGGTGCGAGCATTTTTTTCATGTGTAGACCCCAATTTTTGTGGCGGCACGGCCTTCCCGGTGGTAGCGCCGGCTTCGCGCACATGTGGTGGTTCAGTACTCGCCCTTGATCACGAAGTAGGAGCCGCGGATGACGCCTGCCAGCTTCGACTTCTGGCGAGCGAATTTGAAGCGTGACGCCAGTTCTTCCGGAATCTCCATGCCGTCCGAGAGCTTGAATCCGACAGCCCGCTTCCCGTCGGCCTCGATGCCGTACATAACGTTGACCGACAACCCGGACTCGTAGAAGACGTAGGCCATCCGCAAACCGTCGACGTCGAAGGCGGTTGCTTCCAGCGGGCGGGAGCTGATGACGATGTCACGCTCCTCCTTCAGGATGCGGCTCACGCGCTCGACGACTTCCGGAACCTCGCCGGCGGGGCTCACTGTGAAGACGTGGCCGTACTTGTTCCGGTAGTAGCGGCCCTCGTTGGCGCGCAACCCGGCAAGCGCCTCGGCAACGGGAGACGATTCCAGTCCGACGGTAGAGACATTCTCGAAGTCAACGATGTACGGCATGCACCCTCCTGGTAAGACGTAGTGGGACCAATGCTAGCGCTTGGCGTGCGGGCACTCCCAAGGGGGCTTTCCTTCGCGCCGCAATGGGGCGATTCTGGAATTCCAAGCATGTTTGGAAGCGTTCTTCGGAGGCGTTATGGCGCGGAAAAACGAGTCACCGGCTGTGCAGGCACCGCCCGAGCCGGGAGACGAATACCCTGAGAAAGTCCGGATCCTCGCCGAAGGCCGACTGGTCAGCGACAGGCTGTGGAACGCGGACCTCGCACCGGCCCGGCAACGCAACTGGAGGGTCCGCAGCCTCTTCGCCCTGTGGATGTGCGACGTCCACAGCATCGCCGGTTACACTTTCGCGGCCGGCCTCTTCATCACGGGACTGGTGGGCTGGCAAGTCTTCCTGGCCCTGGTCCTCGGCATTACCCTGGTCTATTTCCTCATGAACTTTGCCGGGACGGCCGGGCAGAAAACGGGCGTACCGTATCCGGTCCTGGCGCGGATGTCCTTCGGCCTCTTCGGCGCCAACCTGGCTGCCCTGATCCGGGCACTCATCGCCATCGCCTGGTACGGCATCCAGACCTGGCTCGCTTCGGAAGCCGTGCTGGTACTGCTGTTTTCCGTGTGGCCCCAGTTGACGTCGCTCGACGGTCCGGACGTGCCCCGCATCCTTGGCCTGACGCCACTTGGTTGGGCGGCTTTCCTGGTCCTCTGGGCGGTCCAGCTGCTGGTCATCCGGCGCGGCATGGAGACGGTCCGGAAGTTCCAGGATTGGGCGGGCCCTGCAATCTGGGTGGCCATGTTCGCGCTCGCGATCTACATCCTGACGCAAGCGGGCAACAAGTTCAGCCTCTCGATCCCCGGCGTCGCGCCCTTGGACGGCCCGGCAGCCCTGACCCAGTTCTTCTCTGCCATCGCCCTCACAGTCACCTACTTTGCCGCGCTTCTCCTGAACTTTTGCGATTTCTCCCGGTTCGCACCAGACCGGAAGACCATCCTGCGCGGCAACTTCTGGGGCCTGCCCGTGAACTTCATCGCGTTCGCCCTGGTCACAGTGGTGGTCACGGCCGGTGCGGCGTCCTACTTCTCCGCAGACCAGTACCGCGGGCAGGACATGTTCAAGGTCATCACCGATCCCGTGGCGATCGTCCAGGCGATCAAGAATCCGTGGATCACCATCATCGCCGCCGTGACGTTCGTGGTGGCCACGATCGGCATCAATGTGGTGGCCAACTTCGTTTCGGCCTCCTACGACCTCGCCAACGTGGCCCCGCACCGGATCGACTTCCGCCGCGGCGGCCTCATCAGCGCGGTGCTCGCAATCGTGATCCTGCCCTGGAACCTCTTCAGCAGTCCCGTAGTGATCGTGTACTTCCTGGGCGGCCTCGGCGCGCTTCTCGGTCCGCTGTTCGGGGTCATCTTCACGGATTTCTTCCGCATCCGGCACCAGCGGTGCAAGGTCTCGGACCTGTACCACGAGGACGAGAAAGGCCTCTATTTCTACACCAAGGGCTGGAACCTCAAGGCCATTGCGGCGCTGGTCCCTGCCGCCGTCGTCGCAGGTGTTTTGGCCCTGGTCCCGGCCCTGCAGACATTCCTGCCGGGAGGCTCGGGCCTGGGCCCGTATTCATGGTTCGTGGGGGCCATCCTGGCCAGCCTGATTTACTACACGATCACCCGCAACGATCCCCGGACGGTCCGCGCCCGTACGGAGGAACACGACTGACGCTCAGATAGTGGGAAACTCCGCGCCCAGGGCGGAGAGCACGCCGAACGCCTTGGTCCGGATTTCCTCGTATTCGTCCTGGGGCGTCGAGTCCGCCGTGATGGCGCCCCCGACGCCGAGACTGAGCGTGCGTCCGCCGTTGCCGTCGGGACCCATCACCAGGGTCCGGATCACGACGGCGAGATCGGTCGCCGCATTGAGCGAAAAGTACCCGATCGCGCCGGAGTAGACCCCGCGCGGTCCGGACTCCAAGCCGTCAAGGATGTCCATGGTGCTGATCTTCGGGGCGCCCGTCATGGAGCCGGCAGGGAACGCGGCCGCCACGGCCTCGGCCCGCGGTGCTCCAGGCCGCAGCCGGGCGTCGATGGTGCTCACCATCTGGTGCACCGTCGCGTAGCTTTCCACCGCGCACAACCGGCTGACGGTCACCGACCCCGGCACGGCGAAGTGGCTGAGGTCGTTGCGGAGCAAGTCCACGATCATGATGTTCTCGGCACGGTCCTTGAGCGAGGATTCAAGGCCACGGCGCAGCGCCTCGTCGATGACCGGATCGTTGGCCCGCGCCCTGGTGCCCTTGATGGGCTCGGCCCGCATGCCGCCGTCGGAAGTAATCCGCAGGAAGCGTTCCGGCGAGGTACTCGCAACCGTCAGGTCACCGAACCGCAAGTAGCTCGCGAACGGCGCCGGGTTGCGCTTGCGCAGCGCGAGGTAGCTCTCCCACGGGTCCAGCCCGGGATCCGGGGCGGTCACCGTGGTGGTCAGGCAGACTTCGTACGTGTTGCCCTCGGCAATCTGGTGCTGGGCCTCGGTGATTTTGCTTTTGTACTCGTCCTCGGTGTCGCGGCTGGAGAACTCAAGCGCCACTGTGCGACCCCCGACGGCGGGATCCCCGGCCGAGTGCCTCGGCGCACTTTCGGGTGCCGACGCCGCGGACAGCACGGCCTCGCGGGCAAGCCCAAGCCATTCGTCGGCGTCGGGAGCATCGATGGCGAGCAGCCAGACGGCAGCGTCACGGTGGTCGATCACCACAGCCCGTCCGGCAAAGAGCAGCGCCGCATCCGGAGTGCCGGCTTGGACATCACTGCCACCGGTCTCCCGCTTCAGTTCGTAGCCGAGGTACCCCAGCCAACCGAGCGTGAATTCGCAGTCATAGCCTTCCGGTGCCCGCAAAGCCTTGCGGCCCCACACGGTGTCCAGCCAGCGGAAGAAGGGACCTGCGGTCACCGCGGTGGCGCATCCGGCGCTGAGGCGGGTGGTTCCGGAGCTGTGCATCACAGACTGACCGAAGGAGCCGCCGTCGTCCGCGAGGATACTGAAGCGGCTCCGCTCCGCCGCGGCGTTGGGGGACCCGGCGTTGGGGGACCCGGCGTTGGGGGACCCGGCGTCGTCGACTGTGCCCCTGTTGGAGGCCGCATTGGAGGAATCGAGCCAGACGGCGTTGGCGGACCGGGCGTAGAGCGCTTGGAACAGGGCTGCGGCGTCCGGCGTGGCATCGATCCGTTCGGCCTTGAGCTGCAATCCGCGGCGTGCCGAGAGCTCGGGAGCCAGCACGGGGGAGAGCGCAGGGAGGTAGTTCAGCGCCTGCAGGGCATCGTCCGGGGCATTGCCGTCTGCCCGATTCAGTACCCTGACGTCAATGTGGTCGAGGACCTGGTCGGTCTCCAGCCATTCGTCCTCCTGCGCTGCCCAGCTGTCCCAGAACGGTTCGTAGCTGCTGCCGTCCCGGGCCATGGCACGGTGCCGGCGGTCGTCGTCGGGAGCGTCCACCCAGACCACGGCGTCCAGCATGGGCCGGGCGGCACTCGCGGCTGCTCCGACGCCCTCGACGATGACGATTTCGGCAGGCAGGGTGACGTGGCTGCGGCCGTCGTAATGTTTCTCCCAGTCCCAACTGACCCACTCGGCGGCGTCGCCGCGGCGCAGCGGTGCCAAGACCGTGGTGACGTACCGCTCGATACCCGCGGCGAGGCCGTTCCAGCCCGGATAGATATCTTCGAGATGGAACAGCGACACCTTGTGATGCATGCGGAGGCGGGCGGCTAGTTCGACGGCGAGAGTGGTCTTTCCCGCGCCGGACCGGCCATCGATGGCGATGATCACGGGTGCTGGGGTCATGAAATAGAGCGTACCTGCTGCGGGTCGTGGTGCTGTCCGTGCTGCCTGGCGGCGAGGGCGTCCCGGGTGTGCGCGACGATCCCGGGGACGGCCGCGCGGATGAGGTCCCAGGTCACGTCGAAATCGTGGTGGCCCCCATACCAAGGATCCTCGATGCCCAGGTCCAGGGTGCTCCGGCCGGCAACGGCTGGGTCGAAACTGCGCAGCATCCGGATCTTGGCGAGGGTTTCCGAATCCGGCGCGGCCTCGTGCAGCCAGCCATAGTGATCCACGTCGAGCGCCAAAATCAGGTCCCGCTCCCGGAACCACTCCTGGCGCCAACTCCTGGCAATGTGGCCTTCGGAGCGGATGCGGTGGGCCGAAAGGACGCGGGCTGCGCGTGGATCGATGGGATGTCCGGCCTCATAGGATGTAGTCCCCGCGGAGTCCACAACAACCGCTCCACCAAGCCCTCCGGCGTCGAACGCTTCAGTCAACATCAGTTGCGCCATGGGTGAGCGGCAGATGTTTCCCGTGCAGACGGTGATGATGCGGTATGGGCTCGACGCTGAGTACATGGAGCAAGCATGGGGGATGCCACCCCGTCTTGGCTAGTCAAAAGGAGGGTGAGATTACAGGATTTGTAAAGTCGCTGGTGGAGGCGTAATGAGTCACGAAATCCGCAAGTGCTCCAGGACTTCCTCGGCGCCGGGGTAGGCGGCCTGGGTGCCCTTCTTGGTAGTGGCGAGCGCTGCGGCAACCGATGCGAACGCCGCGGCTTCCGCCAAGGTAACACCTGCGGCGAGGCGGGCAGCCACGGCGCCGGTGAAGGCGTCCCCCGCACCGGTCGTATCCACGGCACTGACCTTGGTGGGTGCGATGCGGGAGATCTGTTCCCCGGACGCGGCGAGTGAATCCAACACCACGGAGCCATGCGAGCCAAGGGTAACGAGCACCCGCTCCAGCCCCCGCTCCGCGAACTGGCTCCGGACCGGCTCCCAGGCGCTTGCGTGTGCGCCGGGATGGGGCATCTCGGCGTCGCCCAGGAACATCGAGGCTTCGTGGGCGTTGACCAGCAGGACATCGCTCAAGGCGGCCAGGCTCTGCGGGATCTCGGCGAACGGCGAGAGGTTCAACAGGACTGTTGCGCCGGCGTCGTGCGCTGTTTTGGCGGCAGCCTCCACGGTCTCAAGGCTGACCTCCAGGCAGAGGCAGAGCACCGCGGCGTCGTCGAAGGCGTCCGCCGGCACGTCCGCCGGGGCGAGCGTTCCGTTGGCGCCGGCCGAAATGATGATGTTGTTCTCACCGTTCGTGTCCACCGCGATGACCGCGACGCCGGTGGCCACATCCGCGGAACGGCGGACGCGGGAAACGTCCACGCCGGCCCCTTCCGTGGAGGTGAGCAGCATGTCGCCGTTGGAGTCGTTTCCAACAGCGCCGATCAGGGTCACCGTGCCGCCCAGCTTGCTCGCCGCGACGGCCTGGTTGGCGCTCTTGCCGCCGGGATTGACCGCGAAGCCGTTGCCGTGGACGGTTTCGCCCGGGAGCGGGAGCCGCTCGCAATAGATGGTCAGGTCCGCGTTCAACGACCCGACGACCACGATCCTGCGGTTCACTTTTCAACCTCGGCTTCGAGCGGCTTGGGGATGAGCAGCGACGCCGCGAAGGCGGCAACCGTGATGGCCAGGCCGACGACGACGACCGTCAAGTACGAGGCCTTGGCGTCGCCGAGCGCCGAGGTGGCCACAAGGACGGCCGGCAACACGAGGAAGCTCAGGCCGGCGCCGAGGTTGAAGGCTCCGGCGTTCATGCCGGGCAGGAAGCCGGGGTTGCCGGCGGGGGAGAGGACAACTCCGAGTCCGTTGAGCATGATGTTGACCGTACCGGCGTACATGATGCCGAGCAAGGCCGTTCCCACGATCATGAGGGGCAGGCTGCTGAGTCCGAGGAACGCGATGATGGCAAGGGCCACGATGCTTCCCAGCATGCCGATGCGCAGGACTTTGGTGTAGCCGAGCACGGGAGCGAGCCGGCCGCTGATGGGTCCGAACACCCAGCCGAGGAGGGCGTACGGCGTGAGGATCATGAGCGACATCTCGGTGGGTCCAACCCCGAATCCCGGGGCCGCAGCCTGGACGTAGGCAGGGACGATGCCGTTGATGACTGCGAAGATACCGGTCATGGCGAGCGTGGTGGTCAGCAGTGGTGCCCAGGTGGAACGCTGGCGAAGGTGGATCGTTTCCACCATGGGCTTCTTGGAGCGCTTCTCGACTGTCCAGAAGGCGGCGAACGCGGCTGCGGCGACCACGATCAGCCCGATGGCCAGCATGAGCGTTCCGGAAGAGAAAGCGCCGACCAGCTTGGATCCCTCGTTCAGTGCTGTCAGGAGTGCGCCCACAGCGATGACAATGAAGAACACGCCAAGCCAGTCCATTCCGGTACCGGCGGCGGGCTTGCTTTCCCCTGCAAGGATGGCGATCAAGGCCGTGGCCACGATTGCAAGGCCAACCATGAGCCAGAAGATGCTCCGGAATCCGAAGTGCTCGGCGAAGTAGCCGCCCACGAAGGAGTCGACGCCGGCGACGCCGCCATTGACCGCTGTGATGAGGCCCATGAGGGCTCCGTACTTGCGCGGGTTGTTGACCGCGGAGCGCAGCATGATGAGGCACAGCGGCACGGTGGGACCGCTGACGCCCTGGATGATGCGGCCCACGAAGAGCCAGGTAACGTCGGGCGCCATGGCCGCGATGACCGAGCCGACGGCCATGAGCAGCATCATGCCGAGGAGGATCTTCTTACGGCCGACGATGTCGCTCAGGCGCGGCAGGAAGAGCGAGAACAGGGCCGCGGCCGTGAAGAACCAGGTTTGGGAGAGGCCGATGACCGCCTGGTCCGTGTGGAGCTCGTTGCCCATGGTGACCAGGGCCGGACTGAGCATCGATGCGTTGAGCTGGAACGCCACGCAGGCCGCCAGCAGGGCAACCATGAGGGCGGTGACGTTGCCGCGGTTGGTCTTGGTTTCGTTGATGAGGGTGGTCATTTACTTGGCCTCTCCTGCGATCCCGGCGGCGGCGGGCGTGGCGGCGGTGGTGGCGGCAGCGCCGGTTGTGGGATCGCCGATGCGGACGATCGCGTCGGTGACGAGGTTCCAGAACTTCTCGTGGTCGAGGTCGACCGCGACGGAGGTGTTGCAGTCGGCCGGTGCGGGGGCGCGGAAATCGGCCACGGTCATGCCAAGGGTGAGCTTGCCCTGCAGTTCGATGTCAACGGGTACCTTGCGGGTGGTCATCACGGTGGGGTCGATGACGTAGGCCACGGCGCAGGGATCGTGCACCGGGGGATAGTCAAAGCCCTGGGCGTCCTTGTAGGTCTTGGTGAAGAACTCCATCAGTTCCATGACGAACTTGGCGGGCTGGGTGCCCACAGCGGCGATCTTCTCGACCACTTCCGGGGTGGCCAGGGCCTGGTGCGTGAGGTCCAAACCGACCATCACTACGGGCCATTTTTCGTTGAAGACGATGTGCGCGGCCTCGGGGTCGATGATGATGTTGAATTCCGCCACGGCGCTCCAGTTTCCTACGTGGTAGCCGCCGCCCATGAGGACGACTTCCTTGACGCGTTCAACGATGCGCGGCTCCTTGCGGGCGGCCATGGCGATGTTGGTGAGTCCCGCCGTGGGGACCAGGGTAACGGTGCCCGGCTCGTGCGCCATGATCGTCTCGATGATGAGGTCGACGGCGTGGCGCGGGTCCAGCTCGATGGTGGACTCGGGCTGTTCCGGGCCGTCCATACCGGTTTCGCCGTGGATGTCCGGTGCGGTTTCGATGGAGCGGACCAGCGGACGGTCGCAGCCGGCGGCAAAGGGAACACCCGTGATGCCTGCGATGGTGCCCACGGACAGGGCGTTGCGGGTGACCTTCTCGAGGGTCTGGTTGCCGACCACCGTGGTGACGGCGAGCAGTTCGATGTCCGGGTTGCCATGGGCCAGCAGCAGGGCAACGGCGTCGTCATGCCCGGGATCGCAATCCAGGATGATCTTCTTGCGTTCACGGGTCATGGTGTTGGGATCCATGTTCATCTCCACGTCATTGGGGCCTGCCGAGGCAGGGCGCTAAAGCATTCAGAGGAATTCTGGCACTGGCTTGCCGGTCACGTCAAACGCTTAACGCTGATTGCGTCAAGCGCTTGATGCCTTGCGGCGTGGGAAGGGGCCGATTCCCGGCTACGATCGTTGTATGGAATCCGCGGAACCAGTGCATCGGGCCTTAGGCCGTACGCAGCGCGTCACCGCGGCGATGGTGGCCTCCCTGGCAGGGGTCTCGACTGCCACCGTCTCCCTGGTTGCCAACGGCAAAACGCAGGGCAGGGTCTCCGAGGACAACATTTCGCGGGTCCGCCAGGCCATCGCCGAGCTAGGCTACGTGGTGGATGGCATCGGCAGTTCGTTGGCCAAGGGCGTGAGCTCGATTGTGATCCTTGTGGCGCCGGACATTTCCAACCCCTTTTTCGCCAAGGTCATTGCCGGCGTCCGGGAATCGCTCGGCTCCGAGTACCAGCTGCTGCTTTCAGTGACCGACGCCGGTGAATTCCCCCGTGCGGAGGACGTCCGGAAGCTCCTGGCCCTTCGCCCTGCCGGGCTGCTGGTGGATGCGCCCAACGCGGCCTTCCTGGAAGACCTTTCCGTCGCCGGGCCGCTAGTCCTTCTCGATGCGCCCGGCCTTGAGGCCTACGCTCCATCCGTGAACCTCGATGTTGCCCACGGCGCCCGTGAATTGGCCGCGCATCTTGCGGCCTCCGGGCACAAGCGCGTTGCCTACGTGGACAGCGTGACCGGCACCGCGACGTTCGAAGTGCGCCGGGCGGCGTTCTTGGATGAGGCACATTCCTGCGGCATTTCCGTTGCCGACGCGCACATCATCAGCACCACCATCGACGTCGGCGCTGCCGCGGCTGCCTTCGCTGCCGCCTGGCCGGACTGGCAGCGAGCCGGGGTCACCGCCGTCGTCTGCGGAACGGACACCCACGCGTACGGCGTGCTTCAGGAAGCCCGCGTGGCCGGGGTCCGGATTCCGGAGGAACTGGCGGTTGCCGGCTTCGACGACCTGCCGTATTCGGCCACGAGCAACCCGAGCCTGACCAGTGTGCACTTGCCGGCCACTCCACTGGGACTCAAGGCCGGCGAACAACTCCGGGGGTTGATGGAAGGCCGTGAACTGGACCAGCCGCAACTGACCCTCGAGAGCTCGCTGGTGGTGCGCGGCTCCACGAGGGCGTCAGCCCTGGGCGTCTTCGGCACGGCTCTCTGAAGAGACTTGGCAGGGGGATTCGTTCGGAAAGCCCGACGGCGGAGCTCCCCTTGTGCATCCGCGTGCGCCCTTTCGTCGAGGTCAATGAGCGATGCGCCGCATCCCACCTCACAGCGGCGGAACTCCTTGACCTGCCGCGACGTCGCCAGAAGGAGCCAGCGCAAATGTTCCATGTGATCCGCCCCGAGGGTGCTGCCCACCTCAACCGGCCGCACGTCGTCGTGCACCGCATGAAGCTCTATGAGGACGAGGTCACTACGGTTGATGGCGTCCCCGTCACCACTGTGGAGCGTACCTGGTTGGACATGGCCGAGATACTGACCGTGGACGAATTGGTGGTCATGGGGGACAGCTGTGTGCGGATACCGCGGGTTGAATTCGAAGGGCGGGACACGCCGCTGTGCACTCTTGGGGATCTTCAGCGAGTGATCGATCGCCATAAGGGAAAGAGAGGGCTGCGCAAAGCAAAATTAGCCATCCAACTGATCCGGATAGGCTCGGATTCGCCGCAGGAGTCATTGCTCCGCCTGGCGAGCACAAGTGGTGCGGGACATCAGCCGTTCGGAACGGTATGAGGCGCTCGGTTGGACGGAGGTCCGGATCTCAAAGCGCCACATGGTGAACGATGCGAAAGCTGCGATAGCCAAGGTCCGAGGCGCGCTGGTCCAGGCCGGCTGGCGGCCTGCCCGATCTTAAAATCGATTGCTCCGCAACTGTCGTTCTGAAGGTTCAATACGACAGTTTGGGCCCACGCCGGCGAGGGCCCCGGCCTGAGCTTGCGAAGGCTGGGAGCCGGTGGGGAGCAATCGATTAGTTTCTAGTGGATGGCGGCGAGCAGCACGCCCACGGACATGAAAAGCACTCCGAACGTGCGGTTGAGGACTCTTTGGCCGTGCTCGTTGTGCGTGAACCGTTGGAATGAACGGGCCGCCAAGGCGAAGAAGAACCACATGACGCAGATGTCGATGAAAACGATCGTGGTGCTGAGGATTAGATACTGCGGTATCAGCGGCTGCTCGGGGCGGATGAATTGGGGCATGAAGGCCAGGAAGAAGACGATCGCCTTGGGGTTGAGCAGGTTGACCCAAACGCCTCGCTGGAACATGGACCAGGCCGGCTCGTTCCGCCGGGCCTCTACTTTTTCCTTGTCCAGGTCCGGCCGGTGCAGGAATTGTCGGATGCCCATGTACACCAGGTATGCCGCCCCCGTGTAGCGGATCACGTTGAAGACCACGGGTGAGCTCGAGACCAGAACACCTACCCCGAGCGCAACGATCAGGATGTGCATGATTAGTGCCGTCTGTTGGCCCAGCACTCCCCAGATGGAGCGGCGGAATCCGGAGTTGAGCGAATTGCTCATGGTGGAGATGGCGCCCGCGCCGGGAGTGAAACTGATCAGGGTGCCGGCGCCTACCAGGGCCAGCCAAAGCGAAATTTGCACCAATCCAGCTTATGCCCGAAGGAAGCCGGGCCCGGACGAGCTGATGAGCCTACACGGACGAGCGGTTACCAGAGCGTCTCCACCAACGGGAAGCTATGGAATTCCTGATCGGCCGTGATAACCACCATCGATTCCACGATGGCTTGCGCAGCGATCAGCCTGTCGAACGGGTCTCGATGCTCCCAATCGAGGTGCGCGGCCGCTAGCGCATGGACACTCCGAATGGACAGCTCCTCGTTGCACAGCTCGGCGACATGCCGCGCATAACCCAGAAGCAGTCCGTCCAAGCCGGGGAGCTTACCCAGCTTGTGCTTGTAGCCGATCTCGTAAGCGCTGGCGGATGATGCCACGAGGCGGTTGTCGAATGACTGGATTGCGCGTCTCGCCTTGGATGAGAGCTTCCTGGGTTCCGTCAGGGCCCAAATCAGGGCATGCGTATCGAGGAGATAAGGGGTGCTTCCCACAGCGTAAGTTCCTCCTCATCCATGGGCTCTAGGAAATTGTCGGGAAGTTGTCCCTTGACGAATCCAAGGCGGCGCTTGGTGGGCCGCTCAATCTTCACGAGCCGTGCGACGGGCTTGCCGGCCTTGGCGATAACCACTTCCTCGCCCCGTTCAACCATGTTGAGGAGCTCAGAAAGGCGGGTCTTTGCCTCCTGAACGTTGTACTGTGCCATGTTGACCAAGTTTAGTTGGTCAACCCATCCGACGTAAGGCTCAGTGGCACGGTGGATGCTTCTGGGCCACAGCCGACGGCGCTCAGGCACACTTGCCAAACTTCGAATGCACCCAGTGAAGCATCGTTTCCGGGAGATCGTCGCCAAGTACATATTGGTCGAAGTAGGAGTGCGGGCCGTTGGACATGTACCCGTTTTCGTCGAGCCCAAAATGGCCGATCATGTGAAGCCCTTGCCGTGCCGCTGCCTCTGACAAGTGCTTCGCCTCCGCGAGGATTGGCTGTTCATTGAAGTAGTCGTCCTCGGCCCAAATTCCGGCGTGCGCGATCGCAAAATACGTCGAGCCCTCGATATCCAGGTCTTCCAGGATGGCGTCCCGGAATGGATTCAAGCTGCCTTCAAAGGACTCCGTGACAACCCGGATGCTTTCCAGCTGCATCTCGGCGTCGAGGCCAATCACGACGAGTCTTGGGTAGAGTTTTTCATCGTGGACTATGAGCGGACGGGCAAGAATCTGGAGGTCAAAGCCTGCTTGAATGATCATGTGTTGAGGCTATTCGCGGCCGCGGCCCACAAACAGAGACCACTTTGCCTATGTGGACAACTGCCCCAGTTTGGCCGCCTTCACCAGGAGATACTGCCGCTCCTGCAGGCTCCCCGTCTTCTTCGCCGCGGCAAGAAAGCACTCCCGGGCGCCCGCAAGCTCGCCGGCCATTTCGAGCAGGTGCCCGCGAACGGCGTCGAGCCTGTGCCAGTCTCCCAGCCCGGCCCCAAGCCCATCCAACAGTTGAAGGGCCGCCCGCGGCCCTTCAACCATGGCCACGGCAACTGCCCGGTTGAGCGCCACAACCGGACTCGGGGCCATGGCTTCGAGGACCGTATACAACGCCAGGATCTGTGGCCAGTCGGTCTGGTCCGCGGAGGATGCCTCGGCATGGACTGCGGCGATGGCGGCCTGCAGCTGGTAGGGGCCCGGACGGCCGACCCCGAGCACTGTTGACAAGAGTTCAAGGCCCTCGGCGATCTGGGTCGTGTCCCACAGCCGGCGATCCTGTTCCGCGAGCGGCACCAACATCCCGTCCGGGAGGGACCTCGCCCGTCGTCGTGCGTCGGTGAGCACCATGAGGGCCAGCAACCCGCCCACTTCGAGCTCGCTCGGAAGCAGCCCCCGAAGGAGCCGTGCAAGGCGGATGGCCTCGGCAGTGAGGTCTTCGCGCTGCATGGACGGGCCTGAACTGGCCGCGTAGCCCTCGTTGAAGATCAGGTACAGGACCTGGAGTACGACGCCGAGCCGCGCCTGTCGCTCGCCCGTTTCCGGGAGCTCGAAATGGGCTCCGGCCTTCTTGATGCTCTGCTTGGCCCGGCTGATCCTCTGGCCCATAGTGGCCTCCGGGACGAAGAACGCGCTGGCGATTTCCGCCGTCGTGAGCCCTCCGACTGCCCGCAAGGTCAGTGCCAGTTGCGAGGGTGCCGAGAGGGCGGGGTGGCAGCACAGGAACAGGAGGGTGAGGGTGTCTTCCGCAAACCCTTCCGAGTCACTGCTCGAGGAGGGGTCCTCGCCGGGCGGCGGTTCCATGGCCGCCGCGCGTTGTTCTCGAGCCTGCCGGGCACTTTCGCTGCGCCAGTAATCCACCAAACGCCGCGTGGCGACCGTGAGCAGCCACGATCTCGGGTTGTCCGGGACACCGGAGGCGGGCCATCGCAATGCTGCCTCGAGCAGGGCTTCCTGGACGGCATCCTCGCACTCGGCAAATTGGCCGTGCCTGCGGACGAGCACGCCAAGGACCTGCGGCGCCAGCGTGCGCAGCAGGTCCTCGAACGTGGATTCCCGGGAAGGTTCGGCCAAGCGCTAGACCTCCGGCGGCGCGTCCTGGACGCGGCGCAACTCCACAACCGGCGCGTACTTCACGATGCTGGAGCAGATTTCCACGGCCCGTTCCTCGCTGGCGACATCCACTACCCAGTAGCCGATGAGGGATTCCTTGGCCTCGGCGAAGGGCCCATCGGTGGTGATGACCCCGGTGTCCGTCTGCTTGACCAGCTTGGCGGTGCCGGGGTCGGCCAGTCCGGCGTTGAATACCATCTCGCCGGAATCGGTGAGATCTTTGTCGATCTGGATCATGAACCCGATCATTTCCCTGATCCATTCGGGATCCGCGGTCTCCATCATGCCTTCGGCCGAACCAAACATCATGATCATGTATTTCATCTCGAACTCCTTATCAGGGCGCTCCGTGTGGGCGCTTTCGTTCATGGGTCGGAACTACTGGACGGTTTTCGACATGGTTGATGGAAATTCCCGGAAAATGTTTGGCGGGCTGTCCGCGGGCCGTTACGCCCGTGCGATCACTTCCCCGTTCGGGATCAGGAAAAATCCATCATCCGTGGAGCCCCAACGGTGCCATCCGGCGGCGATCCGGGCCAGGTCAGCCTCGTTGGCCAGCCCGTATTCCAGGGCCTGCTCTGCAAAGGCGGAGTGCAGGACCCGCTCGCTCCACACCCGCGACTGCCAACGGCGCTGCTGCGCCGTGGCGTACAGCCAGTTGCTGCTGGAGGGCGCGACGTCGGTGAAGCCCGCCTGCTGCGCCCAGGACACAAGCCGCCGCCCGGCGTCGGGCTCTGCTCCGTTCCGTCGGGCGATCTTCTGGTAGAGCTCCATCCAGTCGTCGAGCTCGCGGACCTCCGGGTACCAGCTCATGCCGTGGAAGTCGGCGTCGCGTACTGCCACGATGGCGCCGGGCTTGGCCACGCGCCGCATCTCGCGCAGCGCGGCCACGGGGTCGGTCAGGTGCTGCAGGACTTGGTGGGCGTGGACCAGGTCGAAGGTCTCGTCCTCGAAGTCCAGATCGTAGATGTTGCCCGTCACGAACTCCACGTTTTCCACGCCGCGTTCGGCCGCAAGCGTGGCAGCCTGCGCCACGATCTCGGCGGAACGGTCGAGCCCGACGACCTTCGCGGGAGCCACCAGTTCCGCGAAGTCGCAGGTGATGCTCCCGGGCCCGCATCCGACGTCGAGCACTGATGTCCCGGCGGTGAGATGCGGGATGACAAACGCGGCAGAGTTCTCGGCTGTGCGGGAGGCGTGGGCGCGTACGACGGACTCGTGATGGCCGTGTGTGTAGACGTCTTCAGGCTTCTGCTCGTTCATAGGGAAACGCTACCCCGATGGAGTGGAAAGCGGGCGGAACTTGGGCTAAACCTTGTTTTCAAACCCCTGCCTGCCACAATGGACCCATGGCGCCAGCGTGGTGGGGTCAGGGGTCGCAGCTGGGGCGCGGATCGGGCCTCGGCCGGTTGCGTGACGGACCATCCCCGGATGCCTTGCGCCGCCCGTTCTTCGTTGCGGCAGTGGCCGTCTTCGCCGTCGTCGTGTTGGCTGAAATCGGCTTGTCGATCCTCCTCGGCGGGACCGCCGTCGAGCCCGTTTCGCCTGACGCCGCGGACGAGCTCGGGGTCCCGATCGACGTCTTCTTAAAGACCCAACGCGCATCAGCTGCTCCGCCGGGCGCCGGGATCGGTTTCCTTGCGTTCCTTGACGGGCTGTTGCTGTTCACGGTGGTGATGCTCGGACTCAGCCTGATCATGGAGCTCAGGGTTTACGGACGGATCCAAGGCATCATCACCTTGATTGTCACGTTTCTCTGGGTGGTCGGCGCGTTCTTCACGGCCCTCCTCACCTTGGCGAAGCTCTTCCTGATGTTCGGCCTGTTCGTCGCTGCACCCTTCGGGACCATTGCCTACCTGGCGCTATGGGGAAGTTTTCCCACGAGCCAGGCTGCGGCCATCCTTGCCCTCCTGTTGCTGCTCAAGATCGTTTTCGCGGTGCTGCTGGTTCTGAGCCAGCCGAAATTCCTGAAGGTCACTGGGCTCGTGGTGCTGCTTCTGGTATCGGTGCTCGTGCAAGTCATCCTGGGCCTCATCCACAGTTTCCTCCCCGGGCCACTTGTGTCCATCGGGGACCAGTTCTGGGCACTCATTACCGTGGTGGTGGCCTTGGTGTGGGCCCTGATCATGCTTATTGGCTCGATCCCGGCGATCATCAACGCGCTGCGGGTCAGCGGCTCGGCGGGGGACTAGAAGGGCCCTACTCTTGCGGCCGGTTCCGATAGGCGGCCAGGAAGGTCGCGATCCTGCGCACGGCCTCCTCGATCTCGCGGACGGAGGGCAGGATCACGAAGCGGAAGTGGTCCGGGGTTGGCCAGTTGAAAGCCGAACCGTGGGAGACCAGGATTTTCTGGTCCTGCAGGAGGTCGAGGACGAATTTCTCGTCACTCTCGATCGGATAGACATCAGGGTCCAACCGCGGGAACAAGTACATGGCCCCGGCTGCCGGTACGCAGCTCACTCCCGGGATCGCAGTCAGGAGCTTCAAGGCCAGGTCCCGCTGTTCGCGGAGCCGGCCACCTGGCCTGATGAGTTCCTCGATGCTCTGGTAACCGCCCAGGCAGGTCTGGATGGCGTGCTGCGCGGGAACGTTGGAGCACAAACGGAGGGACGCCAGCAGCTCCAACGCTTCGCGGTATTCGGCGGTTGCCGCGTGCGGGCCGGTCACAGCGACCCAGCCAGCCCGGTAACCGGGCATGCGGTAGGCCTTGGAAAGGCCGCTGAAGGTCAGGACACAGATGTCGTCAGCCACGGACGCTGTGTGGATGTGCTGGGCGTCCTCGTAGCGGATCTTTTCGTAGATCTCGTCCGAGAACAGGACAAGATCGTGCTTGCGCGCCAGTGCCGCGAACTGCTCCAGGATGTGGCGGGGGTATACCGCGCCCGTGGGGTTGTTCGGGTTGATGATGACGATGGCCTTGGTGCGCTTGGTGATCTTGGCTTCGACGTCGGACATGTCCGGCCACCAGTTCTGGCCCTCATCGCAGAGATAATGCACCGGCTTGCCCCCAGTGAGGGTCACGGTGGCCGTCCACAGCGGATAGTCCGGCGCGGGAATGAGGACCTCGTCGCCGTTCTCCAGGAACGCCTGCAGCGTCATGGAGATCAGTTCGCTGACGCCGTTGCCGATGAAGATGTCCTCGACGCCGATATTCATCAGGTTCTGGGTCTGGTAGTACTGCGAAATGGCTGTCCGTGCCGTGAAGATGCCCTTGGAATCGCTGTAACCCTGGGCACCGCGGAGGTGGTGGATCATGTCCACCACGACGGACTCCGGCGCTTCCAGCCCGAACGGCGCGGTGTCCCCAAGATTCATCTTGAGGATCCGGTGGCCTTCGGCCTCCATGGTCTTGGCCGCTTGGAGGATGGGCCCACGGAGTTCGTATCGGACGTTCTGTAGTTTGCTGGAGTGCTGCATCGGACGCATGGTTGATCATTTCATGGGCGGCACCGTTTTCGGCACCCGGATGACACGCAGCACCGAGGGCGCCCTACTGCTTGGTCGCGCAGATCTGCGGCTGGACCATGCAAATGTTGATGGGATTCGGCTCGATGATGACGTTTTGCCGTATTTCGGTGCGGACCAGGACCAGGGCGTTCTGGTTCACCTTGCTCCCCACATCGGGATTTACCCCAACAACCACGCAGCTTTGCAAGAATCCGGACGAGGACGTGCACGTGGAACCCTGGGTGAAATCCAGTTGGATTTTTGCGGTCTGGAAGGCTGTGCGGGCATTTTCGATCCGCGAGCCAAGGACCGCGGGCACCACCGATTTCACCGGCGTCGCGATCTCCAGGTTGACGGTGGAACCGCGCCCGGCGGGCTTGTTTGCCTCCGGAGACTGGGTGACCACCGTCCCGGCGGTTTGATCGCTTTCCTTGTCCGTGGTGGCCGTCGAGAACCCGGCGTCCTTGAGGATTTGTACCGCCTCTGCTTGCGGCTTGCCTTTCACGTCCGGCACATTGACGTCCTTGAGGAGGAACCAGATCACCCCACCAATAGCCGCCAACAGCACCACGCCGCCAATGATCACCCACAGCCACGGGAATCCCGGGCGCGGTTTCGGTGTTTCGGCGGGCTTGGTGACGGTCAGCGTGACGACGTGGGCCTGGTCGGCATAGTCCTCAGGGGCGTCGTCGGCCGAGTAGGCAATCAGTTTCACGGGATAAGTGCCGGGCGCAGCACCGGCAGTGTCGAAATTGACCAGGTATTGCTCGGTGGCTCCGGCTGCGATGGTCCGCAACGGAGTGGGGATGGTGGCGTACGTCGGGGACGGCGGTGTGCTCTCCGCTCCGGGAAAGGCTCCGAGCACCACGCGTTCGGAGCCTGGAGCTCCGTTGGTCACGGACGCCGTGAGGGAACCTTTGCCGTCCTTGAGTTCAACAGTGGGAGAACTCAGCGTCATGGTGATGGTGCTCATGCGACAACCGCCTTTCGGGCAATGAACTCATCCTCCTGCTTCCAGGAGCTTCAGCGCACACGTGCCGACAACGCGGCACGCGATTCCCAGCTGCCCTCCTGAAGTGCCGAAGGTCAAGCTGACAGTGTCCCCGGCAGAGACGTCCTGCTCTGTTCGGGTGCCCTCCACGACGAGGGTCACGGTGACTGCCTGCTGGGGAGCCAGCCGGGCACGTTTGGTGGGGCTGCCCAGATCGAACAGGCCCCCGAACTTCTTGACCTCGAAAACGCAGCTTCCCGCCACGAGCAGCTGCGTTGCCGCCGCGGAACACTGGCCGCCCGGGCCCACGAGATCCGAGGCAGCGAGGGTGCCTCCTTTGGCAACCTGCGAGAAGCCCGACTGCCAACTGGCCGCCGCGTTGTTGTTCCCGCCGCCGCAACTAACGCCGAACACCAGGATGAGCACAGCGATGACACCGCACGCGATCACCACGATGAGGGGCTTCCGGTTCCCGGCGTTCACGGCACAGGCCCGTTCATGTGCCCACCACCTCGATCTCGTCCGTCACGTGGGCGGGCTTGATGCCCTTCACGATCCTGCGGACCAGCTCCACTTGCCCAGCGGCGGCCGCGGGGACCAGAACCTTAATGTGGAACTCGCCCGGGACGGATTCGACGTCGAACCCCGGGACCCCGGTGGCCAGCTGCAGGAAGCGGGTGAGACCGTCCACGGTGCCCCGACGTGCGGACAACGAGGCCGCGCACGCGATCAGGTCCCGCTGGCGGGCCACAGGGACTCCTGCCGCCGCGGAGTCCACGGACTCCGGGCTTCGCAGGGTCAACCAGTCAAGGTCCACCCACCGCGACAGGAAAGGAATGAACGACGACGGCGAGCGGCCTGGATCGGGAACGGTGTGGATGCGGTCCAAGACATCCCGGACGGGCCCGTGCATGTCCTCGGCCACGGCGATCAGGGCCTGCAATGGGGTACTGGTTTCCGCCGCCACCTGGAAGATCTCGGGCAGGACCTTCAGCAGAGGAGAGTTACGGGGTACGGGCTCAACCATTGCCATGCACCACTTCGATCCGGTGCTCGCCCGAGGAGAACAGCCACGTCTCGGGAAGCGTCACGACGTCGTCAACCATCCGCCGCGTACAGCTCGCCCAGGACAGGGCGTTGTCAGTGCTCCGGTAGATCCCCTTGGGGCCAGCCGCGAACGCAAGCGGCAAACCGTCGTCGCGCACTACGCCGGACACAGCGCGGACCGGCTCGAAACGGGTACGGTCCCGCAGGGGCAGCCCGCAGTTCACATCGGGCACGCTCCACTGAGCAGAAGCCTGGCCGAGCTGAAGGCGCAACACGCCGCCGCTTTGCGTGGCGGCGTACGCGGCATTGCCCGTCACATGCACGCCCCAACAGCTTCCACCGGTCCAGCCCGCGCTGAATTGTTCCCACGACGCCATGAGAGCGGCGTCGAACTGGGTGCGGGTCAGCTCATCGAATTTCAGTCGCACGCAGCCCGTCCCTGTACCTTCGGGTACGGAACGGCCGAGCCAGACGTAGCTCGCGCCGCCGTCGTACTGAATAGTCATGCAGCGGATGTCCTCGCCCGCCGCCCTGATCTGCTTGAAGCTGCCGGCGGCCCCGGCCTCGGGGGAAAGCCAGACGCCCGCGGAGGCCTCCGCGGCTACCACCACACCGGTGCGGCCGCGCACGTCCACCAAGGCGTCCACCGCGTAGAAGCCGCGGTCCGGTTGGGTGGAATCCACGACGTTCTGGACCGGAATGGCGCCCTCGCCCATCGGCAGTTCGTAGAGGCCATGCTCGCCGGCGAGCAGCAGAACCGGAACTCCTTGCCGGTCCACCCAGCACAAATCCGCGACGACGAATCCAAGTTCCGCCGCCCGCCGCCACGATTCGCCGAGGTCATCGCTGACGTAGATGCGCGAGCCCGCGGGGGTCACGGTGCTGACGGCCACCATGCCGGGATGCTGTCCGGGACCGAAACCGCCGGGTTCAAAACCACCGGCGCCGAAGCGGCCCGGCGCCGGAGAACGGAAAGGCGCGATGGACTTCACCGTTTCGCTGGCCGCCTCCGAGACGAACTCGGCGCATGCCTCCCAACCGTCGCCAGCATTGGTGGTGCGGAAAAGCGTGCTGTCCTGCGCCACGAACCAGGTGTTGTCCTGTCCTTGAGCCTGAACCAGCCCCAAGGCATCGGTGTCCGGAACCTTGTCCACTTCGAGCCGTACGCGGTCCACGTACTGGACTCCGGGTTCGGCTTCCTCCATGGCACGGTAGAGGTTGGAGACGCGCAACGGCTTGCCGAAGCCCGAACCGTAGTTGGACGAGCCCGGGCTGAGCGGGCTGATGCCTTGTGCGAGCCGGCCCACGATCCTGGACTTCACGGCATCGGCGTCCTCATCGGGGCGCACCACGATCCTCGCGTCCACCAGCACTTGTTTGTAGAGGCCCCAGCGGACCACGGGCTCCGCCCCGACCGTGGATCGGCGGCGCAGGTATTGCTCCACCTCGAGCCGGACGCTTTCACGGGCCTGGGCGGTCAACTCGGCGGCGCGCACGGGAACCGGAGCGGCTGTGCCTTCTTCGGAAACACCCGGCACGAACGGCACCAGCACCACCTCCACCTCGCCCGGTTTGGCGAACGCCCAGATGTCCCGGCGGGTGAATGCGCGGGCCCGCGCGACGCCGCCATGGCGCATGGCCAGGACCTCGTAGTCCCGCACTGTGACGGCCCTGTCCCGGGCCTGGAAATCCTGCGGAGCCCGGCGGAGCGCATTCTCCAGCGATTCGCCGTCGCGGCCTCCCGTGGCGGGTTCCGGGTTGCTGACCTTCAGCCCCGGGATCGGGGTCCGCATGATCGTCAACTGGCCCGCCCCGACATTGCCGCGCTGGCCGCCGCCGCCGCGGTACCAGGCGCGCACCCCGGCACCCGGACCCGGAACGACTGCTGTCCGCGCAACGGACTCATCGTCCCACCATGCGAACATCACGACGCCGGCACTGCGGTCGATCCGGACGGGCGCCTCGTCCGGTCCCGCGTCCGCGAAAGCCTCAACTTCGCGGCAAAACCGGAAAGGCTTGCCGTCCACCAGGACAGCTTCGCCGCTGCTCAGCTGAGTGCCCGCGGGGACTTCGACGGCGATGGACAGGCCTGCCCCGGAGACGATCGGCGCGTTCGGGATGACGAAGCTCTGGCCCGGGCGGCCGGTTCCGACGCCGATCGGGACGGCGTCGTACAAGGTGACATCGGCTGCCGGGACCTGCACGCTGGACTGGCCCGCTGCGAGGACGGCCGCCGTCGTCGTCGTGAATACCGGTTGCGGCGCGCCGGGCACGCCTGGTGGGCAGCTGACCTGGGTGCCGCGAGGGATGCGGATGTCCTGGCCGTCGGTAGCGCTTCCCGCCGACGTTCGCGTGAATTCGAGGATGGTTTCGGCTGTGCTCGGCGGGTACAGGCTGGTGCCGAGCAGGTTCAAGTAGACGGCATACAGTTTTTCCGGCACCCTATTGAGCCGGTACATCAGGGTGTCCGTGAGGTAGGCGAATGCCTCGAGGATGGTGATGCCGGGATCGTGGACGGAGAGGTCCGTCCACTCCGGGGCGATCTGCTGGATGCGCTCGCGGGCGCCGGCCACTAAGTCCGCGAAGCTGCGGTCATCGAGATTCGGGACGGGGATACTCATGCCGCACCTCCGGAGGCGACGGGCAGGGCGATGGCGAGCTGGTCCTCGAGCTGGGTGGAACGGACCCGGTACCGCAACCGGACCTCCAGCACTTCAGGGCTTTCGGGGGAGCGGGAGGCATCCAAGGCCAGGACGGTGATCCGGGGCTCCCATTGCTCCACGGCCCGGGCAACGTAATGGATAGCCAGGCCTGCCGTGGTGTCATCCGCCGGGGCGAAAGCGAGCCGGAACAGATGGCAGCCGTAGGTGGGGCGGTTGACGCGCTCGCCGGGCCTCGTACTCAGCAGCAGGAGGAGGGCCTGACGCACCGAAGCTGCGTCCGTGACGGTGGCGAGCCGTCCGTCGGGCGTCAGCCGCAAGCCGGGAAGGCCGGTGGCGGCATCGAAATCCGGGTGCACGAAGGCCACCGACTTGTACCTGGGGACGCTCACCATTCGCCGCCTCTCATGATCCCGCCGCCACGAATTCCTGGCCCGGCCGCCGGACCGTGTACTTGACGGCACCCGGCGGGGTGCCGTCCGTGTAGCCCTCCACAGTGTCCAGGCAAACCTTATTGCCGCCGATCCGGACAAAGCCCGAGTATCCCTTGATCACCGGCAGTGTCTTGTTGCAGGGCTTGATGTTGAGACCCACGTTCGGGCACATGCTGATGTCGCGTCCTTGGGGATCGTCGTCTACCAAAACCGGCGAGCCGGCAACGCGGACCCACTGCTGGGAAGGGACGTTTTCCACTTTGCCGTCGTGCCCGCAGCGCAAGATGGCCTCCTTGATGAGGAGCTTCGGCATCACGCCTCCTCGAAATCGACGGTCTTTGCCCGGATCTTCATGGCCTTGCCCGGTGCCTCCAGGACCAGGTCCGTAGCCGAGGTGATCCGCAGCTTTTCCGGCCCGATTTCCACCGTTGAGCCGTGGCCGTTCGTGAAACTGATGGTGCGGCTGCCGCCGTCGAGCACTATCTGCTGCCCGTCAGCGCTCCGGAAGGTGTACCGGCTGTCCCGGGGAGTGTTCACGCTCTTGTCCGGGGTCTGTTCGCGGCCGTAGAGCCCGCCCAGAATGATGGCCTGCGCCGGATCCGTGGCAGGCAACAGGACGAGCACCGTGTCCTCCGGGGCGGGCGCCACGACGAGGCCTTTCCCTACTCCAGCTCCCATTGTGAGGACCGGCGCCCAAGCCGATTCAAGCGGCGGATACGCAGGGAGCCGAACGCGTGCCCGGCCGCGGCCCTCCGGATCGTCCACATCCAGCACTGTGCCCAGGGTGAAGACGTCGGGACGCCGTGCGGTCGGGGGTTCCGGGGGTCGTGTGGTGATGGTGGTTTCGTATCCGGTGCCGTCCAGCCGGTGGGTGGCGGTGGCAATCGCGTAGGTGCCTTCGAGCGACGTCGCGAGTCCGCGCACGCGAACCCGACGCCCCGCCCGGAGGCGCGGATCGCCGTCGGCGACGAAAACGGCGGTGACTTGCCCGGCCATCCGGACGTCGAGCTCCGCCTGGGCCAAGCCGTGGGCTGCGGATGGGGATGCGAGGGCCTCATTGTCGCGCAGGAGATCTCCGCCCGCGCCGACGCTCGGGAGCGCAGGGTCTGCGGAGACGTCGGCCTTCGCGTCGCTGGTACTGGCGGAGGCTTCTTGCACGGAGGCGTCGTCGGACCGCCAGCCCGTGGACTTGGCCCCGAGATACGCCGGCTCCTGGCTCAGTTCCACCTCGGCCGAATGCAGGCTGCTGCCAAGTTCCAGCTCGATGGGTTCGCCTTCGCCGGACAAATCGCCCAGCCTCAGGGCATCGCCATCCACCACCGGATACGCACCCACCCGGGCGCTCTGTTCCACCAACAGGCTCAAGTCCGAGCGGGCACATTGATACACCTCGCCCAACCGTGCCGCGCCGCCCACCACTTGCAGGCCCGTGCCCTCCGTGAGCGTGCGGGCTAACCCGGCAAGGTCGACGTCGCTGTGCAGCCGGGTGAACTGGCGTTTCCTCAACCGGTGCAGGGCGTCGTAGGCACGGACGCGGACTTCCTGCGAAAGATCTGCGCCGTAGCTGTGTTCCACCACGGTCACTTCGCCCACGAAAAGCGGAGTGCGCTGGCCACCGAGTTCCACGCGCAGCGCATCCCCCGGCGCGGGATCCACTCCGCCGCGCGCTGTCGCCGAGCGCCCAGGTCCCGGGCGCCAGCTGATGAGGCACTGGACCGGCCTTGCCAATGAACTGAGGACCTGCACGGAGATGATCGCCGCCGTTTCGGCCGCGGAGAGGCGGCGCCGCCCGAGGGTGACGATGAGTTCCGGCAGGCCCTGAAGCTGCCTCATGGCGCCTCGCCAACCGGGGGAACAGCGAGGGGACCGTTGAAGTGGGCGGGGTCGTCGATGTTGTTGTACTCGAGCAACAACTTCCACAGCATCGGCGTGCCAAAGGCGGCCAGGCTGAGGCGCCCCAGCTCGCCGGGCGGAACCTCCGGAACCGGCTCGCCGCCGTCGGGCGCATTTGCATCCCTGTCCGTGCTGCCGTCGCCGCCCACCGCGAGCGTATCCACGGGCGGCGCCGTCAGGTCAACCGCCGGCAGCCGCTGGGCGAGCTCGTAGTTCTCGCCGCCTTCCTCGTCGGCGCTCTGCCCTACCCGTACGAATACCATGCGCATCCACGAGCGCAAGGGGGAGCCATCCGGCGAAAATCGGTCGAAACGCTCCGCGACTTCGGTCACGATCCCGGGCACGTTCCATGCGCGACCCCACACGAACCGGACCGACGGGGGCCGGCGTTGCCTCTCGACTTCGGCCGAGTTCTCGGCGAGCGCCCAGATGGGCCGCGTCATCTGCCGCACGTCCTGGACATGGAGCGACGCCGGCGCGAGGTCGACGTCGAACAGGAGATCCAGGCGAAGCTCGGTGTGGCCACCTCCCGTGAAGAGCAAAGGATCGTCCGCGAGCCCCGTTCCGGTCAGCTTGCCGCCCGCCGAGCGCCGTGGCTCCACGCCCGCGGTTCGCGACATGACTACGGTTTCCGGATTGAGCAGGCACCCAAGGTGCTCCCCCGTGTCCTCGATCAGGAATGCGACGCGTTCCATGTCAGACCGCCAACTGTTCGTTGCTCAGACGAGCGGCGCGGGCCAACGCTTCGGTTGCTGCTCTTTCCGCGGCGGGCTGCGCCGCCGGGCGTGTGCGCAATTCCGGCCAGTTTCCAGTGAGCGGCGACGCCGGATTGCGTTCGGTTGTTGTGCTCGGGTGGCCTTGGCGTTCTGCGTTCGGGTGCTCCGGGCGCGGGTGGTCTGGGCGGACGACGACGGCGCGCGCCGCATCTGGCGGCTGGAGCTGTGGCATTGTGGCCGGCTGAGCCGTGATTGGGTTAGGCGGAGTTGCGATTGGCGGGCTGGCATGAGGCGGGCTGGTCTTGTTGGAGCGTGTGGGGGCTTCCTGGCGTTGCGCAGCTTGTTCAAAGGCTGCCTGAGTTGGGACTGCTTGTTCAAAAACCACTTGTCGAGTGGCGGGCCGGTCCGTGGCGATGACCAGCGGGATTCCACGAAGTCTCAGCACCGGGCGCACTGCCTGCGGAGCGTGTGGGGATACGGCCTCCACCGCGGGGGCTGCTGGGGCATCGATGGTTGCCTCGTCTACGGGGATTGCCGGCGGCGCGAGGTGTGGCCAGGAAATGCTGGCCGCGCTTCCGGCGGCACGGTCCGGCAGGGAGCCCGTGGATGTGGGTCTCTGCAGTCGCGAGCCGAGCATCAAGCGGGGGAGCATACGGGGCACGGGCCCCGGGGAGCTACTCCGGGGCGGGCTTGCGGCGCCGGTCCCGCTGACGATATCGGGGCGGGACTCGCCGGGATCTGAGCGAGCGTTGGGGTCGGAGGGGGATATATCTGCGCGAGCGTTGGGGTTGGTTGGGGGTATATGTGAGCGAGGGTTGGGGCTGGCGGGGGGTATATCTGAGCGAGGGTTGGGTGGGGTGGCGACGAGACCGGCGTCGCGCAGTAACCGGACCCAATGCTCCGGCGCGCCGGAAATGTCCAGTCTTCGTACCGGCGTCGGGCGCTCAGTCTCAACCTCCCGCCCAGTCCCAACCTCGCGCCCTGTTTCAACAACGGCAGCCCCGGCACCGCCGTCAGGTTGCAGCGGCCGTTCGAGCCTTTCCGCGAGTTCCCGCAGCCGCCGCGCCGCCGCGTGACGCCACAGGTCCCGGGGCCGCCTCCCATCAAGCCACGGGAGCGCGGGCATCGTCGAGCTCCAAGCGGTCGTACGCGATGCTGAGGGATTCGATGGCCAGGTCCTTGCCGAGGGCATCCAATGGGGCCCCGAACCAGTCGCATGGCCAGGCGCCCAGCAAGTTCCAGCGGCGGACCTCCACCGAGCCGGCGTCGTTGAGCATGGCGATGGAGACGTTGCGCCGCTCCACATGCCCATCGACGGCCTTGAACAGCCATTGGAGCATTTCGGTGGAGTCGGTCAGCCCATAGCGGAGGGTCACCGGGGTGTACTCGACCTGGCCGGGGATGACCCGGACCGTGCTGTTCTCGCCGCCGGAGCGGTACAAGATGCGGTCGATCTTAAGCCCAAGCCCTTCAACCTTGGTGAAGTGTCCCTGGACCACGCCCTGGATGACCAATTTGAAGTTGTAGGCGCGGTAGGGGTCCACGACGTTCCCGGGTTGGGCAGCAGGGGCCGGCGTGCTTGGCTGCGTGCTCATTTCAGGCTCCTGCGCTCTCTGTCTCGCTCGTGTTGTCCGCCGACTGCATGAGCTTGAAGATCACGAACTCGGCGGGTTTGACGGGTGCGATGCCGATCAAGGTGACAACCTGCCCCGCATCGCGGACTTCGGGCGGGTTGGTTTCTTCATCGCATTTCACAAAGAAGGCCTGTTGGGGAGTAGTGCCCAACAGTGCCCCGTCCCGCCAGACGTTGGTCAGGAATGCACCGATGTCGCGTCGAATGGACTTCCACAAGGTGTGGTCGTTGGGTTCAAAGACCACCCAGCGCGTTCCGTCGGCCACGGATTCCTTGATCATGTTGGTCAGCCTGCGGACGTTGACGTAGCGGTATTCGCTTGCCTCGGGTGCCTTGGTCCGGGCGCCCCAGATGCGTATGCCTTCTCCCGGGAAATAGCGGATGCAGTTCACTCCCGCCGGGTTCAGTACTTCCTGTTCGCCGCGGCTGACCCGCCGGACCAGGTCCAGCGCGCCTTGGATGGGTTCGTTCGCGGGGGCCTTGTGGACCCCGCGCGTTGCGTCCACGCGAGCCCACACCCCGGCAACATGGCCCGACGGCGGTTGGGTCACCTTCTTGCCGGACACCGGATCCGTCATGACGATCCACGGAAAGTACAGCGCGGTGTAGCCGCCGGGGGATTGGGGCGCTCCGATCGCGTCCTCGCCAGTCGCCCGCGCCGTCTTTGTGTTGTCGGCTTTGTCGTCGGACTTGCCGTCATCGGAGTCGCCGTCGCTCGACTTCGGTGCGTCCGGCACGCCGGAAGTAGCCGCCCGGGTGAGGGCTCCGACGTCGTCCACTTTCTCCGGAGTGTCCATGATCGCCATGCGGTCTTGCCGCAAGGGATGCTCCACGTGGGCCTGCAGCGCCGCGTACGCTTCGGCGTCGCTGTATCCGGGGGCGGCCACCATGGAGATGTCGTCGATCGCTTCGAACAGGGTCACTCCGCTGGGCTTTGCGGCCGTGCCTGTGAGACTGCCGCCGGTACCGATGTTGACCACGTAGCAGCGGCTGCCGCCGTTGGCGAAGAATCCGAAGACAGCGTTGGACAGGGGTGTCCCCTGCGTGGACTTGCCAACGTATTGGTCCACGAACTGGGTCCAGTTGTCCAAGACCCTTGCTTCATCCGGATACGCCAAGGGATCCGGGGACACTCCTACGAAGCCGGCAATGCTGGTGCTGACCTGTCCGATCGAGCGTGCACCGCTGGGCACTTCCTGTACATACACTCCCGGCGCCTGGTAATTCGCCATGGTGTGCTCCCTTTCACTCCCACCGGATGATGACCGGCAGGCTGCTCGTGTCTGCTGAGACTTCACGTTCAGTGCCGCGGACTGCCACGACAAAGTGCTGGAGTTCGTCTGCCGAGGCCAGGACCTCGAAATGGCCGGTGGGATCGCTCACGACGGCGGCGGCGGACGAATGCGGGCGGATGTAGGCATCCGGGATGCCCTTGTTGTGGACGTCGACCAGCCGGCCGTGGATCCGGCGGGCCACTGTGGTGGACGCGATGAGGGGTTCAGTGACAGGCGGTCCGAAAGGCTCGTCGAGCCGTATCCCCACCGGGACGCGGATCAGGAAACCGAGGCCTTGGCGGATGCCGGAATCGTATTCGTCCGGCTGGAACTCGCCACTGGAGACCACCGAGTACTGGGTGTTTTGCTCGAGGGTCAGCAGGAGTTTCTCCATGTTGTCCAGTTGCGTGGGGCCGTGGCATTCCACGGCAACTTTGAGCTCGAGGTCCAGCAGTGGGCCTTCACGCCGGGAGCGGCCCACCCGATTCAAGGCGACGGTGTGGACGGTGACAGCGGCATCGCTTGGTTGACCGGAAGGTGGTTCGGAGCCGTCGTCGAAGCGGACACGCTCGGGCGAAACGGCGTCGGAAAGTATCCCGAGGAGCTCGGTCAACGACGATCTCACAACACCCACGGTGACACCCCAGTCCCACAAAGTGGTCCAGCACAGCCGATGTGCTATAGGTTACTCCCGCAGTGGCCTGCGAGTCACTGGGATCACAGGCGTAACTCCATTCGATGGTTCCTGGTTTGGCGTGACATCGTTCCGGGCAGTCATGGTGGCTTCGATGACCCCTTGCATGAAAGCCATCACTACGTGGAGTTCTTCCGGCGAAAGCGCGTCGATGACCGGGGCGATGGCGCTCGCCAGGGGGGAAAACAATTCGCTGCCGGTGGCACGCGCGGAATCGGTCATCTCCAGATGAACCTGACGGCGGTCCTTCTCGCTGCGGCGTCGTGCCAAGTGGCCTGCCCGGTCGAGCCTGTCCACAAGGGCTGTTGTAGCCGGCGAACTCAGGTTGAGTGCCGCCCTGAGCGCTCCGGGAGTCATCGTCTTGCCCTCCCGTGCGGCAGCCACCATGGCTGCCAAGGCATTCAGGTCCGTCCGATGGAGGTGGTGGCGGTTGCTGACGGCCTCCACATACCGCTCCGTCTCGAGCGTGAACTGCTGGAGTAGCCCAAGGAGTACGGCTGCGGACCGGACGTGCTGATTGTCATCCATGAGGCCTCCTTCAGCCTCAAATTATCCCACCGAGATGTCATTGACCAATTATCTCCATGATAGATATATTTTGCCATGGAAGTAATTACGGAGGGTGCGGGCATGATGGACAAACGGATTGGAACCGGGCGACGCAGCAGTTCGCGGTGGTGGTTGGCGGGGGCAGTGCTATCGCTGGTGGCGTGGATGGCGATCGGCGGAATCGGCGGCCCGACCTTTGGGAAGCTCAGCGAGGTATCCAGCAACGACCAAGCATCCTTCCTGCCAGCGAGCGCCGAATCCACCGAAGCCCGGGAATGGCAAAGCAAGTTCACTTCCAGCGGCAGCGTTCCCGCAGTGGTGCTGATCGAGTCTCCTGAGAAACTTTCACCCGCTCAACTGGCCGGATTGGCGCCCCTCGGCACCCAACTGTCCGCCGCCGTCGGGGTCAGCCATTCGACGTCGACGGTCGGGCCGATTCCGTCCACGGACGGCAAAGCTGCGCAGTTCATCGTCCCGGTGGAAGAAGGAAACGGGGTCAAGGGGAGCATCCAAGCGCTTCGCGAGAAGGCGGCGGGGTATGCAGTGGGGGCAGGGCTTCCCGCTGGAACAACCACCTACGTGACGGGACCGGCGGGCTTCCTTGCCGACTTGGTCAACGCCTTTGGCGGGATCGACGGGATATTGCTCTTCGCTGCGCTGGGGGCCGTTTTGGTCATCCTGCTGGCCGTCTACCGATCCGTGGTGCTGCCCTTTGTGGTGTTGCTTACCGCCGTCTTCGCGCTTTGCGGCTCCATCCTGGTGGTCTTTGCCTTGGCGAAGGCGGGCGCGATCCAATTGACGGGACAAAGCCAGGGGATCCTGTCCATCCTGGTAGTCGGCTCAGCCACCGACTATGCCCTCCTCTTTGTGGCCCGTTACCGTGAGGCCCTGGGTCAGGCGTCGAACAAATGGTCGGCTGTGGGACGCGCATACAAGGGGAGTTTTGGCGCCATCCTGGCATCCGGGACAACGGTCGCCTTGGCGTTGCTTTGCCTGCTCTTCTCGGAACTGAATTCAAACCGCGGATTGGGGCCTATCGGCGCAATCGGAATCGTCTTTTCAATGGTGGCCAGCCTGACGCTGCTTCCTGCGGCCCTCGGCTTGCTCGGCAAGTCCGCATTTTGGCCGCGTGCGCCGAGGACGGACCCGGCCGCGAGCGCCGGACCGAGCGCCGGATTCGCCGGGGTCGCAGGCTCGGCAAACTCCGACATTCCACGGGTCTGGAGGCTTCTGGCTGGCATCATCGCCAAGCGGCCCAGGGCCGTTTGGCTGGGCGCAGCCGCCGTTTTGGTGGTCTGCGCGCTGGGCCTGCTCCAGCTCCAAGCCAGCGGAGTTCCGCAGTCGGCACTCATCCTGAGCAAATCCGAGGCAGTGGACGGCCAATCGGCCCTGGGCCGGCACTATCCCGCCGGTGCAGGAAGCCCGGTGGTGGTTGTGGCCGACGAAAAGGCGGCAGTCGCGGTACTTGCGGAAGTCAAGGCCCAGGAAGGCATCTCGGATGCATCGGTGGTTTCGGCCCAACCGGATTCCGGCGTCCGCCCGCTCGCGAAAGCTGCGACGGAACCAGCCCCCTTGGTGCGGGACGGCCGGGTGTTGATCAATGCCACCTTGTCTTCGGAAGCCGACTCGGCGAAGGCCGAACAGACCATCGCCACGCTCCGGCAGAAGCTCCATGAAAAGGCCCCAGGAACCCTGGTGGGAGGAACCACAGCCACAGCCGCGGACACCAATGCGAGCGCGCAATCTGATTTGTGGCGCATCATCCCGATCGTTTTGGCCGTCATCCTGTTGGTGCTCATGGCACTGCTGCGCTCCGTCCTGGCGCCGCTATTGCTGATCGGGACTGTGGTGCTGTCCTATGCGGCCGCGTTGGGCGTCTCGGCCTGGGTGTTCAACCACGTGTTTGGATTCCCTGGAGCGGATGCCTCGGTTCCGCTCTTCGGTTTTGTCTTCCTCGTGGCCCTCGGCGTTGACTACAACATCTTCCTCATGACCCGCGTCCGGGAAGAGTCGACGCTCAACGGAACCCGGGCCGGTATCTTGAAGGGGCTCGGCGCCACCGGCGGGGTGATTACCTCGGCCGGAGTGGTTCTTGCCGCAACCTTTGCCGCGCTTGGGGTTATTCCGATCCTCTTCCTTGCGCAGATCTCCTTTATCGTGGCGTTCGGGGTGCTGCTCGACACCACGATCGTGCGCTCGCTGTTGGTGCCTGCCCTGGCTTACGACATTGGCGGGCGGATTTGGTGGCCGGGCCGCTTGGCTCGCGATCCGGCGTCGAAAGCGGGTCAGTGGGCAGCCACGGCTTCCTGATCCCGCCACCAGGCCACGGTCGTCGCCATCGCGTCCGCAAGCGGCGTCGGTTCCAGACCGAGCTTGGCGTGGCTTGCTGTGGAGTCCATGACGAACGGCCGCTCGAACTGGTACAGCATTTCGGCCAGCTCCCTCATGTCGGTGGAAAACAGGCCGAGGGTTCGGAGCAGCCAGCCCGGAACCACACTCAGCTTCGCTTCGGGAACGCCGGCCGAGCGTGCGAAGTTTGCGGCAATTTCCCGCATCGTCATTGCCGGACCCGTGGGGGCGTGCAGTACCGAGTTCCAGAGTTCGGGCTTTTGCGCTGCGGCGATCATGGCTGCGGCAAGATCCGGGACGTACGTGAAAGAGTGCGGCTGCCCGGCGCTTCCGAGAACCTGGACCGTCTTGCCCTTGAGGACCAGGGGCACCATGCGCTCGCCGGCATGCGCCATGCGGGCCCGCGGCCCGAAGAAATCGCCCGCCACCACGCTGACGGTATTCGCCGGGTGGGCTTGGCGGGCCTTCAGCAGGGCAGAGCGGATCCCGCGCTTCCCGCCGGTCGCCTCGCGCGGGCTGCTTTCGGTGATGGTCTTGTCCGGCTCGCTGTAGGAGTAGAGGCTCTCAGGGAAGACGACGACGGCGCCCGCTGCCCCCGCGGCGTCCATCACCACTTGCTCTGCTCCAGGAAGCTCGGCCGCCCAGGCTTTGGCCCGGTAGGCAGAACCGTGGATGCAGTGGAAGACGGCCGTGGCGCCGTCGAAGGCTTGCGCCAACTTGCCCGGATCCGAGACGTCCACCCGGAGCTTTTCGACCAGCGGGTGGTCCGGGCCGCTGCCTGAGCGGGTCAGGACGCGCACCTGTTCTCCGTGGTCCGCGAGTTGCTCGGCAATGGTCCATCCGACGGGGCCTGCTCCTGTGACGACGTACATGGTGTTGCTCACTCTCTGGTTGGGGATCCATTTCTCGGGTGAAGCTCTATTTCGAGAGCAGTGCTCTCTGAATTCAGGATGAACCCATTCGAATTGCCTGTCAAGAGCACTGCTCACATTTGTTGTCAGTGCTCTCCTTTGTGGCATGCTGGATGCATGGACCTCCCTTCCGCCGCAGCGGCCAAGCACTCGACGCCCCGCGAGCGGGCCCGGGCCCAGACCGTGGCGGACATCATCCGGCTGGGTCGCCGGCACCTTGCCTTGCACGGCGCAGCGGGATTGTCCCTGAGGGCGGTCGCACGCGATCTCGGCGTGGTGTCCTCTGCCGTGTACCGCTATGTGGAGAGCCGCGACGAACTCCTGACCCTCCTGCTGATTGACGCTTACGGTGAGTTGGGCGACGAAGTGGACACCGCCGTCGACGCCCTCCCGGAGGACGACTACTGCGGCAGATTCCTGGCGCTCGGGCGGGCCGTTCGCCAGTGGGCACTGCGCGAGCCGGCACGGTATGCCCTCCTGTTCGGCAGTCCGGTTCCCGGATACCAAGCGCCCGCAGAGCGCACCACGGAACCCGGAACGCGGGTGATCTACCGGATGGTGGGGATCTTCGACGCCGCCTACCGCGCAGGCGCCTTGGCCGCCGAAGTGGCGCCCGCCGTCGTCGTTCCTCCTGCCCTTGCCGCGGACCTCGCGGCTATCCGGGCCGAACTGGGCGTGGCCGTTCCAGAACCTGCGTTGGCGAGGGGCGTGCTGGTGTGGACGTCGGTCTTTGGGGCGGTCAGCTTCGAGGTGTTCGGCCAATACGGCGCCGACACCTTTGCCGCGCGCGACGAGCTGTTTGAGCACCAGCTCGAGGTGCTGCGGGGGGTCGTGGGGCTGTAGTCGCGAAGGTACAGTAACTGCATGGCCCGTGGACTTGCTGACATCGGTGCGGAGGGCGTCTTGCTCGCCGGGGCAGGCCGCGCCATCCTGATGCAGATTGCCAATCCCGCGGTCGGTCACGGCGTCGCCGAGCACAGCAATTTCGCCGAACGGCCGCTGGACCGGCTGCGTGCCACCATGACGTACGTCTACGCCGTGGTCTATGGCACGGAAGAGCAACTGGCCGCCGTGCGCCGGGCCGTGAATCGTGCCCACGCGCCGGTTCGCCGGGCCGCGGACGATTCCACCGCGGGGTACAACGCCTTCGACGCGCAATCCCAGCTCTGGGTGGTTGCGACCCTCTACGACACCGCCGTCACCGTTTACGAAAAGGTCCATGGAGCCCTCGACGACGACACGGCCGATCGTATCTACCGCGAGTACGCGCGGATCGGGACAGCGTTGCAGCTGCCCGCCGAGCTCTGGCCTGCCGACCGCCCGGCCTTCGCGCGCTATTGGGACGAATCCTTACGGAACCTCGAGCCGGATGCAGCCGCTTTGAGGGTGGCACACGAACTCCTGCACCCCGTGAGCGGGCCGTTCTTGATGCGCTTGAGCATGCCGTTGGTCCGGCTGGTGACTGCGGGCTTGCTGCCGGAGCATCTTCGCGCGGGATTCGGACTTCCGTGGAAGGCCCGCCATCAACGCAGCTTCGATGGCACCATTTGGCTCTTGGCGGCGGCTTATCCCAGGCTGCCGGAAAAAATCAGGCATTGGCCGAAAAACTACTATCTTGGCCGGCTCGGACCGGGCGAGCCGGGCCCTGGCAAATAGGCGCCCATGCGTGAGCTCACCGCGGTGGAGGAACTTATCGACGGGAGCGCGAGCCGCTTCCTGGGAAGTGCCCCGGCCCAAGGACTGCGATCCAGGCTCACTGAGTTCACGGTCTTCGGCCTCAAACAGGCGTGGGCGTGCGTCTTCGGCGCCTCGCTCCTTGCCGTCATTTTCGCAGCTCACCTCTGGTATCCGGCCAACGCCGGCCTCGCGCGGAACGATTTCCTGACGATCGCCGCCGTCGTGATCCAAATCCTCATGGTGGCCGCGAGGCTGGAAACCTTGCGCGAGCTCAGGGTGATCGTGCTCTTCCACTTGGTGGGAACGGTCATGGAGTTGTTCAAGACCGACGTCGGCTCGTGGTCCTATGAAGCCGAAGGTGTCCTGCGGGTCGGCGCCGTTCCGCTCTTCAGCGGCTTCATGTACGCAGCGGTCGGCTCGTACATGGTGCGGGTTTACCGGGTTTTCGATCTGCGCTTCGCGAGGTATCCGCGGCGTTGGATCACTGCGGTCCTGGCTGCGGCCATCTATGTGAACTTCTTTTCGCACCACTTCATCGTTGATGCGCGCTGGGTCCTGCTGGCCGCCGTCGTCGTGATCTATGGCCGGTGCGTCATGCACTTCCGGGTGTTCCGGCGTCGATTCCGGATGCCGCTGGTCGTCTCGTTCCTGCTGGTGGCGCTCTTTATCTGGATTGCCGAGAACATCGCCACCTGGTCGCACGCCTGGTTGTATCCGAGCCAACTGGACGGCTGGCACTTGGTGTCCCCGGACAAGCTCGTCTCGTGGTTCCTCCTGATGATCATCTCCGTGGTGCTGGTGGCGTGGGTGTACAGGCCGATGCCGCCTGACGCTGCACGCGTTCTCCCACGGCGAAATCGGGCGTAAATCCCCGAGTTTCCGTGGTCTTTTGGCTTCCGGTGAGCAGAGTTGAGCGTACTCGACTCAACTTTGGATTGACATTGAATGAGGCCTGAGTACAGTTGAGTGCAGAACGCTCAACCCGGTTTCATTGAAAGGAAGCAACATATGTCACGCGCTGTAGGTATCGACCTCGGAACCACTAACTCCGTCGTCTCTGTTCTCGAAGGTGGCGAGCCCACCGTCATCGCCAACGCCGAAGGTGGCCGCACCACGCCGTCGGTCGTTGCATTCTCCAAGTCCGGCGAAGTCCTGGTTGGCGAAATCGCCAAGCGCCAGGCCGTCAACAACATCGACCGCACCATCGCTTCCGTGAAGCGCCACATGGGTACCGATTGGTCCGTCGCCATTGACGACAAGAAGTACACGCCGCAGGAAATCTCCGCGCGTATCCTCATGAAGCTGAAGAACGACGCCGAGAGCTACCTCGGCGAAAAGGTCACCGACGCTGTCATCACCGTCCCGGCCTACTTCAACGACGCCGAGCGCCAGGCCACCAAGGAAGCCGGCGAAATCGCCGGCATGAACGTCCTCCGCATTGTCAACGAGCCCACCGCCGCGGCACTTGCCTACGGCCTGGACAAGGGCAAGGAAGACGAACTCATCCTGGTCTTCGACCTCGGCGGCGGAACGTTCGACGTCTCCCTGCTGGAAGTCGGCAAGGACGAAGACGGCTTCTCCACCATCCAGGTCCGCGCCACGGCCGGTGACAACCGCCTCGGCGGCGACGACTGGGACCAGCGCGTTGTTGACTACCTGCTGAACCAGCTCAAGATCAAGGGCATCGACCTTTCCAAGGACAAGATCGCCCTCCAGCGTCTGCGCGAGGCTTCGGAGCAGGCCAAGAAGGAACTCTCTTCCTCCACCAGCACCAACGTGTCCCTCCAGTACCTGTCCGTCACCCCCGACGGCCCGGTCCACCTGGACGAGCAGCTGACCCGCGCCAAGTTCCAGGACCTCACCAAGGACCTGCTCGAGCGCACCAAGAAGCCGTTCCACGACGTCATCGCCGAGACCGGCATCAAGCTCTCCGAAATCGACCACATCGTGCTCGTGGGCGGTTCCACCCGTATGCCTGCCGTCTACGACCTCGTCAAGGAACTCGCCGGTGGCAAGGAGCCCAACAAGGGCGTCAACCCGGACGAAGTTGTCGCCGTTGGCGCAGCCCTCCAGGCCGGTGTGCTGAAGGGCGAGCGCAAGGACGTCCTCCTGATCGACGTCACCCCGCTCTCCCTCGGTATCGAAACCAAGGGCGGCGTCATGACGCACCTGATCGAGCGCAACACGGCCATCCCCACCAAGCGTTCCGAGACCTTCACCACCGCGGACGACAACCAGCCGTCCGTGGCCATCCAGGTCTTCCAGGGCGAGCGTGAATTCACCCGCGACAACAAGCCGCTGGGCACGTTCGAACTGACCGGCATCGCTCCGGCACCGCGCGGCGTCCCCCAGGTCGAGGTCACCTTCGACATCGACGCCAACGGCATCGTCCACGTCTCCGCCAAGGACAAGGGCACCGGCAAGGAGCAGTCGATGACCATCACCGGCGGCACCGCGCTCTCCAAGGAAGACATCGACCGCATGGTCCGTGAAGCCGAGGAACACGCAGCCGAGGACAAGGCCCGCCGCGAAGCTACCGACACCCGCAACACTGCCGAGCAGCTCGCCTACTCCGTAGACAAGCTCATCGCCGAAAACGACGAGAAGCTGCCGGAAGAGGTCAAGACCGAGGTCAAGGCCGACGTCGACGCCCTCAAGAAGGCCCTCGAAGGCACCGACGACGCAGCAGTGAAGACTGCTTTCGAGAAGCTGCAGCACTCGCAGTCGAAGCTGGGCGAAGCGATCTACTCGCAGGCCGGTTCCCCGGATGGCGCAAGCAGCGCCGCAGGTGCTGAAGGCGCCCACGCCGGCGCCACGGCAGACGAGGACATCGTCGACGCCGAGATCATCGACGAAGACGAAAAGAAGTAAGCATGCCTCACCACGGCAACGACGCAGAGCACTCACCTTCCAACAACGAGGGCAACGAGCAGCACAAGCCGGTCATTCGGGACAACCGCAAGGTTGACCCCGAGACCGGGGCCGCTCGCCACACCCAAGGATCGGCAGCTGAATCCAACGCCGCTGCCGAGGGCGACGCCCTGTCCCAGGCTGAGGAAATCCTCAACGGCATGGAGGTCCCGGCTGAAGAGTCGGTAGCCCCCGGCGCCGCTGCGGAAGCAGAGGCCGCGGAACTCCGCAACGACCTCTTGCGCCTGCAGGCCGAGTACGTCAACTACCGCAAGCGCGTCGAACGCGACCGCGCCGTCGCAGGGGAAATGGCCGTCATCGGCGTCCTGAACGCCCTGCTGCCGGTGCTCGACGACGTCGACGCCGCCCGCCAGCACGGCGACCTCGCGGACGGCCCGTTCGCCGCGATCGCCGCCAAGCTGGAGAACGCGCTGAAGACGTACGGCCTGGAGCGCATCGCGGAAACCGGAGTCGAATTCGACCCCACGATCCACGAAGCACTCATCCAGCAGCCGGGCGAGGACATCGAAGTTGACACCGTCAGCCAAGTGCTGCGCTCCGGCTACCGCTCGGGCGGCCGAGTGCTGCGCGCGGCCCAAGTGATCGTGGCTGTGCCGGCTTAGACGGAGTTACCGCCTCACCGCGCCTTCGCGGATGAGGGGGCCCCGCCCCTTCGCGTGGCGGCTTGGTCCTTACGGACCCAAGCCGCCACGCTCCGGCAGGCCCGATGCCACTCCCGGGCCCCCTCATCCGCTACGGCTCAAGCGGTTTTCTCGCCTAAGGTGAGTTGACCACAAGCTCGCAGCGATACATGGGCCCCGGGAGTGGCATCGGGCCTATCGGAGCCGGGTGGCTGAGGATCGAAGATCCTTGGCCACCCGGCGGAGGGGCGGGGGCCCATGTATCGCGGAGAGCTCGGCAAGAACAGATCGAAAGGAAACGCCCTTGGCCAGCCAGGACTGGGTTGAGAAGGATTTTTACGCCATCCTTGGTGTCGCCAAGGACGCCTCTGACGCTGACATCAAGAAGGCGTACCGCAAGCTTGCGCGGAAGTACCATCCGGATACCAATTCCGGGGATGCTGCTGCGGAGAAGAAGTTCAAGGACATCTCGGAGGCCTATTCGGTGCTCTCGGATGCCGAGGAGCGCCAACAGTACGATGCCATTCGCGCCATGGGCGGGGCACGCTTCGCCCCGGGCGCAGCTCGCGGCGGCCCGGCCAATGGCGGCTTCGAGGACCTGTTCGGCGGGCTTTTCGGCGGCGGACGCCAGCCTGCCGGTGCCGGGGGCATCCCGCCCGAGTTCGCTGACCTCTTCGGCGGTGGCTTCGGCGGTGGACAGACCGGTTTCCAGCGGGCCCCGCAAAAGGGCAGCGACCGCACGGCGTCCACCTCGATTTCCTTTGCAGGCTCCATTCATGGCACCACGGTGAGCCTCCGCGAAAGCAACGGCAACGTCATCGACGTGAAGATTCCCGCGGGCATCAGGGACGGCCAGAAGGTCCGCCAGCGTGGCAAGGGCAACCCGGGCGCAGCCGGAAACGGGGACCTCATCATCACGGTGAACGTCAAGCCCCACGATTTCTTCAACCGCGACGGCGACAACATCCGGATCCATGTGCCGGTCACCTTCGCCGAGGCGGCCTTGGGTTCCAACATCCACGTGCCGACGCTTGACGGCGACACTGTCACCGTCCGCGTCCCGGCCGGCACGCCTTCCGGGCGGACGCTCCGGGTCAAAGGCCGAGGCGTCAAGACCTCGAAGGGCACCGGAGACCTGCTGGTGACGATCGACGTCTCCGTCCCGCAGAACCTCAACAAACAGGCCGAGGAAGCTGTCAAGGCGTTCGCCGCGGCCACGGCCGACGCCGATCCTCGCCACGACCTGGCCGCCAAGGCCCGCTTGTAGCGGTAGAAGACATGGGAGGGGACGTAGGCATGGGCATCGACATCAACCAGCCGATCTTCGTCATCTCCGTCGCGGCCGAACTGGCTGACATGCACCCGCAGACCCTGCGCCAGTACGACCGCCTCGGGATCGTGTCGCCGAGCCGTGCGCCGGGCAAGTCCCGGCGTTACTCCCAACGCGACATCGACCGCTTGCGCGAGGTCCAGCGGCTCTCCCACGAAGGCGTGTCCCTTGAGGGCATCAAGCGCATCCTTGAGCTCGAAAACCAGGTGGTCGCGCTGCAATTCCGCGTGGCCGAGTTGAGCGAGGAACTGCAGCGGCGGCGGAGCCCCATGGAGGCCCGCGTTTTCGCGGCGGGAGCAGCCGGCGACGTCGTCAGCCTGGCCCGCGGGCAGCGCCCCCGGGCGCGGTCCCAGGCAGTTGTGGTGTGGAGACCGCGACCGGGGGAGTAGTCCTCTAGGGCCGCGAGAGGGACGCCAGTAGCACCGGCGCCTCCTGCCCGGCCCACGTGCCCCGAAGGGCAGCCGAATCTTCCGAATCCTGGATCCCCAGATCCAGGACGCGGTTCACCTGGACGGTGAGTTCACCGGCGTCGATGCTGGTAACGCCGCCTTCGGTGATCGGCGCTGCGGGACTCAGAGCGGGGACTTCGCTGCCGGGGGTTCCACTGCCCTTGGCCTCGACGGAACTCGCCCTTGGCTCCAGCACGCCGTCCATGTCCACGAACTGTTCGGCTTCCCGCTGCCCAGTGAGGATGGCGGTGGCCAGGGCAGCGACGTAGACGGGATCGGTGCAGGCGTCGTACACCCACCTCGTGCCCAACACGGAGTGTTCCATGGTGCCGAGCAGCGAGTGCTCCGCACGGGGCAATTCCGAACCCCGGTAGCTCAGGGGAACCTGGTAGACCTTGCCGCCGTGGGAGACCAAGTGGGTTTCGAGGCCGACTTCGCCGTCCGGATCATCGAAGCGGTACGCACCGAGCAGCTCGGGCGGCGCGGAGCCATCCTTGGTAAACCACGGCTGGACGCGCAAATACCTTTCGATGAGCTCCAGTTTGCTGGGACGCAGGGTTGCTTGATGGATGATAGCCATGGGGTCCAGCCTAGTTGGCCAGCGCGGGGGCGGAGACAGACTGCGGGGTCCAGCGTAGGTGCGTGTTGCCGGCGTCGGATTCCGGCTCTTTCAAGAGGGACAGGCGGGGGCGCACCGCATCCGTGCGGGAGCTCGGCGGTTTCCGCCGGCCCGCCCGGAACTGAGGCACCCACTGCGCTCCGGGGCCCTGGTATTCCTGCTCGGCTGCGGCGTGGAGTGTCCACTGGGGGTCGAACAGGTGCGTCCGGCCAAGCGCCACGAGGTCTGCCCGTCCTGCAAGGAGGATGGAGTTGACGTCGTCGTAGCTGGAGATGGCCCCGACGGCGATGACGGCTGCTCCCGCCGGCGCGGCAACTTCCTGCCGGATGCGGTCGGCGAAAGGAGTCTGGTAGCTGCGGCCGAAAGCCGGTTGTTCTTCCTTGGCGACCTGGCCGGTGGAGACGTCGATCCCCGCGGCGCCGTGGGCCACGAATGCCCGCGCGATGTCGAGCGAGTCGTCCGAGGTGTTGCCGCCTTCGATCCAGTCCGTCGCGGAGATGCGTACCGTCACAGGCTTGCTGGCAGGCCAAGCCGCGCGGACGGCGTCGAACACTTCCAAGGGGAACCGCAGCCGGTTCTGCACGCTACCGCCGTATTCGTCCTTCCGGAGATTGGACACCGGCGAAAGGAAGGAGGAGAGCAGGTAGCCGTGCGCGGCGTGGAGCTCGAGGAGGTCGAAGCCTGCTTCATCGGCCCGACGGGCAGCTTCCACGAACTGGGCTTTGATGGCTTTCATGCCTGCAAGGTCGAGTTCCACGGGCGTCTGGTTGCCGGGACCGTACGGCAGGGCCGACGGGCCAACGGCCTGCCAGTTGCCGGATTCGAGCGGTTCGTCGATGCCTTCCCACATCAGCCGGGTGGAGCCCTTGCGTCCGGAGTGTCCGATTTGGGCCCCGATCTTGGCTGTCGAGCGAGCGTGGACGAAGTCCACGATTTCCTTCCAGCTCTCGCGCTGGCCGTCCGTGTACAGGCCGGTGCAGCCGGGGGTGATCCGCCCGCTCTCGGAAACACACACCATTTCGGTCATGACCAGTCCGGCACCGCCGAGTGCCTTGGAGCCGAGGTGGACTTTGTGGAAGTCGCCGGGGACGCCATCCACTGCGGAGTACATGTCCATGGGGGACACGACGATGCGGTTCTTGAGCTCGAGTCCGCCGATCCGGAACGGTTGGAACATGGCCGGGGCGGTCTCCGCCAGTCCTTGGGATTGGGCGAAGTTGCGGTCTACGGCGTCGGCGAATTCCGGGTCGCGCAAGCGCAGGTTCTCCTGGGTGATGCGGCGGCTCCGCGTGAGCAGGTTGAAAGCGAACTGCGTCGGGTCCTGCTCCTTGTATTGGGCGATCCGCTCGAACCATTCCAGCGAAGCCTGGGCTGCACGCTGGGTGGAGGCGACAACCGGACGCCGCTCGGTTTCATAGGCAGAGAGTGCAGATTCCACATCCGGGTGCTCGTGCAGGCAAGCGGCGAGTGCCAGAGAGTCCTCCATGGCGAGCTTCGTGCCCGAGCCGATGGAGAAGTGTGCGGTGTGCGCGGCATCGCCGAGGAGCACAACGTTGCCGTGGCGCCAGTTTTGATTGCGGACGGTGGTGAAGTTGATCCACTTGGAGTTGTTGGACAGGACCTCGTAGCCATCGAGTTCCTCGGCGAAGATGGAACGGATCTTGCTGATCGCCTTCTCGTCGGACACGCCTGGCGGGAAGACATCGGCTGCGGTCTCGTCGAAGCCGGCAGCCCGCCACACGTCCTCGTGCATTTCGACAATGAACGTGGATCCTTCGTCGGAGTACGGGTAGCCATGGATCTGCATGACTCCCCATTCGGTTTCCTTGACGAAGAACTTGAATGCCTCGAATACCTGGTCTGTGCCCAGCCACATGAACTTGTTGGGCCGCGGGTCCAGGCTTGGAGAGAAGGAGTCCGCATATTTGGCGCGGATCTGGGAGTTGATCCCATCTGCGGCGAGGACCAGGTCATGGCTGGCCTCAAGCTCTTCAACGGGCGGCGCGACGGTCTGGAAACGCAGGTCGACTCCGAGTTCGGCGCAGCGGCGCTGAAGCAGTTCCAGCAGTTCCTTTCGGCTCATGGCCGCAAAGCCCTGGCCGCCCACCGTCACCGTTTCGCCGCCGAAGTGGATGTCGATGTCGGACCAGCGGGCGAAGCGACGGCTCATGTACTCGGCCACGACGGGGTCGGCGTTGCCGATGCCGCCGAGCGTCTCATCGGAAAAGACGACGCCGAAACCGAAAGTGTCGCTGGCGGCGTTGCGTTCCCAAAGGGTGATGTCGTGTGACGGGTCGAGCTGCTTCATCAGGGCCGCGAAGTACAGGCCGCCGGGGCCGCCTCCTACGATTGCGATTTTCATGCTTTTGCTCCTTTTCAGGCCTGGCCGAGGCCTGCGCCGGCAAGTTGTTCGGGGTCGTTGTTGATGCGGTCGCGCAGCTTGAAATGCTGCAGTTTGCCGCTGGGGTTGCGGGGAAGTTCGTCGACGAACCGGATGTCCCGCGGGTACTTGTAGGGGGCGATCGTCCGTTTGACGAAGTCCTGGATTTCCTTGCGCTTCGCGTCATCGCCTGTGACACCTTCGCGCAGGACGATGAACGCGCAGACGACGCTGCCGCGTGCTTCGTCGGGGCGGCCGATGACGGCGTTCTCCACCACGTCGGGGTGCAGGTCGATGGCTGTCTCCACCTCTGGCGCGCCGATGTTGTAGCCGGAGGAAACGATCATGTTGTCCGAGCGGGCCTGGTAGGTGAAGTACCCGTCCTCGTCTTTCGTGAAGGTATCGCCGGTGACGTTCCAGCCGTTGACCACATAATTTGCTTGCCGGGGGTCGTCCAGGTAGCGGCATCCAGTGGGGCCGATGACCGCGAGCCGGCCAAGCTGCCCGGGTCCGAGTTCCAGACCCTCGTCATCGAGGATGGTTGCCCTGTACCCTGGCACTGCCCGTCCGGTGGTGCCGGGCCGGATGTCATCGCCCGCGGCGGAGATGAAGACGTGGAGCATTTCCGTGGCTCCGATGCCGTTGATGAGCCGGAGGCCTGTGGCCTCCCGAACTGCCTCCCACGTTTCCTTGGGTAGGTGTTCGCCGGCGGAAACCGCAATGCGCAGTCCGCTAAGCAGCTCGCCGCGCTTTTCCTTGAGGATGGCGCGGTACGCAGTGGGCGCGGTGAAAAGGATAGTGGCGCCGGCAGCGGCTGCACTCTCGGCAAGTTCAACCGGGGTAGCCCGTTCGGTCAACAACGACGATGCGCCGAAGCGCAGCGGGAAGACCACCAGCCCGCCGAGGCCGAAGGTGAAGGCGAGGGGCGGCGAACCGGCAAACACGTCGTCTGCGGTTGGCTGCAGGATGTGGCGGGCAAAAGTGTCGGCGTTCGCGAGGATGTCCCGGTGGAAATGCATTGTGATCTTGGGCGTGCCCGTGGTGCCCGACGTCGGGCCGAGCAGCGCGACGTCGTCGGCGGCCGTGGGCACGGCAGTGAATTCGCCGCTCTTGGCGGCGCAGCGGGACGTGAGGTCGCCGGCGTCGTCGGTTCCGTAGGAGAGGACAACGGTGTCCTCGCCTGCGGCCGCGGCCAGTTCGTCCATGAATCGGTGGTCGGAGATCGCCACAGCCGGACGCGTGAGGCTGATGAGGGTGCCGACCTCGCTTGAGCGCAGCATCGGCATGGTGGTAACCACCACGGCCCCGGCTTTGAGCACGCCGAGCCAGGCAGCAACGATCCAGGGGTTGTTCGGTCCGCGAAGCATGACGCGGTTACCGGGCACCACCCCGAGGTCCTCGGTAAGGACCTGGGCCACCTGGTTGGCGCGCTGCTGCAATTCGCCGTAAGTCCAGACCGTACCGTCCGGGGTACGCAGGGCGGGCCGCGCGGCACCGTGGTTTGCGACGGCGTGGTCAATGAGTACCGCCGCGGCGTTGAGCCACTCGGGGTACTGGAGTTCCGGCAGGGTGAATTCGAGCGTCGGCCATGTGCCCGCCGGTGGCAAATGGTCGTAGGTGAAGGTGTCCACGTGGGCTGATCTCAACATCGTCATGGCCACTCCTTTCAGTAATACGCGGATAAGTCGGGTGTGTTCAGGAGCCGGCGCGGATCATGCCCTCTTGGGCCACCGTCGCCAGCAGGCGTCCTTGCCTGTCGAAGAAGCGGCCCATGGCAAGCCCGCGGTTGCTCTGCCCGGATACTGCTTCCTGGGCGTAAAGGACCCAGCCGTCGGCGCGGCCGGCCCGGTGGAACCACATGGAGTGGTCCAGGCTGGCCGTGGCGAGTCCGGGACTGGACCAGTGGAGTCCGTTCACCCGGAGCAGGGGCTCCAGGATGGTGTAGTCGCAGACATATGCCAGTGCCGCCCGGTGCAGATCGGCGGTCGCGTGTTCGTTGCCGGCGTCAGGCAATTGCTCGAAGGCCTTGACCCAGATCGCCTGGTGCGGCACGGAATCGCCTTCCACCTGCAGATATACCGGGCTGGGAATATGCCGCATGTCGAAGCTTCGCTTCGAAGACCAGTATTCGGCGGCCAGCCCCTCGACCCCTTGGAGCACCTCGGCGGCACTGCGGAGGGATTCGGGCTCGACGGCGGATGGCGCCTCAGGCTGGAAGTCCGGGCCGTCTTCGGGCACTTGGAAGGAGCCCATCGCCGCGTAAACGGTCTTGCCGTTCTGGTAGCCCCGTACGCTGCGGGTCGAGTATCCACGGCCGTCGCGGAGGCGTTCGACCTCGTAGCGGACGGTGGCCCCGATCTCCACGGGGCGCATGAAGTAGCTGTGCATGGAATGCAGCGAGCGGTCGTCGTCGACCGAGCGCATCATCGCTGCCGCGGCCTGGGCCACCATGTCTCCGCCGTAGGCTTTGGGCCACGGGACGTACTGCGAGGTGGCTTCGTAGGCTTCGTCGTGGATCTGGGCGTGGACGGCCGTCAGCTCGATGGCCTTGAGGAATGTCTCCGACGTCAGGGTTCCGGTGGACATGTCCATCAGGCCCTGCGGAAGTCTGCGAGGGTCTCGTCGGCAACGTCGTCAAGGTTGACCACGAGGTTCTCCGGGGTGCGCGCGGTCAGCCATACGAGTTCTTCGGTGATGGACATGTTGGCCTCGACGTGCGGCATGAACGGCGGGACGAATACCCAGTCGCCGGTCTTCATGTCTAGGAACTCGGAGTAGTTTTCGCCGAAGTAGATGCGTCCGTGGCCGCGGAGCACGTAGCCGCCGGTTTCCGCTTCGCCGTGGTGGTGCGGCAGGGAGCGGTAGCCGGGAACGTTGGAGACCTGCCCGAACCAGATCTTGGTGGCCGGCGTGTGCTGGATGCTGACGCCGGAGACGCGGATGCAGTCGCCGGACTGGGCGGTGTTGGTGTCCTCTTCACCCGCGCGGGTGACGACGGGTACCACTTTGCCGTCCGGCTGGGCGTAGATGGAGTTGTCGCCTTCGAGGCGGTAATCGGTTGCGGTTGGGTTCATGGTGGTCACTCCTTTGAAGTGGTTGGTATTGGCCTAGGCGATGGCGGGGACGGGTGCGTGGATCCGGAAATTGTTTTCCAGCCGTCCGATCCCGTCGATTTCGGTGGTGAGGACGTCGCCGTCGTTCAGGAAGCGCGGCGGTGTCATACCCATCCCCACTCCGCCGGGCGTACCGGTCAGGACAAGGTCGCCTGGGCGCAGGGTAGTGAAATGGGAAATGTAGGAGAGCAGGCGTGCCGGGCCGAACACCAAGGTGCTGGTGTTGCCGTGCTGCACGAGTTCGCCGTTGACGTAGCCGCGGACCTCGAAGTCGCCGTCGGCCTCGTCCGCGGTCAGCATGACTGGCCCCACCGGTGTCGTTCGGTCGAACGCCTTGCCCTGGAACCACTGCAGCGTGCGGTTCTGCCAATCCCGCATGGAGACGTCGTTGGCGATTGTGTATCCGGCAATAGCCTTCCGCGCTTCGTCTTCGTCCGCGCCGAAGAGTTCGGAGCCGACGACGACGGCCAACTCGGCCTCCCAGTCGACGCGGCTGCTGCCGTGGATGTGGATGGTGTCAGCCGGGCCCGTGAGGGTGTCCGCGTACTTGGCGAAGAGCGTGGGGTATTCGGGAAGATCGCGGCCCATCTCCTGGATGTGGTCGCCATAGTTCAGTCCGCAGCAGATGACTTTGCCTGCCCGCGGAAGCAACGGAGCGAAGTCGGGGTCGGCGATGGCGTTGCCTCCGGCGGCCACGGCTTTCTCCACGATGGTTCGCCACTGCGGCTGGGCAAGAAGCGCCCCGACGTCGCTGGCCGGCAGCGCGAGGTAAGAGTTGGCGCCCGTGGCGAGTGCCGCCGTCGTGCCTCCACCGGCCGTCCGCAGGGTGGCGAGTTTCATGCGTTTTGTCCTTCCATTGCTGCTTCTCAAAATACTGCTTCCCGAAATACATATGTCGACTTTTTTACGATCGTCACATATGCTCAACGTAGCACGGCAGGAATGATCTGCACAGAGGCTTTCCAAAAGTTTTCGCAGTTGCCACAACGAGGAGGAACAGCATGAGCCACAAGACGATCAACCCGGAGTCGCTCCCCAAGCCATCCGGGTTTGCGCACGGCATGCTCGCCGGAAACACCTTGTTCCTGGGTGGGCAGACCGCCCTGGACAAAGACATGAACATCGTTCCCGGCGGCATCGTGGAGCAGTTCACCCAGGCGTTTTCGAACGTCCTCACTACGTTGCGCGAGGCCGGCGGCCAGCCCGAGGACCTCGTCAACGTGACCATCTACCTGACCGACGTTGACGACTACACGGCCAACGGCCGCGAGATCGGAAGGATCTGGCGTGAAATGGCCGGATCCCAGTACCCCGCCATGGCCGGAATCGGCGTCACGCGGCTATGGCAGAAGGAAGCCCTCATTGAGATCCAAGGCATCGCCGTCATCCCTGGGCGCTAGGCGTTAGGCCAGCCAACCGTCTTTGCGGAGCCGGTCCTGGAGGCTGAGGACATTGCCCACGTCGATTCCCGAGGCGGCGTAGCGCTGGCGGACCCTGTGCAGGTGGGATTTGACCGTTTGTTGACTGATTCCCAGGAGCTCCGCAACTCCACGCATGCCATGGGGCTCGGGCCCAAGATCGAGGCGACGGTGTCGGCGAGTGTCCGGCCGTCGTCATTGAGTTCACCGACGACGGCGACATCGGCCGACGAGAAGGCGTCGGGACGGCAATCCCGACGCCTTCAGGCAGGTAACGCTAGAAGTCCGCTGCTTCGGCGCACGGACCGGAAGATTCTCCGACGGTGATGAGCCGTCGTCGTTCCGTGGTGTCCAGGGCAAGGTCTATCGCTGTCCACGCCATCGCTGCCCCGCCTTCCAACGCTGCTTTGTCGGCGTCCTCGCTGGCGCACCAGCGGGCAAACTCCGGCTGGTGATTTGACGCTCCGTGGGCTTCCACCCTGATCACTGGATGAATTGACGGTATTGCCAGTGAGACGTTGGCCATGTCGGTCGAGGCGGCTTCCGACAAGCGCTTTTCCAAGGGCTCGTCATCAAAGCGGCGTCCAAGGGACTCCGCGTTCGCTTGGTAAAAACCGACCATCGGCTGATCGTTCCGGAACCCGGAAAACTCCCTTGTTTCCTCAGTGATGTGCAGGCTGGCGCCGGTCGCGACAGCTCCCGCTTCGAAACAGACAATGAGCTGCTTTTTGACCTCGGCCAGCTCCTTGACGCTGTTGGCGCGCGCATCGTAGAGCAATTCAGCGGCGCCCGGGATGCTGTTGGCCGCTTCACCTCCCTTGGTCACAATGCCGTGCACGAGCGCCCCCGGCAGAAGCTGCTGACGGAGCAAACCGATCGCAACTTGGGCCACGGTGGCGGCATCGCCGGCGTTGATTCCTTCGTGGGGTGCCGCAGCCGAATGAGCCGTGCGTCCCGTGTAGCTTGCGCGAAGCCCGACTACGGCCCGCGTGTGGTGATCCGCGTACTCCTTGGTAGCGGGATGGACCATCATGGCCGCATGTATGCCATCGAACGCGCCGGCTTCCAGCATGATGATTTTTCCGCCTCCGGCTTCCTCCGCCGGAGTGCCGAAAACCTTCACGCACACCCCAACGCTGTCAGCGACCTCGGCTAGGGCGATTGCTGCCGCGACGGAGGCGGCGGCAATCACGTTGTGCCCGCAAGCATGGCCGACTTCAGGCAGCGCATCCATCTCAGCGCAGAATGCCACGACCAATTCGCCATGACCCGAGGTTGCGACGAACGCGGTTTCGAGATCCGCTATGCCGCGTTCTATGTCGAATCCGTGCCGCTCAAGAAGATCCGTGATGGCCCGCGCCGATTCGTATTCAGCGAACGCCAGCTCCGGGTTCGCATGCAACTGATGGCTTAGTCCGACGATGTCGCGCTGTGCCCGGTGTAGTGCGTCTCTTGCGGTCCTTTTCAGCGCGATTGACGCTGTTTCCCCGCCGTATGCTTGGGGTGCCTCCTGATGGCTGTACGGGCCGAGCTTGCCCTCGGAAATGTGGTTTTTGGTGTGCATTGATACGTGATTCCCTTGGACGTGAGATGAGCTTTTGTGGTGGGCAGGCCTATAAGTAGGCCAGTGATATCGCTGGTTCCGCTCCTCAGCGCACCGAGGCGAGGAACGCCTGGGTACGTTCGTGGCGGGGGTTCCCGAGGACTTCACCTGGAATTCCAAAGGAAATGGAAGGGTACAGGGCGGCCAGGTTGAACCAGAACAGCAGCTGCACGAGTACCGGGGTGCCACGGAAGAAGCCCTGGTAGGCCCTGGCGATCCAGCTGATCACGGGGTTTGAGGAGATCCGCATGACGGCCAGCACGATCCCGAGTCCAACGCCCAGGACCATGCAGATTACCGTCAGTTCCAAGGTCACGCCGATGCCCTGGACAATCGCGCCGTCGCGGAAGAACAGGGCCACCTGGTCCCAGCCGAAGCGTGGATTGGTCAGGGCGGACTGGAGAAGGAGGCCGGCCAGCGTTGCACAGAGCAAAGCCCCTGTCCAACGCCCGATGTGTTTCGTCCTGACGATTCTTGGTTCGTCCAGGACCGGTGCGGCATTGCCCATCATGATGGCATCCGGGCCTTTTCGACTAGTTGCCTGCAACTTGGCCTGCCGTGACCTTGTGGTTTTCCGGCAAGCTCCACTTGCTGGTGATCGCGCTATACGCCGGGCTGTCGACCAGCTTGGTCATTGCGGCCCGCACGGCGGCTGTGAGCGGGGAATTCTTGGGCAGAGCGGCCCCGGCGATTCCCGGGCTAAGATTCGCGCCGGGAACAAGCTCGAAGGGGTCTCCGGCCAGCTTGGCCTGGCAGCTCATGGATGCGCTCTCCGACATGACGCCATCCACGCGGCCGGACCTCAGGGCGAGATTGGCGTCATTCATGGAGGGGAACAGCTGCGCGTCGATGGCGGGCTGGCCCGCGGCCACGCACTTCGCGGCAAAGTCGGGCAGTATGGTCAGTCCCTGGATAGTGCCCTTGCCGGCTGCGATCTTCTTCCCGCAGAGCGTCGTCCACTCCGTGGACAGTTTCTTTGGATTTCCGAGCGGAACCGCGATCGAGGTGCCGCCCTGTTCGTAGCTGACAAAATCGGCGTTCTTCTTGCGTTCCGTCGTTTCTATGAATCCGGAGATTCCCAGGTCATACTTACCGCTGCTGAGCCCGGGCAGGATGGTGTCGAAGGTGGCGGGCACCATCTGCGTCTTCAGTCCGAGGATTATCAACAACGGCACCATGTCAGCGAATCCGGCCAACTACACGACGCGACTGGACATGCTGGATCGCAGCTTGCTCGATCTGCTCGTCAGAAACGGCCGGCTTACGTGGATTGAGCTGGCGTAGGCGACGGATTGCAGCACGGCAACCGCGCGCCGGCGGGTCGAAAGACTGGTGGCCTCGGGTGGGGTGACTTTCCGTTGCGATATTGCACGGTCGCTGGCCGGGTGGCCCATCCAGGCCTCGTTGCTCGCCAAGGCGCCGGCCAAGGACGTCGATTTCATCTGTGAACAGCTCGCGGCCTGGCCGGCATGCCGCCTGGTCGCCGCAGTGACAGGCGAGGCCAATGTCTATGCGACTTTCTGGGTACGCAACCTCGGAGAAATCCAGCGCTTGGAGACGGCTTTGGGTTCACGGATGCCAACCATGAACGTGACCGAACGGATGGTCGCTCTGGATACGCCAAAGCGGATGGGTCACCTGTGCGACAAGGACGGGCGGCATATCGGGGTCCATCCGATCGCTCCCTGGTAGGCCGGGCAACGCGTTAGGGTGCCACCAGATCCGCATTGCCGTGGATGAGTTCGTGCGCGTGGGCCGCGGCTAGGGGTGCGGCCAGGCGATGAACCGCCTGGAACGTCTCGCGAACCGCAGGTCCGCGCCAGTCCTTCGGGAGGAATTCCAGCGGCAGGTTAGGGTCCCGGTACGGGAAGCGGCGCCACAGAGTCAGCATGGGAATGTAGTAGCGGAAAGCATCCCGGCGCAGTTCCGCGGTCGAGTTGGCCAAGGCGGCCTCGGGATCATCCCCGACCAGTCCGGCCCAAAGATTTCCGGCGCCTTCGTAGAGGTCCAGGAATTCGGCGAATTGCTCGTCGATGGCCTTCAAATCCCACCATTCGGCCACCTTCGGGGGCATGGGGCCCTCAAACAGATAGTCGCCCCGGAAGAAGTCCACAAACTGGATGAGACCCCGCGATGCAAGCCGCTCACGGGCCTGTTCAAGGACTCGGGCCGGCGCGATCCATACCCCTGAGGCGACGGATCCAAAACCGAGCCCGGACAGCTCGGAGCGTAGTTGGTGCCGACGGTTCCGCATTGATTCGGGGACGGAAAACACCGCGAGGACCCAGGCTTCCAGCTCGGTGGAGCGATCGGCTGCGAAGATCCTTCGATCGCCCTCGCGGAAGACGTCAATGACGGTGTCGGATAGTTCGTATTTGGCGACGCCGTCCAGGCGAACACTTTTCAGGACACCCTTGGCCTTCAGCCGCGAGACGGAGGAACGAACCCCGGGCGCGTCATAGCCCAGGTCGCCCAGCATTGAAATCAGCACAGAGACGGGGAGGGCATCGCCCGAACTGCGGCCATAAAGACCATAGATCGTGACGATCAGCTGCTGGTGACGTACCGGGGGAGCGGGCATGTCCATCATGGTTCAGAGCCCCGGACTGTTCGGGACCGCTACGCCAGCCGCCTGCCGGATCCGTTCCGGCCACGGCTGGGCTGAAGCTGAGCCCGCTGGCACGTGGGCAGTGGTCAATGTCCCATGTGCAGCCAGTCCGCCCGGCGAGTTTGGATGTGCGTGGCCATAGACCTCGAAGGCAAGGGTCATGGAGGTTCGCCCGAGCTTCTGGATCTTCACGGTTGCCGTCACTCGTTGGCCAAACCACAGCTTGGCCGTGTAATTGACCACTTGTTGCACTCGAGGAGCACTCGGGAAGTACTCCGGAAGCGCCAGGTTGCGGAAAAGCTCTGCCTCGGCGGCCTCGACCCAGCGCATGATTGCGGAGTTGTGTTGATGGCCCGACGCGTCGGTGTCCACCCATTCCACAGTTCTATCGATGCTTGCGTGCGTCTCTGACTGTGCTTCGGTGCCCTCCACGGTTCCCCCTTCGGCGACGCTGTATTGCTCTGGCCGCGTTCAATTGTATACATCAAATGACGGCCGTTAGGATCCCGATATGCCGAGGGGGTGATACAGGAAGCGGGAAACCGCCGGACGCCCTCAGCGCTCCCGGCGGCCGCCCGGCGTCCGGCCGTCCACGACAGCTGGAGAACGGCGGAGGGGAAGCTTCCCCTCCAACTGCGAAATGGCGGGTCCGCGGCTGTGTTCGATGTGGGCAATGGCCAGCGCGGAGGCGAGCTCGGCTTGCCCGGCGCAGATCGCCTGGCACAGTGCGCGGTGTTCCCGGCAAAGTTGCTCGGGATCCTGCTGGACGACGTTTCCGAAGAGCCACCGCATGCGGTTCGCGACCGGGCGGATCACGGTGGTCAGGAGTTCGTTGCCTGTCAGGCTGAAGATCTCGTCGTGGATGGCCACGTTGGTGCTGGCCCTGAGGTCCTCGTCGTGGTTGGATACGAGAGCCTCAGCGTCAGCGAGGACCGACAGCAGGCGATCGGGGCTGGCCCCCGCCCCCACCTGGTGGGCAGCAATGCTCGCGGCTGAAACCTCGATGCTGAGCCGGATGTCAAAGACTTCATCGACATCCTGGATCGTCATTTGCCTGACGACCGCTCCGTGACGCGGACCCGTCGTGGTGAAGCCATCTGCCTCAAGTTGCAGGAGCGCCTCCCGCACTGGGACCCGTGACACATTCAATTCAGCAGAGAGTTCCCGTTCTCGAAGCCATGTTCCCGGCGTCAGCTCGCCGCTGATGATCCGGTCCCGGATGTGGATGTACGCGGAAGCAGTCCGCGTCATCTGACGTGTCGCAGGAAATTGGCGGTGCGTTCGTGGGAAGGATTGTCCAGGACATGTGCTGCCGGTCCGGATTCGATGACCCGTCCTTCGTCCATGAATATCACCCGGTCGGCGACTTCGCGGGCGAACCCGATCTCGTGGGTGACCACAACCATGGTCATGCCCTCTTCGGCAACGCGTTTCATGACCTGAAGGACATCGCCGACCAACTCAGGGTCCAGTGCGCTGGTGGGTTCGTCAAAGAGCATCACCTCGGGTTTCATGGCCAGGGACCGGGCGATGGCAACGCGCTGCTGCTGACCGCCGGAAAGTTGCGCCGGGTAGGACCCGGCCTTGTCTTTCAGACCGACCTTCCCCAAGGCGTCCAGTCCTTGCTCCCTGGCCTCGGCTTTGGACAGCCCGAGCACCCGTCGCGGGCCATAACTGACGTTCTCCAGTGCTGTCATGTGCGTGAAAAGGTTGAAGTGCTGGAACACCATCCCTATCCGCCGTCGCATTCTGGCCGATTCCCGTTCGGTGCGTTCGAACAACTGTCCTTTGTGAACCTTGTATCCGACGCGGTCTCCGCCGATTTCAACGGTCCCGGACTCAATGGCCTCCAGACCGTTGATGCAGCGAAGTAGCGTGCTCTTTCCGGAGCCTGAAGGGCCAAGGACACAAACGATTTCACCGGATGCCACGGCGATGTTCACGCCGCGAAGGATGTGGTTCTTGCCAAGCCATTTGTGGACGCCGTCGATCACCATGAGTGGTACCTGTGCTGGAGCAATGGTCATGGCTGGACTGCCTTTCGGGAAAGATCGGAGCGGTTTCGCAACAGGAGATTCCTGCGGATGAGTTCCCGGAACGACCCGCCGGCTGCGGCGCCGTCGGGGTTGAACTTTTGTTCCAGGAAATACTGGCCGATGCTGGCGACGCTGACAAGGATGAGGTACCAGACCGTGGCCACAATGAGCAGCGGCACAATTTTGAAATTCTGGCCATAGATGAGCTGGGTCTGCGTCAACAGATCGCTTCCCCCGATGGCAGAAACCAAGGAGCTGGCCTTGAGGAGGCCGATGAACTGATTTCCCGTCGGAGGAATGATGACCCGGATGGTCTGCGGTAGCACGATCCTTCGCAAAGCCTGTCCCCGAGTCAAGCCGATGCTGAGGCCGGCGTCCGTCTGCCCCTTGCTGACTGACAGAATGCCGCCACGGATGATTTCAGCCATGTAGCCCGATTCGGCCAGGGACAGTGCGCAGAGACCCGCGGTGAATCCAGAGATCAGCTGGTTGGTGTCGGCGCCGAGGATCTTCGGGAAGAGCACCGCCAGGTTGAACCAGATGAGGATCTGGACCAGGAGCGGCACCCCGCGGAAGAACCACACGTAGACCCGGCCAACAATCGCCGCGAGCCGGTTCCGGCTCTGGCACATGAGGGCCACGCCGAAAGCCAGGACCACCGAGATCAACATGCTGAAGACCGAAAGTTCCAGCGTGACTGCGATGCCTTTGAAGATGACAGGGTGGAACATGAACTCGCCGACGCTGGACCAGTCCAGATTCTCATTTGCCGCCTGGGACCAGATGAAGAGCGCGGCAATCGCCACAATGACTGCCCCGCTCGCCATCTGCCCGTAGGGCTTCCGGCGCTTGGCCTGGATTCCGGCCACCTGGCCGTCCTGCACGTGTGTTGGATCAAGAACTGTGAAGGGAGGCTTCCCGACGTTGTCGTGCGTCGGTGCCACCTGGCCGTCAACGATCATGGCGGAGATCACCCGACGGCGGGAGTGTTGTTTTCGTACGCATGTGGTGTCCTTCTTTGCGGAACTGGAATCCGGAGTGCGGTCCGTCGTGGAAGACCGCACTCCGGTAATGACTAAGACGTTGCGAGATTGACGCCTGGCTTTGGCAGGTCGATCACAGTGACATCCCACTTCTTCAGGATTGCGTCGTAGCTGCCGTCAGCGTGCATGGCCTCCGTTGCCTTCAGGAAGGCATCCCGCAATTGCGGGTTCTGCTTATTGAAGATCATGCCGAGGAAGACCTTGGGCTCGAAGTTCACCGGCACTGATTCGAGCTTCCCCTGGGTTTCCCGGTTGATGACCGATACGGCCATGTCCGGCCAAAACATGGCGTCCACGCGGCCTGAAGTCAACGCCAGGTTCTTGTCGCTGCCAGTCGGGAAGGTAACGAGCTCGGGTGCAGGCTTTCCTGCAGCAGTGCAGGCTTTGGCCATGATCCCCACCAAGCGCTCGTCGTCGTTGCCCTTGACTCCGCCGATCTTGATGCCGCAACCGCCGTCGGGCTCACCCGTGATCTTCTTCGGGTTTCCCTTGGCCACCATAAAGACCGTGCCCGCAACCTGGTAGTCGACAAAGTCGACATTCTCCTGCCGGGCCTTCCGGTCGGTCATTCCGGCGATGGAGGCATCGAACTTGCCGGTCTGGACGCCGACCAGCAGCTGGTCGAAGGGCACTTTCTGGTAACTGATCTTCAGGCCGAGCTTGGCGGCCATGGCATCCATGAGGTCGATGTTGAACCCCTTGACGCCGTTTTCGCCGATGGGGGTGAAGTTGGCCGGTTCGAAATCCGGCTGGGTTCCGACCGTGATGGTGCCTTTGGCCTTGATGTCAGCTGGCACCAGGGCCGTGAGGGAAGTATCGGCGCTGTTCGTTTGGGGCGATGAGGCCTGGCCTGAACCTCCGCAGGCGGCAGTGCCGGCGAGGGTAGAGGCAAGAACCGCGGCGATCGCGACTTTTCTCCAGAGACTTGGTACCCGGGGAGCAAAGTTCTTCATTGATTTTTCTCCTACTTGTGATGAACGGGAACAAACGCGGGCAAAAGATGAAAGGAAGATCAGCCCGGACAAGCGGGCTGGGGAGAAATGCGTTGGGGGTGCCCGGAGACGCTACGAGGCGGCAGCTGGGATCAGGTCGCTGCGAGGTTCCTCGACGAAGACGCCGTCGGCGGCCATCTGGTCCCAGATGCGCTGGACTACCTTGCCTGCCTCGCGGACAAGCCTGGCCTCGTCAACCACCGCGAGTGCGCCGTTGCGGACTTGCCAGTGACCGTCCGTCATGACGTTCTTGACGGAGAGTCCGTTTGCGTACATCAGGTGATTGAGCGGTTCCCGCGGAACCGTCCCTACCCCAACCAACAGACCGCTGACATCGATGCTGGTCAGGTCAGCTTTCGCGCCGACTGCGATCCGGCCAAGGTCTTCACGTCCCAGGCCCCGGGCGCCTCCCAGCGTCGCGGCTTCCACGGCTGTCCAGATGGACGGCCGGACCATGGGTACCGGGGTTGAATCGCCGAGGAAATCCGCCCTGATCCGACCGTAGATAACAGCCATCTTGAGGTTTTCGATGTAGTCGTTCGAGTGCGTATCCAGGCCGATGCCGGAGTTGACGCCTGCTCCGAGAACTTCCGGCCAGGGCCACTGTGCGGGTGTGACACCTGCGCCGGTGCCTGAAGGACAGTTGGCGAAAGTGAAACTGGGATTGGCCAACAGCGGAAGATCGCGCTCAAAGTCGATTCCGAGAAGGTGGGCTCCAAAAACCCGTACCGAGCCGTCGAAGAGGCCAAGGCTGTGCAGCCACGGGATCTCGTCCTGGCCCCATAAGCGGTTCATTGCAGCTTTGTCCGGCTGCGGCGCCCGGCCGTACCCTGCCTGCAGGTGAATGTGGAGGCCGTGCAGCTCTTCGGCTGCAGCCTTCATTGCGGCGAACGTTTCCGGGGTGTGCACCGCGTTTGTCGCTGGCGCCATCATTGGCAGGATGCGGCCGTCGTCGACGCCGTTGATGGTCCGAGCGTAGGCGAGGTTTTCCTGGATTTCGGCCAGTGTCTCGGGCACCGAATTGAACAACTTTTGGTCGTCGTCACCGCGTTTCCAGATCGGTAGGATCCGCCTCATCCCCGGCACGGCCCCGGAAGGGTAGCCGCGGATTCCGAATTGCCGTGCGACGCGGACGTAGGACTGCATCGATCTCAAGCCCTTGGACATTTCAATCTGGGTGGTGCAGCCACCGCGGAGGATTTCTGCCAGGTTCAGGGCAGTCATGGTGTCGAGGTCTTCGTCCGGAAGATCCTCGAGCAACACCATGGCATTGAGGAATTGCCTGCCCTGGCGCAAAATGGCGCCTTTGCTCATGGGAGTGAGGTTGCCCTCGACATACCCACGCGTGGCGGCGCCGCCCGCCACGTGGCTGTGCATTGAAATCAAGCCCGGGACCAGAAGCTGCCCTTGCAGGTCGATTCGCTCGTCGGTGGTACCGGTCCAAGGGCGGACCGCCTCGATGCGGTCGCCGCGCACAACTACTTCGTGATCGCGCAGAAGGACCAACTCGCCTTGCTGATGGGCAAGAACCCAACTTGCCGCGAGGACTAGCGGGCGGTTCTGGTCACGCTGTCCGTCTGGTCCGAGGCCTCGTTGCTGCGCACTGGCAGAGTCGTGCCGGACCCGTTCAGCGAGGCCTGCAGCCAGTCCTTTCGGCACGCTTCGCTTGCCGCCAAAGAGCCCTGAGTCTTCCGCAACCGCGCCATCGTAGCCGCAGGCGTCGCAGCCCAAGCCCTTGGGGGTGGCATGTGATTCCAGCTCAACCATTGAGAATTTTCCCTCCTCGTCATGGCGCCCCGTCAACCGGGCGTCGATTTCGCTCACGGTATACCAAGCTGGAATTTGCCGTCAACGGGGATTTGGAGAGTTTCCTTTAAATACAGGAGTCTTCGTGGCACAAAATGGGCAGCGGATGGCGGATTGACGCCACTTGGCATACCAAGAAAGAAGTTTTGATGCCGGCGCGGGCACTTCGTAAACATCCGGAAAGTCATTGCCTTGAGCGTGTTTCATGACCTAGAGTCGGTGGGATGCCGTGTTTGTAACGATCGTCAAAATTTGAATACATGCTAGCGGCGACGTCGATTTTGCCGTGGTCGTTTCTCCGCCGCAGGCGCGGCCCTACTCCGCAAACAGCCCCGCCAGGTCCTCCGCCGTCAGCGCGCCACCGGCCAGGGCGTCGCCTTCCATGACATCCGCGAACAGCTGCGACTTCTTGGTCTTGAGCGCCATGACCTTTTCCTCGATGGTGTCCTTGGCCACCAATCGGTAGACCATGACGTTCCTCGCCTGCCCGATCCTGTGGGTGCGGTCCACGGCCTGTGCTTCGGAAGCTGGGTTCCACCACGGGTCCAGCAGGAACACGTAGTCGGCCTCGGTCAGGTTCAGGCCGAACCCGCCGGCCTTCAAGGAAATGAGGAACACGGGCGCTGCGCCGTTCTTGAATTCGCTCACGACGTCGGCCCGGTTCCGGGTGCTGCCGTCGAGGTAGCAATACTCGATGTCCTCCGCGTCGAGCCGCTCCCGGACCTTGCCCAGGAACCCCGTGAACTGGCTGAAGATGAGCGCCCGGTGCCCCTCGGCGACGATGTCCTCCAGCTGTTCGAACAGCACATCCAACTTGGACGAGCGCACGGCTGACAAGGACTCGTCCACCAGGGAGACGTCCAGGCTCAGCTGCCTCAGCAGGGTGAGCGACTGGAAAATGGTGAAGCGGTTCTTATTGACATCGTCGATGAGCCCAAGGATCTTCTGACGCTCCCGCTGCAAGTGGGTCTGGTACACCTTCTGGTGCCGCGGGTTGAGCACCACTTCGAGCACCTGTTCCTGCTTGGGCGGCAGGTCCTTGATGACTTGCTCTTTGGTGCGGCGCATCATCAGGGGACGGACCCGACGGCGGAGCTTGGCGAGCTGGGCCTTGTCGCCGTTCTTTTCGACCGGCTTTTGGTAGTACTCCGCGAAGCGGCGCGGGCTGGAGAAAAGTCCCGGTGCGACGATCGAGGTCAGCGCCCAGAACTCCATGAGGTTGTTCTCAAGCGGGGTTCCCGTGATGGCCAGCTTGAAGGATGCCGGGAGTTTCCGGGCGCACTGGTAGGCCTTGGACTGGTGGTTCTTGACGAACTGGGCTTCATCGAGCATCAGTCCGGCCCATTCCTTGGCGGCGTAGGCTTCGTAGTCGATCCGGAACAGCGCGTACGAGGTGATGACGACGTCGATGCCCGCCATGGATTCCTGCGGATCCGCGCCGCTCTTGGCGAAGGTCTCTCCCACGGTCTTTATGCTCAAACCGGGGGCGAAGCGCTGCACTTCCGCGGCCCAGTTACCCACGACGCTGGTGGGCGCCACCACCAGGAAGGGGGCGCTGCCGCCCGCGGTGCCTCCGGCGCCGGACTCAGCCTGCTCCTTCGCCGCGCACATCAAGGCAATCGCCTGCACTGTCTTGCCGAGGCCCATGTCGTCGGCCAGGACGCCACCCAGGCTGTGGCGGTAGAGGAAACTCAGCCAGTTGAATCCCTCCAACTGGTACGGGCGCAGCTCGGCGTCGAGCGAGCCCGGCAGCGGCAGCCCGGTCACGCCGTCGTCGAGCAATCCGCCCACGGCCTCCCGCCATGCTGCCGCCTGCTCGTCGACGATCCCCAATTGCGCGAGCTCATCCCAGAGCCCGGCCTGGAAACGGCTGATCTGCAGGGTGCCGTGCCGGTCCGGGTTGTCCTGCAAGGACCTGGCCTCGTCGATCAGCGCGCGGAGTTGGTGCAGTTCGGGCAGGTCCAGCGAGAAGTAGGCGCCGCTCGGCAGCAACATCCGGCTCTGGCCGGCCGCGAGGGCGGAAAACACGGCCGCGAAGGACACGGGTTCGCCCTCGAGCGTGATGACGATGCCAAGATCGAACCAGTCGCGGCTGTCGGTTGCCTTGGTCGAAATGGAGACGACGGGAGCCTCGGTGGCCTCGCGGTAGTCGGCGATCTCGCCGGAGGTGTCCACGACGACGTCGGGCAGCTCGCGGAGCCGGGGCAGCACCTCCTCGGTGAAGGCCAGGGTGTCCAGCCCATCCAGCGCCACCGAGGCCGCGAGGCGTGGAGCCCCCCATCCGCCGCTCGACGATTCGCCCAGCGCGGCAACCACCTCCCAAGGCCGGCCCAGGGTCTCCAGGATCCGGGCTTCTTCGGCGTCGTCGCGATAGCCGTGGTCGTCAGGGTGCCGCCAGAGGGGTTGGGCAGTCACGAGCTTGCCGGCTTTATAGTGCCATTCCCAGTGCAGCCGCACGCGGTGGTCGGAGCCGTAGTTCGCCAGCAAGGACAGCGTGGGCACGGCGAGGACCGGCAACTCGACGGAATGGTCCGCTGCCGTGACCCGCGTGGACTGCTTGAGTTTCGGATAGAACGCCGTGAGGAATCGTTCTTCGTCCTTCGCCGGGATCTGGAGCCGGGACGCGCCCATGACGAAATCGAGGAGTTCCTGCGACTCGCCGCCCTCCAAAGGGGCCAGCGTGATGAGGTTAGCGGGGGCCGAAACGCCGGGCAAGTGCCCCTCGCCGGGACCCGTGAAGAACAATCCATGCGCCGGGCGGCCGATCAAGCCCAAGGCCGCCGGATCAAGGGCGTCCCCGCCCAAGGTCACCGACGGCGACAGCTGCAGTCCGTCGTCGGGCCGGCTAAGGTCGAGCCCGACGACGGCGGGCTCCGCGGCAATGCGGACCGGCTCGGTCCCGCCGGAGTGGATGAGCGAAACTCCGACCTTCGAGGCTTCGGCGAGCAGGCTCCACAGGTTCTTGCCGGCGAATTCGTTGAGCAGCATCCACATGCTGGAAGTGAGCTGCCGGTAGTCCGCGGTGGAATGCGCGGCGAGGAAGTTCTGCATCCAGTCGATATGGGCTTCGTTGAACTCGCGCTTGTAGCCGAGGTAGTTCAGGTTGGTCCAGGAGACGTCGCCCCGGATCCACTTGCCCTTGGCTCCCATCATCACTGGGCGGGCCTTGAGCTGGCGCACGCTGCGGAGCGGATCCCGCCGGCCTGTGTAGGAGAAGTGCGGGGCCGGTTCTTCCACTTCGAAGGCCAGTGCCAAGGGGAGGCCCTGGCCTTGCGGTGCGGTCCCCGGGGTGGCGATGAGCTTGCTGAGCGCCTGTTCCCAGGCCGGCCGCTGCACGATTCCCCCTGTTTGGGCCGTCTGTCCGAACGCGGGCGCGCTGAGCAGCTGTGCCCGCACTGCGGGATGGTCTTCGGCGGCGAAGAGAAGGGCGGCCACGTGTTTGCAGTCCTTGCGGACGGGGCAACTGCACACGCCCACGGTGCAGCTCCAGCCTCCGGGCTTGCGGACCAGCTTGGCCGACGTCGAATACGGTGACGGGCCGCTGCCCCTGACCTTGCCCATCATCAGGCCCGTGGCGGAGTCGAAGGTGATGCCGCTGACCCGGCTTCCCATGGCATAGGCGAGGCCGGCCGCGAGGGAACGGTCGTTAATGGCGGGTGTCTGAATCGCCAGTTCCCAGGAATCGTCTGAGTGGGAAGGCATTCGTTAAGGCTACTTTCGGCAGGAGGCTATCTATGAATCCTAGGGCCCACGCAGCAGCCCTGAAACTTTGCCGGACGTTCACCTCTGCCTAGCTTGCCCGACAACTGCCCCCGCGTACGTTGAAAGGGTCCGGAGCAGCACAAGCTTCCCAGCAGTGAGGAAATCCCATGACCAGCAATGAGAACCCCGTCGTTCTGACGAAGGACAGCATCGAGGCCGACAACGCAGACGTTGTGGACGCGAACGTCACCGTGGTCAACGAGATGTACGAGGAGCTCCTCAACCACGAGGAAATCGCTACCAACGCCCTGCGCAGCTACTTTGTGGACTACTACCTGACACAGGCACTCGCGGGCGGTTTCGCCCAGTACGTCTTCACGGTCCCGGAACGCGAAGAGGTGGATGCGTTTGTCCGCGAAGGCCTTGAAGGAATGGGCGCCAAGGGCCACCTCGAGCTGTTCAACCGCACCGCCGCAGCTTTCGACGCGCTGTCCGAGGAGGACGCCGAGGCCTACCTGGACGGCGACCTTGACGAGTCCGAGGTGGCACCGGAAGCCGTTGCCGAGCTCGAGGCCCTCGACGGCGAATTCGAATCCCTCCTGGAGACCGAAGACATCATCGAACTCAACGCAGCGTGGCTCCGCAGCCAGGACGGTGTGCTCTACCTCGACGAGGAGCAGCTCAAGGCACACATCGCCGAGCGTGTAGCCCTCATCCCGAACCTCGAAGAGCGCCAGGCCGAGGCGGCCGAAGCCGAACTCGAGAACGCCCCCGAATTCGAGCTCATCATCCGCGAACTGTGCGATGTTGCCGGCTACCGGCTGGAGAAGATCACCATGGGCGATCCCAACTACGAGTACGACGGCGAGACGATCCTCGCCTGGCACTTTGCCACGGACCACGGCAACTACATCATGATCGAAGAGGACGACGAAGCCTTCATGATCCACCCCGAGACGAAGGAGATCATCGCCGCGGTGGAGTTCGAGGACGCTGAAGCGTTCGAAGACGCCTAAGACGCCCGCTCACTTTTAGGGCATCTGGGGCGGACGCCCGCTCACCTTTGAGGCCTTTTGGACAAACGCCCGCTCAGATCTTCCGGCTGGTCCGGAAAGATCTGAGCGAGCGTTTGCCGTTTGGGGTGCAAACGTGAGCGACGGTTTCAGTAGCCCATGCTGCTCCCGCTTGGTGTGCTGCTGCTTGGGGTGCTGCTTGGGGTGCTGCTAGGGGTCAACATGGAACCGGACGGGCTGACCATGAACCACACGCCACCCACGCCTTGTCCGTAGGTGTCACTGGAGTCTTCATCCTTGGAGTAGAAGTAGATAGGCATCCCGTTGATGGTGATCTGCATCTTGCCGTCTGCCGTGGGGATGGTGCCGATGGTTCCGCTCACCCCGTCAACCGCCGGTTTGGCCGACGTCGTTGTCACTGCCGGCCAGTTGGTGGCACAGCCGCCGGTGCAGGCGCTCTTGCCGGAATCCTTGACGTCCTTCGCGAAGACGTAGACGCTCTTGCCGTTCGCCGCGACCACTCTCTCGCCGACGCTCGACGACGCCGTCTTCAGTTCCGCCGCGCCAGCAGGAGTGCTCGACGCCGGAGCGCTTGAACTCGACGCCGCGGGGCTGGGACTGGTGGCGCTCGAAGATGACGACGAGCCGGGGCTTCCTCCACAGCCAGTGAGGGCGATGGCCAGAGCAAGGATGCCGAGCCCGGTGCCGAGTTGCTTCTTCATGGTTTGCTCCTTCGGGTCGACCGGCCGTGGACGTGCCGGAAGCTAACCCGTACGACGCCGTCGGGTGAAGAATGGTTCAGGGGGCTTGAACCTTTTTCGTGGCGGGCACGTCGTATCGCAGGAGAAGGGGAAGCCGAGCACCAAGGAGGCGCCGATGCCGCTCGACGAGGATGTAGTGGCCGCGATCTACCGCGACCACGGCACGGCCCTGCGCCGCTTCGTGCTGAGCTGCACGCCGGACGCGCACTTGGCTGAGGACGTAGTCCAGGAAACCATCCTTCGCGTGTGGCAGCACGCCCCGCAGATCACCGGCAGCCTGCGTAGCTATTTGTTCCGCACTGCCCGCAACGTCATCATCGACAACTACCGCAAGGCCCAGCGGCGCCCGGCAGAGGCTGCCGAACGCGACATGGCGGATCCGGAGGAGGCCACCGAACGGGTGGACGAGCTCCTCAACCGGGTCCTCATGGAGGAGGCGCTCCTGAGGCTCAGCACCGAACACCGGGAGGTCCTGGTAGCACTGCATTATGAACGTTTCACGGTGAACGAGGCCGCGTTGAGGCTCAACATCCCCAGCGGCACAGTGAAGTCCCGGGCCTTCTACGCCGTGAGGGCGCTCCGCACGATTCTCGACGAAATGGGGGTGCAGCGGTGAACGAAACCGGACTTCACCAATTGCTGGGCGCCTACTTGCTCGGCGGACTCGAGCCTGCCGAGGCCCGGATTTTCGAGGAGCACTTGGCGAGCTGCGCTGACTGCCGGCTCGAGTTGGGCGAGCTGGAGAGCCTCCCCGCCCTCCTCGACGCCGTCCCCGTGCCCGACGCCGTCGCGCTCGCCGCCGGGCGCCCCGCCGTCGAGCCCTCTACCGCTGCCCCTTCCGACGCCCGCCCACTTACAGGGGCTTTCACGGAAACGCTCCCGCAGCCGATCCTCCTGAAGATGGCGGCACGGCGGCGGAAATCCCGACGCCGGTGGGCGGCCCTGGTGGGTGCCGTCGCCGCGGCGTGCCTTGGCTTGGGCGTACTGGCAGGGCCCGTGTTGAACCAGCCACCCAAGCCTGACGCCAGTTACTCCGTGCAGACAGACAATGGCCTGCAGCTCACCGTGGGGCTCGTCAGGAAGGCGTGGGGGACCGAGCTTCAGCTGGAAGGCCGCAGCATGCCGGCGCAAGGCACGATGTACCTGTGGGTCAAGGGCCGCGACGGCACGGAGGAAATGGCGTGCGGATGGACCGCGACGTCCAGTGGCCACATCAAGGTCACGGGTGCGACGCCGGTCCAGCTCGCCGGGATTTCGGGCGTGGAACTGCGCGATGACAACCAAAAGACGGTCGCGGCGATTTCGGTCCCGGGGAGCTAGGGGTCCCCAGGACCTAGGCGGTGCCAGATTACGCGGATGCTGCCTCGCTGGCCTCAGGATCGGGGAGGTCGCTTCGTTCCCAGATGGGCATGTCCAGTCGGTTGAAGCTGTAAAGATGGATTCCCGAGATGCCATCCGGGTGCGCCATGATCTCGGAAACGAGGCCTTCCGGTGAGTACTTGTCCCCGCCTAGAAGCTTCCGGGCAAGGGTTCCTTTATTGCTGAGGAACTTCACGGACGTCCCGACGCCGATCTGGGCTGCCAGGGCCAGCAGTTTGGTCCGGGGAACGGCCCCGGCCACGCCTGCCCACACCGGCAGCTCGACGCCTTCCCGGCGCAGGAGTGCTGCGTAGTCGAGGATCGTCGGGGCGGAGAAGCACATCTGCGTGACAACGTGCGTGGCCAAGTGTTGTTTGGCCAACAAGGCGTCCAGCAAGTCGAGCCCGCTCACGGAAGGATGTCCCTCGGGATAACCGGCGATGCCCGCCGTGATGCTGCCACCGGTGTACTCGGCGATATCCGCCAAGAGGGGAAGGCACGATCGGTAGGGGCTGGCACCTTGGGCTCCGTCGCCACCGATGGCGAAAACCTCACTGATCCCGGCGGCCTCGCAGTCCCGGAGGATACCGGAGAGTTGCGCCCGGCTCTCCAGCCCACGTGCCGAGAGGTGCGGAATCACGGTGTAGCCAAGGAGGCTGAGCTTGATGGAAGCCTCCATGGTCCGCTCGATCCCGTGATGGGGCAGGCAGGTCACGGTGAGCGTCGTGGAAAGCGGTACCGCTGCCTGGACTTTCTCAACGATTCCGGCTGAGGGAATGATTTCAATCCGGGTGGGGAACATGCTGGCTCCTTGCGGATCAGGCCGTCGCGTGGTGTGCGAGGAGGGTGCGGGCTTCCTGGCGGGTGGTGCCGGAGTCCTGGATGCCTTCGGCGATGTGGGCCAGATGGGCGGGGATCTCGCGGCCTTTTTTGCGCATCGCGGTGGCCCAGAGGCGTCCGGCGCGGTAGGAGGAGCGGACCAGGGGGCCGGACATGACGCCGAGGAAGCCGATTTCCTCGGCTTCGGTGGCGAGCTCGACGAATTCCTGGGGTTTGACCCAGCGGTCCACGGGCAGGTGCCGTTCGGAGGGGCGCAGGTACTGGGTGATGGTGATCAGGTCGCAGCCCGCGGCGTGCAGGTCACGCAGGGCTTCGGAGATCTCTTCGCGGGTTTCGCCCATGCCCAGGATCAGGTTGGATTTGGTGACCATGCCGTGGGCGCGGCCCTGGGTGATGACGTCCAGGGAGCGGTCGTAGCGGAACGCGGGGCGGATGCGCTTGAAGATCCGGGGCACGGTTTCGACGTTGTGCGCGAAGACTTCGGGGGCGGAGTCGCAGATCGCGCTGATGTGTTCGGGTTTGCCGGAGAAGTCGGGGATGAGCAGTTCGACGCCGGTGCCGGGGTTCAGTTCGTGGATCTTGCGGA
>NZ_JARVRI010000031.1:0-69097 GCF_030209785.1 Arthrobacter sp. efr-133-TYG-120
GGTTTCCCCGGACCCCCGCTCACATGATGTGAGCGGGCGTCCTGCCGGGAGCCGCTATATGTGAGCGGGCGTCCCGCCGGGAGCCGCCATAAGTGAGCGAGCGTCCCGCCGGGACCCGCCATACGTGAGCGGGCGTCCCGCCGGGAGCCGGCATATGTGAGCGAGCGTCCGCTCAAAACCCCCTATAAGTGAGCGAGCGTCGGGGGTTCGGGAGTTCGCCCGCGGCGGAATTGACCCCCAAAAGCGCCCGAAATAGGGTGAATTTGGTCAAAAAAGCGCGGAAACACGCGGAATTTGCTGGCCGAGTCCTCCCAAGCTGGTAAGTTTTCGAACAGTGGCTCGCACGCATGCCGTGTGTGGGCTCCAAAATCGTAAAGTCCAGGAGGACACAAATGGCTAAGAACCGTAGCGAACTGGTTTCCGAGGTAGCTGGCAAGGCTGGCACCAGCCAGGCTGCAGTCAACTCCGTGCTCGATGCCCTGTTCGAAGTTTTCGAGACTTCCGTCGCCGCTGGCGAGAAGATCACCATTCCGGGCTGGCTCGCCATCGAGCGCACCGACCGCGCAGCTCGCACGGGCCGCAACCCGCAGACCGGCGAGACCATCCAGATCGCCGCTGGCCACAGCGTCAAGCTGACCGCCGGCTCCAAGCTGAAGGCAGCTGTCGCCAAGAAGTAAGACACTTCGGCGAACGCCTAGGAAAGGCGGCAACCTGCGGGTTGCCGCCTTTCTGCTTTAACCCGCTCGATTCGCCGCGCCGCCGACGTTAGCGGACAATGGATAGGTGCCATCAGCCAAAACTCCCTCCACTGCCCCCTCGCCCGCTTCCAAGCCGGGAATGAAGGCAGGCGCTGCCGTGGAGGGGATCTCCCTACCGTGGCAGCTTGCGGGCTTCGCTGCGCTCTTCCTGGCTCTAGCGGGCGCATTGATCTTCTCCGGCGCCTCGGCCGCGCGCCAAGTCTCTGACCCGGGCGCCTTGGTCCGCTGGGGGCTGCCCGCCGCCAAAGCCATTCACAACGTCTCCTTGGCGACTGTGATCGGCGGGCTGATCTTCGCCGTCGTTATCCTTCCCAAGCACCTGTCCCGATCCAGGGGCGATGACGCCCCGGAACACCCGGCGTTCACGCGTGCGTTGGCCGTAGCGGCAGCAGCAGGCGCTGCCTGGACGCTCTCCGCCGTCGCTGTCCTTGTGTTGACGTACTCGGATGTGGCCGGGCAGAGCCTCTCCGGGGACGCGCAGTTCACTGCATCCCTCGTCTACTTCATGACGGACATCCAGACGGGCCAGGCGTGGCTCGCCGTGACGATCATCGCTGCGATTGTCACGACGGCGCTGTTCGGCGTCCGCTCGCTGGCGGGACTAGCGCTGACGCTCGTCCTGGCCCTGGGCGGACTAATCCCGAGTGCGCTGATCGGGCACTCCGCGAGTTCCAACGACCACGAGGGCGCCATCAATTCGCTCGGCCTTCACTTGGTGGGCGTGTCCACCTGGGTGGGCGGCATCATCATGCTTGCGGTCCTCTCGAGCCTCCTGCGAGGTTCCAAGGCAACAGGCACCAAGGACATTACTGAGCAGACCCTGCGCCGGTTCTCCGCGTTGGCCGGCTTCGCCTTCGTGCTGGTCTTCGCTTCGGGCGTCGTGAACGCGAGCATTCGTGTGACCAGTTTTTCGGCCTTGGTTGGCACCCCCTATGGGCAGATCATCCTGGCGAAAGCGCTTGCCACCGTTGTCCTCGGCGGCATCGGTTTCATGCACCGCCAGTGGGTGATCCCGCAGCTGGGCCGCAAGTCGATGACCACGCGCCGCGTGCTGTGGCAGCTGGTGTTGGTTGAACTTCTGGTGATGGGCGCGACGTCGGGACTCGCCGTCGCGCTGGCCAGTTCGGCACCGCCGCTGCCCACCACCTACTCGCCCGACGCCTCGCCGGCCTTCATCCTGTCCGGTTACGAGCTGCCGCCCGAACTGACGCCCGCGCGATGGTTGACCGAGTGGCGCTTCGACTGGCTTTGGGTGGCTGTGGCCCTCTTCGGCGCGGCGAGCTACATCCTTGGCGTGGCCAAGGTCCGTCGCCGCGGTGACTCCTGGTCGTGGTTCCGTGCGGTGAACTGGATGATCGGCCTGCTCGTCCTGACCTACATCACGTCCGGACCGCCGTCGGTATACGGCCGCATACTGTTCTCCGCCCACATGGTGGACCACATGGCGTTGACGATGGTGGCGCCGCTGTTCCTGGTCCTGGGTTCCCCGGTGACGTTGGCATTGCGGGCCCTGCCGTCGCGCGGCGAGGGATCACGCGGAGATGGCTCCCGTGGCCTTCGTGAATGGCTCCTGGTGTTCGTGCACTCGAAGTTCTCCCAAGTGGTGACCCACCCGCTCTTCGCCGCGGCGAACTTTGCCGGTTCGATCGTCCTGTTCTACTTCTCGGACGCGTTCGGCTGGGCGATGCGTGAGCACGTGGGCCACGAACTGATGAACCTGCACTTCCTGCTCACCGGCTACATCTTCGTCCTCACCATGATCGGCACGGACCCGCTGCCGCGTCGTGCGCCCTACCCGATGCGGCTGCTTCTCTTGCTCGCCACGATGGGCTTCCACGCCTTCTTCGGCGTATCCATCATGGGAGGCACTGGACTGCTTGCCGCCGATTACTTCGGCAACCTCGGCCGGACCTGGGGACAATCGGCTTTGCTCGACCAGCAGACAGGCGGCGCCGTGGCCTGGGGAATCGGCGAAGTTCCCACCTTGCTGGTGGCGATCGGCGTCGCGGTCATGTGGTCGCGTTCGGATGAGCGGGAGACCAAACGCACCGACCGGGCGGCGGACAGGAATAACGACGCCGACCTGAATGCTTACAACGATATGTTTGCGCGGCTTGCAGACCGCGATGCGAAACTGATTGATCGGGACTCCAAGCAGCCCGAAAGCAAGACCAACCTGGAAGGACGCTGATGAGCGAAACCGTACGCACCCAATTGCGTGTCCGCGCCTCTGAACTGGTGGGCCGTGGATGGCTCAACACCGGTGGGAAGGCCCTGGACCTGGAAGCGTTGCGCGGCAAGATCGTGCTGTTGGACTTCTGGACGTTCTGCTGCATCAACTGCCTCCATGTCCTGGATGAGCTGCGCCCCCTCGAGGAGAAGTACTCCGACGTCCTGGTGACGGTCGGCGTGCACTCTCCCAAGTTCGAGCACGAGGCCGATCCCGTGGCCCTCGCTTCCGCCGTCGAGCGTTACGAAATCCACCACCCCGTCCTGGACGACCCCGAGCTCGCTACGTGGAAGGCCTATACGGCCCGCGCCTGGCCGACGCTGGTGGCTGTGGACCCCGAGGGCTACATCGTGGCGCACCTTTCCGGTGAGGGCCACGCAGACGGCCTTGCGGTGCTCCTCGAGGAACTCGTGGCCGAGCACGAAGCCAAGGGGACCCTCCACCGCGGCGATGGCCCCTACGTGGCGCCCGTCCCGACGTCGGGCACCTTGCGCTTCCCCGGCAAGGCGACCCAGCTGGACAACGGCAACTACCTGGTGGTCGATTCCGGCCACCACCGTTTGGTGGAACTTCGTCCTGACCTTGAGACGGTTGAGCGTGTCATCGGCTCCGGAACCAAGGGTTACCTGGATGGTGCGGCGGAAATCGCGCAGTTCAACGAGCCGCAGGGCGTGGCGGTGCTCCCGTCGTCGCTGGCTTGGCAGCTTGGCTACGAAGCAGTGGTCGCGGACACCGTGAACCACCGCCTCCGCGGCGTCACGCTCAGCTCGGGTTACGTGCAGACTGTTGCCGGAAACGGCGTGCAGCGCCTGCTCGACGCCGGCCCGGCCCGTGTGACGGAAAGCGGTGCCGGCGTTTGGGCTGAACACCCCGACGGCGGTCCGGCTGACTTCGCGGCCGACGCACTCGACGTCGGGGTACTTGGTGTGGGGACCGGGGTGTCCCTGTCCTCGCCGTGGGACGTGGTGTGGAGCGAGAAGCTGCAGCGCGTTGTCATCGCGATGGCCGGCACGCACCAGATCTTCGCCTTTGAGCCTCTCAGCGGCGAGGTATCCATCCTGGCCGGCTCGGGCCTTGAAGGTTTGCTTGACGGCCCCGCCGAGGAAGCCTGGTTCGCCCAGCCTTCCGGCCTGGCCGTCGATGCGGATGACAACATCTGGGTGGCCGACTCCGAAACCTCGGCGCTCCGCCGGCTGGTCGTTGGCGAATCAGGTGTGACTGTTGAGTCGGCCGTGGGCAAGGGCCTCTTCGATTTCGGTTTCCGGGACGGCGAGGCCCCCGAAGCCCGCCTGCAGCACCCCCTCGGCGTCACAGTGCTCCCCGATGGCTCCGTGGCCATCGCAGACACCTACAACGGTGCCGTGCGGCGCTACGATCCGGCGGCTAAGGCCGTGTCCACCCTGGCGAGGGGTCTCGCCGAGCCGAGCGACGTCGTCGTGGTCTACCCGGAAGGCGGCGAACCGCTGCTGGCGGTGGTGGAATCAAACAAGCACCAGCTAGTTCTCGTTCCCATCCCCAAGGAAGCCCAGCAGGTGGACGAGGGAGCATCCCAGACGCAGCGGCCCAAGAGCCCCGTGGCGCCGGGAAACGTGGAGCTGACCGTGCGCTTCACGGCCCCGACCGGACAGAAGCTCGACGACCGCTGGGGCGACCCTACGCAGTTGAAGATCTCCTCGACCCCGCCTGAGCTGCTGCTTTCCGGCGGTGGCACGTCGGTAGGCCTGCTGCGGACCCTTGAGCTGTCCGCGGACGTGCCTGAGGGGATCCTCCACATTACGGCCCGCGCGGCTGCGTGTGATGGCCCGGAAACTGAGGACGGCGAAATCCCGGATCACGCCGCGTGCCACCTCTACCAGCAGGACTGGGGCATCCCCGTGGTCCTGCAGGCCGACGGCGACTCCGAGTTGGTGCTTGACCTGCGCGGGATGGACTAGGCAGGGGCTGGCTGGACCGGGCGGGCCGCAGCTGAACCTAGAAGCTCACAAGCGGCGTGACCGTGATGGTGTCCGCGCCTATGTCCAACCGTGTGGTGAAGCTGAAGTCGTGAACGGCACTGAGGTCGCCGACCAGTCCGCTGAAGAGGTCGATTTCGCGGGCGGTTACCTTGGCCTTGCCGTTGAGGGGCGCCACGACCCACTGCCCGTTAAAGGGGTCGATGCTGACCTTGGGGTACTCCGTGATCTGCCACTTGATGGTCCCGTCCACCACCCGGCTGTTGGTCACGTGGTAGAACGGGCAATCGGGCTGGAGCTTTTGTTGCTTGGTGGCGTCCGCGGCGCAGGTGTCCAGGAATTCCTTGACCTTGTCGCTCACCACCTTGATCATGGCGTCGGTGGGCTTGGTCAAAAGGTTGAGGGGCGCCTGCGGCAGGGCGCCTGTAGTCACTGACGTGCTGGTAGTCGGCGCCGAGAAGTATTTGCCGGCGAGGCTGGCTTCGTATTGGCCGGGGTAAAACACGGCAAAGCTGTTGCGGCCGTTGGGCAGGTTTACCGGGACCCCGTTCAGGGTGGCCTCGTTGGCGTTCACCACGGTGACCTCGATGGTCGGCAAGGATGACGGCACGAAGGACCACTTGCCGAAGAACAGCCACTCGGTTCCCGTCCGTTCCAGGAGGAAGTCCGAATGCAGCGCCTTGCCGTCGATCTGGTAGTCCATGGGGACCGTCACCCGGTTTCCGCCACGGGATTCGGCGTTGCCGAGTTTGATATCAGTGATCTTCGACGCCGCCGTCTGCAGGGCGGTACCGTCCAGCATGGCCGCATTGGCGTTGGGCACGGAGGCGTGCAGGAGTCCGAGGGCTTCCCCGCCGTGCCCCTGCTGGAGGGCCGACAGGTAATCGCGCACTTGCTGCTGGGGGCTGGCTATGGAGTTGCTCACCAGGTTGATGGAAACGATCGCAGCGGCCACAGCAAGCATCAGACCGAGCAGCCACCCGGCCGCGGTCTTGACCAACGCTTGACTCAACTGCACGCCCTTTACGTTACCCGCCGGTTCCGCAATACCCCGGCATCCTTCCCCTCACGTGACATCTGGACACGCATTTGGGAAGGGTCCGACGGCGGGTGGCGGCTCCGTTTCAGCGGCGCCGGCGCGATGAGGTTCCGAACACTCCGCGGAGCAATTCCCGGCCGAGTTGCGTGCCGAAGGACCGTGCCATGCTTTTGATTCCGCCGCCGAGCGCACCACCCAGGACGCCCGCGAGATCGCCCATCATGCCGTCGCCGCCTTGCTGCGGAGCCGGTGCTTGGACCGGCGCGGGTGCGGGCGGCCACGCTTCGGAGCCTGGTAGCGGGCGGCTGCTGGGACGGCCAAGGATTTCTTCCTCGATCCTGCGGGCTTCGGCGTCCACGGATTGGGGATCAACGGAGGCTGGTACCGGCGGCCGACCTGGTGCGGCTTCTCCGGTGGAGGGCGCGGTCCCTTTGTCAGTGAGTTTCTCGTAGGCCGAAATGTTGTCCACGGCCGTGCCGTACTTCGGCAGCAGCGGGGAAGCGGCGATGGTGCTGCGGATCAGTTCGTCCGTGCTGGGTCCCATCACGGATTCCGGGGCACGCAGCTTGGTCAGCGCCACGGGCGTGGGCGCGCCCTTTTCGTTCATGACGGTGATGACCGCTTCGCCGATACCGGCGGAAGTGAGGGTTTCCTCAAGGTCGTAGTCGCTCACCGGGAACGTGGACACGGTGGCCTTGAGGGCTTTGGCGTCCTCCGGGGTGAATGCGCGCAGGGCATGCTGGACCCGGTTGGCAAGCTGGCCGAGGACGGCGGCAGGGACATCCTTGGGTGTCTGGGTGACGAAGAAGATCCCGACCCCCTTGGACCGGATGAGCCGCACCGTGGTGGTGATGGCTTCGAGGAAGGCCTTGGATGCGTCGGAGAAGAGCAGATGGGCTTCGTCGAGGAAGAACACCAACTTGGGCTTGTCCAGGTCTCCTGCTTCGGGCAAGTCTTCGAAAAGGTCCGCAAGCAACCACATCAGGAACGTCGAGAACAGCATGGGTTTGGTCTGGAGCGTGGGAAGTTCAAGGCAACTGATCACGCCGCGGCCGTCCGGGGCTGTGCGGAGGAGTTCTGCGGTGTCGAACTCCGGCTCGCCAAAGAACTTCTCCATGCCTTGGGCCTCGAGGTTGACGAGTTCGCGCAGGATGACGCCGCCCGTGGCCTTGGAGAGTCCGCCGAGGTCTTCGAGTTCAGCCTTGCCCTCATCCGAGGTCAGGAACTGGATGACGGCCCGCAGGTCTTTAAGGTCGATCAGTTCCAGTTTTTTCTGGTCGGCGAAATGGAAGATCAGCTGCAGGCTGGATTCCTGCGTGTCGTTGAGTTCCATGATGCGCGAGAGCAGGATGGGGCCAAACGAGGTGATGGTTGCCCGGACGGGAACGCCGTTGCCATCCCCGCCCAATGAGAGGAACTCGACCGGAAAGGCCTTGCCTACCCACTCTTGGCCGAGGCTTGCGGTGCGGGCCGTGAGTTTCTCGCTGGCCGTCGCCGCGGTGGCGAGTCCTGAAAGGTCTCCCTTGATGTCCGCCAGGAAGACGGGGACGCCGGCCGTGGACAGCTGTTCGGCCATCATGTGCAGGGTGACGGTCTTGCCGGTGCCTGTGGCCCCGGCCACCAAGCCATGCCGGTTCATCATGGACAGCGGCAACCGGACTTGGGCCTCTTTGTGGACTTCGCCGTCGACGATGGCGGCACCCAGCTCGATCGTGGGCCCATCGAGGGTGTATCCCTGCTGGATCGTGGCAAGTTTTTCAGCTGTTGTTTTCTTGGCCATGCGCATAGCCTAGTGGTCCAGGGCCGCGGTGTGGCGGGAAAGTTTTGCCGTGCTCGGCAACGGTATAGTGCCCGGATGGATGACAAAGCGGTTCTGCTCAAATATCTGCGCGCCCGTCGCGGCGAGCTCCTCGCCAAGCTCGACGGACTCGACGAGTACGACGTCCGCCGGCCCATGACCCCCACCGGCACCAACCTCTTGGGACTGGTCAAGCATGTGGCCAGTGTGGAGCTTGGGTATTTCGGGGAGGTCTTTGGCCGGCCGAGCGGCCGGGATCTACCGTGGTTTGCCGACGATGCCGAACCTGACGCGGACCTGTGGGTTCCGCAGGAAGAGAGCAGGGAAGAGATCATCGAACTGCACCGCTTCTCGGCCGAGCACAGCGATGCAACCATCGAATCGCTCCCACTCGACGCTCCGGGGGAAGTGCCGTGGTGGCCGGAAGAACGCCGACGCGTGACGCTCCATCAAATCCTGGTGCACATGTGCGTCGAGACAGCCCAGCACTTGGGGCATGCCGACATACTTCGTGAGCTGATCGACGGCTCGGCGGGGAAAGGTCCGGGGGACCTGAACCTGTCGCAGCGAACCACCGAAGAATGGGCCGATCACCGCGCCCGGATCGAAGCCGCGGCGCGCCAGGCTGTGGGGTAGGCTCACGCCTCGATGGGCGCCAAGTCCTTCGAGAACGCCAGGTGCTTGATCTCTTCCGGATCCGCGTCGACGTCGAACAGCGGGGTGTAGCCCGTGGCCAGGTACAGGTTCTTGGCTTCGGGCTGCCGCGGACCGGTGGTGAGGTAGATGCGGCGGTAGCCGCGGCGGGATGCCTCGGCTTCCAGTTCCGCGAGGACAACCCGGGCCAGCCCTCGACGGCGGTGGGCCGAATGCGTCCAGATCCGTTTGAGCTCCGCCGTGCGGGAGTCGTAGCGGCGGAATGCCCCGCCAGCCACGGTTTCCCCGTTCTCCTGCAGAATGAGCAGCGCGCCGTGGGGTGCGGCAAACTCGCCAGCCGGGTACCTGTTGAGTTCCTCGGCCGCGCCTCCGCTGCCGAAGAGGTCCCCGTAACGCGTCGTGTATTCGACGGCGAGTTCGTCCAGGAGGGGCTTGACGCGGGGATCGCGCATGGGCAACGTCAGGACGGAAAGGCCCGACGGCGGCAGGGTCGGCGTTGTTGTCATGGCTTACCTTTCGTGAATGTCCCCAACTAACTCGCAGTTGTTGTCGTTATGGAGCGTCAAAACGACAACAACTGCGAGTTAGTTGGGTGGGCTGGGCTGGTTGGGTGGACGGGGCTGGTTGGGTGAGGGGCGGAGAGTTCGGCCAGGAGGCGGCGGGCCAGGGCGTCGTTCTCGCGGAACGGCGCTGCGTTGGTTCCGGGACGCGCGAACGCACCAGCGCCCCAACCCGAGGTCCAGGGTCCGACGGCGAAAAGCCCCGCCTGCCGTCCGCCGTCGGGAGCCAGGACTTCGTGCGAACCCGAGACCAACAGCTTACCGGTGGAGTGCGGGCCGTCCGAGGTGAGGAGTGACTGTTCGGTGCCCCATCCGGCGTCGTGCAGGTCCGCAAGCGCGGGGTTCGCCGACCGTGCCACCGACGGCGACGGCAAGCGGGCCTCGATGTACGCCGCCGCATCCACCACCACGGGCGATTGGAATGAACCGGCCACGAACCGGCCGCTGGCCTCGTCCGGGCGCACCCACATGCCCGGGCCCAGGAATTGCAGCAATCCGGCCCGGTGCAGGGCAAGGATTTCGCGCAGCCGGTGCGGCGGCGGGCCGGAATCCACGAAGCTGAAGAAGCCGTGCCACCAACCATGCACCGCTTGTTGGGAGCGCGAATTGAGCCGCTCCTGAGGGACCAGCCGGCCGAGTTCCATGTAGACCCGGAGCAGGGCCGTGAACAAGGCCAGGGTTTCCGAATGGTCGCGACTCGTGCGGAGCATGAGGTCGCGTTCAATGTAGTTCGCCACTGATCTCTGCACCGCGGCATGGTCCGCGAAGGCGCAACCGCTGAACGGTTGGTCCAGGGCCTCGAGGTCGAGACGGAGGGCCGGGTCCGGGACCGCCGAGGCCACGAGGTTTTCGCGTTCGCGGCTGTACCAATCCAGGGCATCGAAGCGCGCCGAAAATTCGTCCCAGCCGCCGTGGACGCGTTCCGGATAGCCGGTGAAGAGCTCGCGGTAGTAGGCGTAGCCGGCGTCTTTGGCGATGAGGGGCCACAGCTGGGTCCGGAAATCCAGCTCCTCGTGCGCGGCGAGCAGCAACTCCACGGCGTCCGCGGTGAAGTACCGGGGTGCGCCGACGGGTTCGCCGCGCAGGGTGGAGGAGATCTTGGAGTGGTACGGCACTCCGCGCCGGGAGCCTGCCCAGAGCCGCGGTTCGGCGCCGGACGGCACATAGTCCAGGCCGCCGTCGGGCCTGTCTTCGAAGCGGCCGCCGCGGCCCTCGAACAAGAGCACCAGAAGGTCCACGAACGCCAGCCCCATGCCCGAAACCAGGACGTCCTGGCCGGGTGCGATCGCCGAATAGTCGACGTCGGTGGTGTACGACGGCGCCGCGTGGAACCCGCCGTGCCGGGCGGCGAACTCGGCCAACCGCGCCGATTCCGGCTCGGCGCGGGAGTCCGTGTGGCCCAGCGAGTACACCACGAGGTCTGCCTCCAGCACCCCGCCTGAAGCGAGCCGCACGCGGTACTTCGCACCGCCGTCGGGCCCTCCCGGACCCTCCGGAGAGTGGCGTTCGACGGCGGTTGCCGTATCCCGGTGGACCGTCACCGAAACGTCCGGGCCGAGTGCCGCGACGGCCCGGCGGAAGAACCACTCGAGGTACTTGCTCTGGAGCTGCCGGCTAGGAAACGAGGCCGGTGTCAGCACCCGGAGCTGCTCGAGGAGGTGGGCTTCCAGCTCCGGGACGTCGCGGATGGAACCGTCGAGCACGCCCGTTGCCCATGTGGCGAGGCCCGGACCGTCAACGGAGGGACCGTCGCAGGCCACGGAGTTGTCGGTGAACATCGTGACGTCCGCTGCCGTGGAGTTGAGCAGTAGTCCCGGGCTCTGGTCATAGCGCCAGATCCTCCCGGAACCGGGTTCGTACGGCTCGACGACGTGGATGGAGAGGGGCCCGTCGAAGAGGCCGGACCTGTTGGCCGCGAGCCGTTCGAGGATGCCGGCTGAGCGCGGGCCACCGCCAATGAACACGATCGTGGGGGCGAAGGGCGGCATGGCAACTCCTGTTGGCGGTGGCTGGTGGTACCCGAGCCTAGGGACCCGGCGGGCCCTCGGTCGAGGCCCGGGTAACGGCCGTTCACCACGCGTCACGGTGCGTCAACAAGCGCAAAGAACGGACTCATATGGCTCCGTATGAAGCCGCGCGAAGCGCGATGAATCCCTATGAAGAAGTGCAAAAACCTGCCTTGCAGCCGCTTCGGGAGCGCCCCTAGATTGGCAGCCATCCGATAGCCAACAACCCATACGAAGCGAGGTGGCGCATGAGTTCAGCAGCAACCACAGTGGCGCAGTCCGCACAGCAATCTGCACCGGAACCGGCGCCCGCCAGCGCCGTCACGGAAAGCCCGACGCCGGCCGCCGGGCCGGGTGCCGCCGCCCGGAGTGCAGCCGAGGGTGCTGCCGCCCCGGGTGCCCCAAGCGACTACTCCGGCTACAAGCTGGTCCCGGCCCGGCATCCATGGCGCTGGGTAGGCACGGTTGTGGTGGCGCTTGGCGTCGTGGCGGTGGCCTGGTCCCTCGCGACGAATCCGCGCTGGGAGTGGGGCGTGGTGGCGCAATGGTTCACCGCGCAGTCCGTGGTGAACGGCCTCGTGGAGACACTCAAGCTGACGGCCATCTCCGGCGCGCTCGGCTTTGTCCTCGGTTTCATCCTGGCCCTCATGAGGCTGTCGGCCTCGCCACTGCTGCTGTCGGTGTCCTGGACGTTTTCCTGGATCTTCCGTTCCACTCCCTTGTTGGTGCAGATGCTGCTTTGGTACAACCTTGGCTACCTCTACGAGAAAATCAGCTTGGGCATCCCCTTCACGGATATCCGCTTCTTCGAGGTCCAGACCACCACGCTCATCAGCCAATTCGCTGCGGCAGTCCTGGGCCTGACCCTCAACCAGGCGGCGTACTCGGCGGAGATCATCCGTGGCGGCATCCTCTCGGTGGATCAGGGCCAGCTCGAGGCAGCCGCGGCCCTAGGCATTCCGGCGTGGCGACGCTCCACCAGGATCGTCTTGCCGCAGGCCATGCGGGCCATCCTGCCCACCGCTTTCAACGAGATCATCGGCCTGGTCAAGGGCACCTCAATCGTCTATGTCCTGGCCTATTCCGAGCTCTTCTACACCGTGCAGGTCATCTACAACCGCACCCAGCAAGTCCTTCCGCTGCTCCTCGTGGCGACGCTCTGGTACGTCGCCATTACCTCGGTCCTGAGCGTCTTCCAGTACTACATCGAGCGGCATTATTCGAAGGGCGCCGTCCGCAACTTGCCGCTCACTCCGCTGCAGAAGGCAAGGAAGTTCTTTGCCACCCACGCACCCGTGAACCTTGACCGAGCGAAGGACGCCCGATGAGCACCGCTGCTTTTCCCGCTGAGAGCCCGACGACGGCGGCGCCGGCCGCCGCTGCAACCCGCGGCCACGTGGAAATCACCAACGTCCGCAAGTCCTTTGGGGGAACGGAAGTCCTCAAGGGTGTGTCCCTGACGGTGCCGCCAGGCGGCGTCGCCGTGATCGTGGGACCCTCCGGCTCGGGTAAGTCCACGCTTCTGCGGACTATTAACCACTTGGAAAAGGTGGACGGCGGGTACATCACCATCGACGGCCAATTGGTGGGTTACCAGGTCCGCGGAAACAAGCTGCACGAACTGCGCGAAAAGGACATCCTCAAGCAACGCACGGACATCGGCATGGTGTTCCAGAACTTCAACCTGTTCCCGCACCTCACCGCGCTGGAAAACGTGACGGAAGCACCCGTCGTCGCGCTCCACCGGAACAAGGCCGAAGCGCGCAAGCGCGGGCTGGAACTCCTGGACCGCGTGGGCCTCAAGGACCGGGCCGACGCCTATCCGCGGCAGTTGTCCGGCGGCCAGCAACAGCGCGTTGCCATCGCCCGGGCGCTTGCCCTTGACCCTAAGATCCTGCTCTTCGACGAACCGACGTCGGCGCTCGATCCGGAGCTGGTCAACGAAGTCCTGGACGTCATCCGCGAACTCGCCACCTCCGGCACCACGTTGATCATCGTCACGCACGAAATGGGCTTCGCCCGCGACGTCGCAGACATCGTGGTCTTCATGGATCAGGGCCAGATCGTTGAGCAAGGCAGTCCCCAGGAGATCTTCGCGAATCCCCGTGAACCCCGGACGCGGAGCTTCTTCTCCAAAGTCATCGAACCAGCTTTCAACATCTGAGGAACCAACCCAATGCCACGCATCAAAACCAGGCTTCTCGCGCTCGCGGTGCTGCCCGCCGTCGTACTCCCGGCGCTCGCCGGGTGCTCCGACCCCGGTGCCTCCGCGGCCGGGGCCAGCCCGTCGGCGAGTGCCGCCCGCAACGGCGTCGTCTACAACACCTCGCCCGAGCAGAACCGTATCCGGGCGCAGAAGGATCCCGCCGCGGCAGCCGCCGTGCCGGCCGCGATCGGCAAGGACGGCAAACTGACCGTTGCCACCACGGCCGGGTCCATCCCGCTGTCCTTCCATGCGACGGATGACAAGACCCCGATCGGAGTCGAGGTGGACATCGCCCAGCTCGTGGCCGACAAGCTGGGCCTCGCACTGGACGTGCAGGTCACCTCCTGGGAGAACTGGCCGCTCAAGACGCAGTCGGGCGATTTCGAAGCGGTCTTCTCGAACGTGGGCATCAATAAGGACCGGGTGAAACTGTTCGACTTCTCCACCTACCGCGCCGCGTACATGGGATTCGAAGCCAAGAAATCGTCCACGTACAACATCAAGGGTGCGGACGACATCTCCGGGCTGAAGGTCTCGGTGGGCTCGGGCACCAACCAGGAGAAGATCCTCCTGGCCTGGAACAAGGACCTGGAATCCCGTGGCAAGGCTCCGGCAACACTGCAGTACTACTCCTCCGACGCCGACACCATCCTGGCGCTCTCCTCGGGCCGGACGGACCTGAACATCGCGCCCTATCCGTCCGTCTCCTACCGCGAGAACACGCGGGACGACCTGAAAGTGGTGGGCAAAGTCAACGCTGGCTGGCCTTCAGAGACCCTCGTCGCGGCCACCACCCTCAAAGGCAACGGCCTGGCTCCGGCCATCACGGATGCCCTGAATTCGGCGATCAAGGATGGCTCCTACGGGAAGGTCCTGGACCGCTGGGGCCTTTCGCAGGAAGCCTTGCCGGAATCGAAGACCGTGACAGAGGCAAACTTCGGGAGTGCCCAGACAGGGAAAACACAGTGAAGTTCCAGGTACTCGACATCATTCCGCACCTGAAGAACCCGCTGACGGGAGAAATCGTCTCGACGGCCGAGCGGCTCAACCAAGTGGTGCAGACTGCGCGCCGGGCCGAGGAATTGGGTTTCGATAGTTTCGCTGTGGGGGAGAGGCATGCCGGTGAGTTCATCTCATCGTCCCCGACGACGGTCCTCGCCGCCATCGCGGCGGTCACCAACCGTATTCGATTGCAGACCGGCGTCACCGTCTTGTCGGTGCTCGATCCCGTGCGGGTGGCCGAAGACTACGCCACGATCGATCAGCTGAGCCGGGGCCGCCTGGAACTCGTGATCGGCAAGGGCAACGAAGTGCTGCAATATCCGTTGTTCGGGCTCTCCCTCGATGATCAGTGGGAGCTGCTCGCCGAAAAGTATGGCTTGTTGCGGAGGCTGTGGCGTGAAGAAAACGTCACCTGGTCCGGCCGTTTCCGGCCCGCATTGAGCGAAGCGACGACGACGACGCCGCGACCGTTTGCGGGTTCGCCGCGGATTTGGCACGGCTCGGCTACAACCCTGACCTCGGCTGCCCTCGCCGCCCAGTGGGGCGATCCACTTTTCACGGCCAACGCCATCCAGCCTCGCGAGAACTACAAGATCCTGATCGACCACTACCGCGAGGAATACGAACGCCACGGCCACGATCCTCGGCACCAGTACCTCGGTTCGGGTTCCGGCGCAGGCGGCGTGTTCGTCGCGGACACCACGCAGGAAGCCAAGCGCCAGTTCGGGCCTGTTTATGAGGCCTTGACCGCTGGACGCAACGTCCCGGGCAACAATTCGCCGTTCCGGGACATCGAGCATGCCGTGGCTGAAGGGCCAGCACTGGTGGGCAGTCCGGAACAGGTGATCGACAAAATCCTGAGCTACCACTCGCTCTACGGCCACGATCTTCAGTCCATTTCCTTGCCCACCACGTTGCCCTTCGAGCAGCAGCTGGAGATCCTGGAGCGGTTCGCGCTCGAGGTCATCCCGGCCGTCCGCGCCGCCGCGCCCACCACCTTGTGGGAACCGGCGGATCCCTTTGGTGGCCGCCCGGAATTCGCTGGCGCCACGTCACCGGACGCTTCCGGAACTGTCACCACAGATCATGCAAACCGCAGGAGGAATCATGCCTACGCCCACTGAAACGGCTACGTCCACCACTGCGGCCTTCACCGCCGCCTGGCAGGAATGGCACGCCGAGCACGAGCGTCACCGGGCCGATCCGCACGGATTCCTCGCTGTCACCCATCTGCACTGGCTTGGTTCCGAAGCTGCTCCGCTCGACGGGGTGCCCGGCGCCTGGAGTGTGGAGAACGACGTCGTCACTGTGGTTTTAGGACCAGGCGAAAGCCTGCTTCGGGACGGCCGGGAACTCAACACCGACGCCGCCGGGGCCACCGTCGTTTTCGGCCCCATCGCGGAACGAGACGGCCTCAACCTCAACGCGGGGGACACGGTCGTCGAGCTCGCCAAGCGCGGCGGCGAGTACATCGTCCGGCCGCGGCACCCCGGGAATCCGCTGCTCAACGAATACCGCGGAACGCCCGCATACGCACCGGATGCATCGTTCGCGGTGAACGGTACGTTCGTGCCGTTTGAGGTTCCCCGACCGACCACAGTGGGGGCCGCCGTCGAGGGTATCCAGCACGTCTACGAGGCGCCCGGCGAGCTCCACTTCAACCTCGCGGGCCAGGACTTGGTGCTCACGGCCTTCAACGGACATGCGCCGGGCACACTCTCGGTGCTGTTCACGGATGCGACGTCGGGCAAGACCACCTACGCGGCCAATCGCTCGCTCACGGTGACCCCGGAATCGGACGGCTCCGTGGTGCTCGACTTCAACCGTGCCGTCAACTTGCCGTGCGCCTACACGGACCTTGCCACGTGCCCGCTCCCACCCTCGGAAAACCGGCTGAGCGTGGCCATCGAAGCCGGCGAACAGATCCCTTACGAAAGGCAGGAGCAGCAATGAGCGGCATCTCCCGTCCGGGCCAGCCCGGATTCCTGGCCTTGGAGCTCGACGGCGACGGCGCCCACCCCGCGGCCTGGCGCAAAGCCCGGCATGCCCCGGATGAGTTGCTGAACGGTTCGCGGATCCGGAACACGGTGCTGGCGGCGGAATCGGCCGGGATTCATGTGGCGACGTTCGCTGATAGGTCTGGGACTGACGGCTCCGGCGCTGGCGGGCGAGATGTTGCAGGCCGCCTGAACGCCCTTCAGCGCGCCGCCTTCGCGGGGCCCGTCACGAGTTCCATTGTGCTGGTTCCGGAAGTCGACACCGTCTACACCGAGCCTTTCCACATCGCGACGCAGCTCGCGAGCCTCGACTACGTCTCCGGCGGACGGGCGGGTTGGCTCGTCGCGGCGAGCGGCTCCGCGGAGGAGGCTGCCGCCGTCGGGCGTTCATTTGTTGAAGGTGCCGCCTTGGCGCAGGAGGCCGCGGCGTCGGTGGAAGTGAGCCGGCGGCTTTGGGATTCCTGGGAGGACGACGCCGTGATCCGCGACGTCCCCACCGGTCGGTACCTCGACGTTAACAAACTGCACTACGTCGACTTCGAGACGCCGGCGGATTTCGCAGGGGCCGGGTATTCCGTGAAAGGGCCCTCCATCATTCCGCGCCCGCTGCAGGGGCAATTGCCCGTGGTTGCCCAGGCTGGCTTGCTTCGTTCGGACGCCGACGTGGTGCTGGTGTCCGCTCCGACGCCTTCACTTCTCGCCGAGGAGGTTGCGGACGTGCGTGCCCGGACCGCTGTTGGGGGCGGCCCGGTTCTTGCGGGCGGCCCGGCGGTAGTGGCGGAGCTCGACGTCGTCCTTGACTCGCGTGGGCAAAGCGCCTCCGCGCGGCTCGCCGAACTGGACGCGTTTACTCCGTGGACCAGTTCCCGGGCGCGCTTCGTCGGCACGGCGGCGGAATTGGCGGACTTCCTTGCCGGGTTGCTGGCTGTGGCCGACGGCGTAAGGCTGCATCCGGCTGTGCTGGACGTGGAGCTTGAGGAACTGGCGCAGCTGGTGCTGCCTGAGCTCCGTCGCCGTGCGGTCCTGAAGCCTGTTGCCCAGGGCGGCACGTTCCGGGAACTGCTGGGTCTTGAACGGCCGCTGAGCCGGTACGCGAGCGTGGGCGCGGCGGGCGCCGCCGTCGTTGGCTTGGAAAACTGAGGAGAGAACATGACACAGCACGACCGTGCTAAATTCCAGCCGAGCGGGAAGATCCAGTTCGGGATCTTCTTCCAGGGCGTCAACTCCGGCACCATCTGGAAAGCGCCTGAATCCGGTTCGCAGACCGACTTTGAGTCGTTCCGACGGATCGCCCAGACCGCCGAGCGCGGGCTGTTCGCAGCCTTCTTCCTGGGCGAGGGCCTGCGCTTGCGGGAACATCTCGGACGACCGCACGCCCTGGACGTCGCGGGCAGGCCGGACGCGCAGACCATGCTGGCGGCGCTCGCGTCGGTGACGGCCAATATCGGGCTCGTGGCCACGCAGAATACGACGTACAACGATCCCGCCGACCTCGCTCACAGGCTCGCCTCCCTCGACTTGCTCTCCGGGGGCCGCGCAGCCTGGAACGTCGTCACCACGGACAACGCGTGGACCGGGGCCAACTTCCGGCGGGGCGGCTACCTGGACCACGCCGATCGCTATATCCACGCCGAAGCATTCGTGGAGACCGCCAAGAAGATCTGGGATTCGTGGGAGGACGGAGCGGTCTCCTCGTCCGTCTGCGCGGATTCCTGGGCGGTTCCCGGCCATGCGCGGCGCGTGCACCACTCCGGGCAGCACTATTCGGTGGACGTCACGCCCCGGTTGCCGCGCAGCGCACAGTACCGGCCAGTGCTGTTCCAAGCCGGTGATTCCCCGGAAGGACGCGACTTCGCCACCCGCCAAGCGGATGTGATCTTCTCTGCGCACCCGAAGTTCGACGACGCCGTGGAGTTCCGCGCCGATATCGTCTCGCGCTCCCTGGCTGCTGGACGGGGTGCCAACGACGTCCAGATCATGCCGGCGAGCGAGTTCATCCTCGCCGCCACTGACGAGGAAGCCCGCGAGAAGAAGGAGTGGGTCCGCGGCCTGCAGATCGGGCCGCAGCAGGCAGTTGCGTATCTCGAACAGTTCTGGGGCCGGGAGTTGTCCGCCTACGATCCCGATGGTCCGCTTCCGGAGATCGATCCGGTGGTGGAGGAGACCTCCGAGACCCGGGGGAGCGGCTTCCACGGGGCCAAAGCCCGGCAGCTCGCCGAGCAATGGCGCGCCGAGGCCAAGGAGAAGGGCCTGTCCATCCGGCAGTTCGTGAGCTCCAGGACGTCCAGGGTTGACGCGACGTTCACCGGATCCTACACAGCCGTGGCCGATACCTTGGCCGAGTACGCCCGGGTGGGTGCCGTCGACGGCTTCAACATCTCGCCGTGGCTTATCCCCACCGGCCTGGACGACATCGTGAACCACTTGGTGCCCGAGCTGCAGGAACGTGGCGTGTACCCCACGGAATACGTCGGCAGGACCCTCCGCGAGAACCTGGGCCTCACGACGCCGGTGCGTTCGGAGTCGTTGGAGTCGGTACTCGCCGGGGGCGCGCGGTGAGCTTCCGTGCGCGAGTCGCGGCCGCCGTCGTCGGCTTGCAGACCGACGACGGCGGTTCGCGCGACCCGGACGCGGAGCTGGTGCGGCTCCAACTGACCGTGTGGGAACAACAGCTCTGATTTGCTGCGGGCCCTAGGTGAGTGGCTCCGTGCGCTCGCGCAGGCCCCCTTCGCCGTCGAGCTCGGCTACCGTGTCGATGTTGAGGCGCCGGAGAAACCCGAGGTCGTGGCTCACGATGAGCAATGCGCCACGGTAGGCGTCCAGGGCTTCGGCGAGCTGCTCGACGCTGGCAATGTCGAGGTTGTTCGTCGGCTCGTCGAGGATCAGCAGCTGGGCGGGCGGCTCCGCCAGGAGCAGCTTCGCGAGGCTGACCCGGAACCGTTCTCCTCCTGACAGGCTGGAGACCGGGCGATCAACGGTGGATCCCCGGAGGAGGAGGCGTGCGAGTTGATTGCGGATGTCTCCGGGCGCCGACGCCGGAGCCGCTGCCCGCACGTTGTCCAGCGCTGAGCGGGAATCGTCCAGGCCGTCGAGCCGTTGCGGGAGGTATCCCACCCGGCCGGTCAGCAGCTTTCCGGTGATCCGGCCCGAGGATTCTGCAGGGCGCCTCTCGACGAGGTGTTTGAGGAGCGTCGATTTGCCTGAGCCGTTGGGTCCCACCAGGGCCACGCGCTCGGGGCCTTGGATGACGATCGTGCGGGAACCGTCGCTCAGCTCGGCGATCCGGCGGCTCCGTGGCACGTCGGGATCGGGAAGGGTGAGGTGGATGTGCTCAACCTCCCTGACCCTCGCGTCGGCGGCGTCGACGGCGGCCTGGGCTGACAGCACCTTGTCGTCGAGGGTCGAGCGCATCGAGCCGGCAGATGCTTGCGCCTTGCTCGCACGGTTGCCGGCCAGGATCTTCGGGATGCCGCCGCTGGCTTGGGTCTTCTTCGCTGTGCGCTCGCGGCGGGCAAGCTTCGTTTCGGCTTCGACGCGTTGTTTCTTCTCGACCTTCAGCGCTTGCTGGGCGCTGCGGGCTGCCTGGATGGCGGCGGCCTGTTCCTGCTCGTGATGTTCGGTGAAAAGGCTGTAAGGGCCACCAAACACGTCAAGCTTGCCGGCATGAAGCTCAGCAGTGGAGTCCATGTGCTCAAGCAACTCGAGGTCGTGGCTGACCACCACGAGGGTGCCCGGCCAACTGTCGACGAAGTCGGCAAGTTTGGCCCGGGTGCGCCGATCAAGGTTGTTGGTTGGCTCGTCGAGGAGGGTGACCGGGGTGCGGCGGATGCGCAGCCCGGTCAGCGCGATGAGCATTGCCTCGCCACCTGAGAGCTCCCCGACCTGGCGCTTGAGATCACGCGCGGAGAAGCCGATTTCGTGCAGAGCCTCGTCTGCCCGCGACTCAATGTCCCAGTCGTCGCCGACCGTGTCGAAATGGCGCTCATCGACGTCGCCGTCCTCAATGGCATGGAGCGACGTGAGCATGCCGTCGATGCCGAGCAATGCGGCGACCGTTGTGTGCTGCCCGAGGGTGAGGGTCTGAGGAAGGTAGCCCACGTCACCGACGGTTTCGACCCGGCCCAGGGTCGGCGTCAGTGTGCCGGCGATCAAACGGAGCAGGGTCGATTTTCCTGCACCATTGCGGCCGATTAGTCCGGTCCGCCCGGTGGCCATGGTGCCATTGAGCAGGTGAAGAGCGGGAGTGCCGTCGGGCCACTCGAATGACAGGTCGTGCAAGGTGATGGCTGATTGTGCTGACATGAGACACAGTCCTTTGGTTCTTGCCCATCAAGGGCGCAGTCATGGGTCGACGTGCTCACTCCGGGGCGCGAAAACGCGCGCTACTTCGGAGGGCACTGCACCTGACGTACGGAATCTTTCAGCGAAGCTGGACCGCAGGGAATAGCGCCTGCGGACAACTGAAAGCGAGATTTCTCGCCGGGTGCGCATGAGCGCAAACAACCGGGCGGCCACCGAACGTCAGGTGGCTAGGCTCTGTCGACCTCAATCTCCATAGCCAAAACCATAACCGCAAACTTCTTGAGCGGCCAATTGGGGATGAACGCCGGCATTCATCACGGTGGTTCCCATGGAGGCCCTAAACGGTGAAGCCCGCGGGCGGTGGTCATCGGGACACCTTCGCGGGCAGCTAGGCTGCCACTTGTCGCTGCGCAGTTATCGCCGCGATCCACCTTCGTCGTCGCGCAGAGACTGGATCATGCTCCGCAGGATTTGATACGCATCGGACTGCTCTTCCTGCGTCAAACCGCCCAGCATCCTGACCTCGACGGATCGGACTGCAACTGTCGCCTTCTCAAGGCTCCGTCGACCGCGCGGCGTGAGCTGCGTAGGAAGAACTTTCCCTACGGGTGCCTCCGCCGGCCGGGTCACGTATCCGTCTCGTTCGAGGGCTTGCAGCAGAACGCTCATCGATTGCCGTGTCACGAACGCTCCTCGCGCGAGCTCGGAGTTGGACATGCCTGGGCGCTGTGCGAGCAATTCCAGGCAGGAGTAGTGCGTCACGGTCATCCCGAGTGGGCGCAGCGCTGCCTCCATGGCAGTGCGGAGGGCGCTCGACGCCTCTTTCAGCAGGTAGCCCAGGGACGTCTCCAGGTCGACTCCGTCTTGACTCATGTCAATATTCTGACATAGCCTGAGTTGTGTCAGATAACTGACATAACGGAAGGAAGTATCCCATGCCCGTCACCGGTCCCGACTTCATCTCACTCCAAGCTCGCAATCTTGCCGCGTCGCAGGCGTTCTACGAGCAGTACCTCGGCCTCGTCCGCTCCCAGGCGGGCCCGCCCCACGCTGTCGTCTTTGAGACGACCCCGATCGCATTCGCACTTCGAGACATCGTTCCCGGCGCCGATCTCGCGTCTGTTGCTCAGCCCGGCATCGGCGCTGCGATCTGGCTCCACGCCACCGACGTCCAAGCCATCCACGACGCTCTTGTCGCCGACGGTCACACCATCATCGCGGCCCCGATAGACGGCCCATTCGGTCGCACCTTCACCTTTTCCGACCCGGACGGCTACCAGGTCACCCTCCACGACCGGACCTAAGGCGCCGAACGCCGGCGCCCGACCGGTGCCCGCAAACGGGCGGTAATCTCGCCTCAGGATTCCAACAGAAGCAGAGTGGCAAGCACAGCATGCTCACAGAGGCCTCCATCCGCCGTGACGGTGTCTTGCCACTCGTGCACATAACCTAGCGCCACCCCGGTAAAGGATCGGCTAACGGGCACCTAGGGTGACATCTATCCGACGCATCACACCCCTCGTCGTGGCATTGAGTTGTTCGTTGCCCTGTGCGGCAAAATAGCAGGATGCCTCTTGCCAATCTGCTTGCCAGCCTCAGGACACTTCCTGAATCGGGATTACGGGACGCGTATCTGCAGTTCCTGAACTTGGCGGGGGACGCCGCGTTGCGTCGAAATGGTGGGCCGGAGCATGTCACCGGGTCCTGCTTCGTGTTTTCGCCTGAATTCGATCGTGTTCTGTTGTGTTTCCATCGCAAGGGGCAGTTCTGGGTGCAGTTCGGCGGTCACGTCGAGTCGAACGACGCGTCGGTGGCGAAAGCTGCACAGAGGGAGGCCCGCGAGGAGTCCGGAATTGATGACCTGGTCCTGCTTTCTCCAGCAATCGTGGATCTTGACCGACACGATCTGCATGGGGGATTCTCATGTGCCGCCCATTGGGATGTGGGGTTCGCCGCGACAGCAAACCCGGATGTGGAGATCGCCGTAAGTGAAGAAAGCGATGACGTCCGCTGGTTCCCGATCAATGAATTGCCAGTTCAAGTGCCGGCAGGCTTCTGGGCGCGCTTGGAACACGCCCGGCGAACTGCGATGTCACTTAGTCCGATACGGATCGATTAACAGTGCCCGACAGGCGCGGCGACCATGAACACGTCCACCGGATCCTCGGTTTCCAGGACAAAGCCGTGGCGTTCGTAGAGGCGTCGGGCCGGGCTGCCCTGGAGCACGTTGAGACGGAATGGCCGGTGGTCCTTGGACTCGCCCATGACCCGCCGGAGCACGCCGGCACCAAGTCCTTGCCCCTGGAACTCCGGAGCGAGGTAGAAGTGTTCGATCCACAGAGCGTCGGATTCCGGGCGGACGGCGATGACACCGGCAGCTTGGCCTTCCACGGCAATGACAAACGTGTGTTCCGGCTGGAACGCCTTCAAGAAACGCTCCCTGACGCGGACCGGATCCCAACGCCCTAGCCGCTCCAAATCGGGTCGCATGACGACGGCGCGCAGTTCCGCGATCCACGCAGCGTCGGCGGGCAGGGCGGGACGGAGCGAGAATTCAGCAGGCACTCGACCATTCAACCCCACTCGATGCCCTAAACCGTGAGCACTCGCACCGGATTGCCCCGCACCCACGCGCGGACGTCCTCGAAGGCCTCCCCGTAGAAGCGGGCGTAGCTTTGCGACGTGACGTAACCCAGGTGCGGCGTCAGGACTGTTCGCGGGGCCGTGAGCAGGGGGTGGTCCGCCGGCAGGGGCTCGACGTCGTACACGTCCAGGGCCGCTCCGCCGAGCCACCCCTCGTTCAGTCCGCGGAGGAGGGCGGACTCATCCACTATCGGTCCACGCGAAGTGTTGACCAGGACACCGTTGGGCCCGAGGAGCCGCAGTTCGTCCTCCCCGACGAGCCCCCGGGACCGCTCCGACAGCCGCACGTGGACGCTAACGACGTCGGACTCCCGGAAGAGTGCTTCCTTGCCCACCTTGCGCGCACCCGCCGCAGCCGCGGTTTCCTCCGTGAGATTGGGACTCCAAGCAATGACCTCCATGCCAAACGCCTTGCCGTAGCCGGCGATTTTGCTCCCGATCTTACCGAGTCCAAGTACTCCTAAGGTCTTCCCGGACAGTTCGAAACCCACGGTGCTCTGCCAATTTCCGGCGCGCAGCCGGCGGTCCTCGAACGGCACTTTCCGTGCGAAAGCCAGGAGCAGGGCCCACGTGAGCTCGGGCGCCGCGGCCGGCGAGCCGCCCGTCCCGCAGACCGTGATGCCCTGCTCCGCGGCCGCGAGGAGATCGATGGCTGCGTTGGCCATCCCGGTGGTGACCAGGAGCTTCAGCTTCGGCAGTTGCCGGAAGAGCCCGGCGTCGAAAGTGGTCCGTTCACGCATTGCCATGATGATGTCGAAGTCGCGGAGCGAGTCCGCGACGTCCGCCAATGGCTCCGTGAAAACCGTGACATCGACGCCGTCGTCGGCGAGCTCGGCCCACGGCGCGTAGTCGAAGGCCACGGCTTGGTAGTCGTCGAGGATGGCAAGGCGCTGGCCCATGGAACTCCCTTTCGCTTGTCCGGTCCGCAGCGGTTCCGGATACGTGGAAAGTTACACCCCGGAGCCGGCGCTAGCTCTTCGGAAGGCCCGGCGGGTTCAGTTCCGACTTCGCGATACCCTCTGAAGACAACCCCCAGCGGTCCAAGATCTTCCCGTACGTGCCGTTTTGGATCAGTTTGTTGAGGGCTGCCTGGGCTGCAACGGCAAGACCGTTGCCCTTCTTGGTGGTGAAGGCAATGTCCGCCTTAAGAGGCCAGCCGCCGTTGACTGTTCCCACCTGCTTGGTCTTGCCGTCCTTTGCGGCCTTGTACGCCGCTCCGGCGTTCGGGCCGAACGTCAGGTCCGCGCGGCCGGATTGCACGGCGAGCGAGGAGGCGGAGTCGTCGTCGTAGTACTGGAATTCAACCGGCTTCAGCCCGTTCTTCTTGTTCTCGGCGTCCCAGCGCAACAGGATCGCCTCTTGGTTGGTGCCCGAGCCCACGATAACGCGCTTGCCCGCCACGTCCTTGGCCTCCTTGATCTCACCGATCGGGGAGTCGCTCTTGGCATAGAAGCCTAGGAGGTCCGTGCGATAGGTGGCGAAGTCGAACTTCTCCTTACGCGCCTCCGTGACCGTGACGTTGGAGAGGACGGCCTCGTACTTGCCCGATTCAATACCCAAGGGCCAATCGGCCCAAGCCACGGGAAGGACCTCAACCTTTAGGCCCAAGGTTTCTCCGACTGCGTAGGCGAGGTCGACTTCGTTGCCGATGAGGGTTTTGTTGTCCGTCGCGAAGAGGCTCAACGGAGCGGTGCCGCCTGTGGTCACCACGGTGAGTTTGCCGTCAGCCTTGATGGCCTCCGGGACGAGCGACGCAGCGGCGTCGTCCTTGGTGACAGGGAAGCGGTTCTGCTCCGGCGACAGGTTGAAAGTCTTGCCCGCGGAAGCGGACGACGACGGCGCTGACGCGGCTGAGGCGCCCGGGTCCGAGCATGCGGCGAGGCCGAGAGTCGCGGTCACGGCGAGTGCCAGTGCGGTGCCTGTTTTGAGGCGTGAAATAGCCATGGAGTCCCCTTCGAAAGTGATGGATGGTGTGCGTTGCTGCAACTATCCGGCAGCGCCAAGAGCCGGTCAAAGCGCTCTGAAACGCGGGGATACAAGGGTTAACTGGGGTTCATTCGAGGTCCCGAAGGGTCACAAAACAACCGCGGTGTAGGCTTCCCACACAACTGCCGACACATGAGGAGATTTTTCGTGAGCAATGAGCAAACCCTGGTCAATCAGGCGCTGGAAGCTCACGCAGCCGCTGTCCACGCGAAGGACGTTGACGCATTCGCGGCGCCCTACAACGACAACGTCCACATCTACGATTCCTGGGGGCAATGGCAATACACGGGAATCGAGTCTTGGCGGTCGATGGCGGCCGAATGGTTCTCTTCGCCCGGCGACGAGCGCGTCCAGGTTGAGTTCAACGATGTGCAGGATCTTCGCGAGCTGAGACGGAACCCACGCAAGCTGGAGAAATAACCCGGGCACCGCCGTCGTTGTCGCAAGAGTGGCCGGGAGACCGGCCCCTCGAACGAAACCACCTTCGAAAGGCCGGCATCACGTGACTGTTCCCCTCTCCATCCTCGACCTGGCAATCATCGGCAAAGGCCAGACGGCGGCGGAGAGTTTCGCCGGGAGCGTCGCCATGGCGCAACTGGCCGAACGGCTCGGCTACCGCCGGATTTGGTTCGCGGAGCACCACAACATGGGCTCGATCGCTTCCTCGGCTACGAGCGTGCTGATTGCCCATATCGCGGCCAACACCAGCACTATCCGGCTCGGTGCAGGCGGCGTCATGCTGCCCAACCACTCGCCGCTCACCATTGCAGAGCAGTTCGGCACCCTTGAGACGCTGCACCCGGGCCGCATCGACCTCGGCCTCGGACGGGCGCCCGGCAGCGACCAGAACACCATGCGTGCACTCCGCCGCGATCCCATGGCCGCGGACACCTTCCCTCAGGACGTGCTGGAGCTGCAGGGCTACCTCACGGGACCCACCCGGATCCAAGGGGTCGAAGCGACACCGGGCAAGGGCACCAACGTGCCGCTCTACATCCTCGGGTCCTCGCTCTTCGGCGCGCATTTGGCGGCGCAGCTCGGCCTGCCCTACGCCTTCGCCTCGCACTTCGCACCCAATGCGCTGCAGGACGCCGTCGCCGTCTACCGTCGCGAGTTCAAGCCGTCCGAGCAGCTGCAGGAGCCATACGTGATCGCGGGCGTCAACGTCGTGGCCGCGGATTCGGCGGCTGAAGCCCAACGGCTCTTCCTTGAGGTCAAGCGGGACCGCGTCTCCCGTTTCCTGGGCGGTGGACGCGAGTTCACCGACGCCGAAGCGGACCTCATCCTCGATTCGCCCCAAGGCCAGCACATCGCGCAAATGGTGAAGTACTCGGCAGTGGGTACGCCGGAAGTCGTGCGCGATTACCTTGACGAGTTTGCCCGCCACGCCGACGCCGACGAACTGATCGTCGCCCACCAAAGCACGGGCACGGAGCAGCGCCTGCGTTCGGTGGAGCTGGTGGCGGAGGCCGTGGGGCTGACGCGAGTGTAGGGCGCCGCCCAAACGTAACTAGGCAAACTCGTTACACCCCGGCAATACGCGGGTCATGGAGGCGAAACCCGCCGGGCGGAAACTGGACGAATCCACCCCGGAAGGATCGTCCCCATGGCTACTCCGCTCAATTTGTCCGTGGCCGATTCGGCACTGCTGACAAAATCGCTTCCGCTGGGTCTCCTGCGGACGGCAGTCCAATCCGAGGCCGCGCACGATGGAATCACTCCGGAGCTGCTCGCGGAACTGAGGATGCTTGCCCGCACTCCGGGACTCCTGGTGGCCTGCAACTACGGTGGAACACTCTGCGCCGCGGAAGGCGTATCCACTGAGACACTCCCGTTGGGGAGTGCCGCCGTCGCTCTCCGGGCACTGGCAGCGCTGCCGAACACGCACACTGCCGTCATCTCCGGCAGGTCGCTGCGGGACCTTGCCGCAGTGTCGCGGCTGCCGGCTGAAGTCCACTTGGTGGGCTCGCACGGCGCCGAGTTCGACATGACCTACGCGTACAGCATCTCGATGGCCACGGAAGCCGTCCTTCAACAGGCAGCCACGGCCCTCAACGAATCCATTGGCTTCGAAAAGGGCATCAGCATCGAGCGCAAGCCCGTGGCGGTAGCCATCCACACCCGGCCAGCCACGCCTGCCGTGGTCGCCAGGGTGACCCGGGAGGCGCACCAGATCGCCCGTGAAGTGGGACTGTTTTTCATTGTGGACGGATCCGTTCTGGACCTGTCCATCGTGGAACCCTCCAAAGACGCCGCGCTGGAGCATCTGCGTACACAGTTGGGGGCCAGCGCGGCCCTGTTTGCCGGCGACGCGGACAGCGATGAGCTCGCGATCGCCACCCTGCGGGGCCCGGATCTTGGCCTGCACGTCGGAGACGGAGAAACCAAAGCGCGCCATCGCTTGCCGGACCCGCAATCCTTCGCCAAAGTGCTCGCCATCCTGTTCGAACTGCGCCGAGCGTGGCTGTTCGGCGAGGACGCAGTGGGGCTGGAGCGGCATTCGATGATCGGCAACGGGACCTCGACGGCGCTGCTCACCCCGGAGGCCAAGATCTGCTGGATGAGCCATCCCCTCCCGGATTCAGGGTCCTTGTTCGCGCACATCCTGGGTGGAGACCCGGCCGGCCACTTCAGTGTGGAACCGGTCAAGGCGTCGAAGGTGCTGGGCCAGCGCTATGTGGACAACACCATGATCGTGGAGACGCGCTGGGCGGACGTCACGGTCACCGACTACCTTGAGCCGGCACCGGACGGCATCACCAGCCTGGTCCGTGTCCTCTCCGGAACCGGCAGCGCGCGGATTGTTTTCGCCCCGCGGCCGGACTACGCCAACGCTCCGTTCAACATGGAGATCCGCGGCGAAGAACTGCACGTCGTGGGCACCTCGGATCCCATTATCCTGTTCGCCCCCGGAGTGTCCTTCACGGTCACGAGCGACGGCAAGCACGGAACCGCCACCGCTGAAGTCAGCCTCGCGTACGGTCCTATCGTCATGAACCTGAGGTGCGGAGACACTGAGCCGACGACGCCGGACCCCGCCGGAGAGCTTGCCCGGCGGGCCGCCGTCGCGCACCAATCCCGGCAGTGGGTCCGTGGGCTGGAACTGCCCGACATGAAACCTTCGTTGGTGCGGCGCTCGGCACTGGTCCTCAAGGCGCTGGTGCACGAGCCGACCGGGGCCGTCCTCGCGGCTCCAACCACGTCGCTGCCGGAAGGGATCGGCGGCACCCGCAACTGGGACTACCGCTACTGCTGGCTCCGCGACGGCTCCATGACGGTCAATGCGCTCGTGGACCTGGGTTCCACCGAGGAGGCAGACGGGTTCCTCCGCTGGCTCGGCCGCATCCTGGAGAACGCGCCCGGGCCGGAATGGCTGCACCCCCTGTACTCCGTGACCGGCTCCCCGTTGTCCACCGAGGCAATTATCGAGAGCCTGCCCGGTTACGCCGGCTCACGGCCCGTGCGGATCGGGAACGCCGCCGACCACCAAGTGCAGCTGGACGTCTTCGGCCCGATCGCCGAACTCATCCAGACCCTCAGCAGGCGCCGCGGCACGCTGCCGGACGAGCACTGGCAGCTCATGGAACAGATGGCGTCCGCCGTGCTGGCCCGCTGGCACGAACCTGACCATGGCATCTGGGAAGCCCGGCGCGCGCCGCGGCACCACATTTACACCAAGGTGATGTGCTGGGTGACGCTGGACCGGGCCATGCACACGGCGGTCCGGTTCCGACGCCCCATCGGGGCCGAGTGGGAGGAAACGGCAAACATCATCCGCTCGGAGGTCCTCCGGGAGGGCTGGGATGATTCCGCGAGCTCCTACACCGTGGCCTACGACAGCCCCGACCTGGACGCGGCCGTTCTGCACATCGGACTCTCGGGTCTGCTGGACGTCCGCGACCAGCGCTTCCTGGACACCGTCACCGCCGTCGAGCGGGAACTGCGGGTGGGTCCCACCGTGTTCCGGTACAGGTACGACGACGGCCTGCCGGGTTTGGAGGGCGGGTTCCACATCTGCACCACCTGGCTGATTGAGGCGTATCTGGCGGTGGGCCGGCTGGACGATGCGCTGGAGTTGTTCAACCAGCTGGTGGCGCTCTTCGGTCCGACCGGGCTGCTTCCGGAGGAGTTCGACCCCGGCACGGAAACCCACTTGGGAAACCACCCGCAGGCGTATTCGCATTTGGGTTTCATCCGCTGCGCGCAACTCCTGGACAGGTACCTGGATTCGGTGGACGAAGAGTAGCCGCCCCACCCAACTGACTCGCACTTAATGTCGTTTTGGGGCGTCTAAACGACACCTACTGCGAGCTAGTTGGGTGGGGCGGACTTAGGTGAGCAGGAGGGCCACTGCGATCATTGCCGGGACGGCCACCACCGTGGTGATCAGGACCGTATCCTTGGCCACGGTGATTCCCGTGTTGTAGCGGCTCGCCGCCACGAACACGTTCTGCGCGGTGGGCAGGGCCGCCGTGACCACCACGGCGAACAGCGCATGCGCTTCCAGGCCCAGCGCGAAGCGGGCGAACAGGTACGCCATTGTGGGGTGGACAAACAGCTTGAAGCCGCTGGCCAGCAGGGCATCCGTCCGGCGGCCCGTGTCCTTCTGCAGGGGCCGCGAACCATTCAAGCTCATCCCGAACGCCATCAGCATCGCGGGAATTGCGGCACCGCCGATCAAATGGATCGGCTCCATGATGAGCGAAGGCACCTGCCAGCCCGTCCCGGCGACCACCAAACCGAGGGCGGATCCTACGATCATCGGGTTCCGGACGATCATCAGGACGAAGCGCAGGGGAGTGGTGCGGTGGCTGCTGGTGCTGGCATCGAGCGCCATCAGGTACATGGGCGTGAAGAACGCGAGCTGGAAGATCAGCAGGGGCGCCACATAGCTGGCGTCGCCGAGGACGAACACCGCGATAGGGATGCCGAGGTTCGCCGAGTTGGCTAGCGAAGCGCTCATGGAGGACATAAGCGATTCGGGCAGGGAACGTTTGAGCCAGAACTTCACGACGATGAAGAAAAGGCTGCCTGTGGCGACGGCGCCCACCGCCGTGACCAGGAGTGGAGCGGCGAAGACATCGTGAAGACGGGCCTTGCCCAGGGTTTCAAAGAGAAGCGCAGGGCTCGCGACGAAGAAAGTCAGGCCGCTGAGGACCGAACGCGCATTGTCCCCCAGGATCCCGCGCTTGCCGACGAACATGCCCACCAGGATGATGGCCCACACCACGAAGAACCCGGAAAGGACGCCCAGCACTACGGCATCCGGAGGGGGACGGGCGCGGGGCGGCGTGGGTTCACAGTCCCAGCCTAAATCAGCTTTATTCGCCCGTAAGGCACGACGGCGGCATGTTCCGCCATGTGGACCACGTAAGGAGGTGCCCCGCGACTACGGGAAGCCTAGTTCAGCTGGGCGTTGTTGAGGGCGTGCGGCGGGCGCATGATGCCCGGAGTGATGCCTTCGGCGGGATCGCTGCCGAGTTGGACGATCTTGTTGGCCCTGTCCACATGGACAACCTTGGGCTGGTAGGCCTTGGCTTCTTCGGTGGTCATCTCCGCGTAGGTGATGAGGATGACGACGTCGCCCACGTGCACCAAGTGCGCCGCGGCCCCGTTGATGCCGATGACGCCGGAGCCGCGTTCACCGGCAATGGTGTAAGTCTCCAGGCGCGCGCCATTCGTCACGTCAACAATGGAGACGAGCTCGCCGGGGAGAATATCCGCAGCATCCAGCAGATCCAGGTCGACCGTCACTGAACCTACATAGTGCAGATCGGCATGGGTCACCGTGGCACGGTGGATCTTGGACTTAAACATTGTGCGGTTCATAACGTGACAAGTTTAGCGTGTGGCCGCCCGATCGCCGGGTGATGCCTGACACACGCTAGGCCTTGGCGGCGGCCTTCCGTGCCTGCCGCCTCTTCAGCGAGCCGTAGCCAGCGATCAGTTTGGGGACAACGAGGTAGACGGCGGTAGGAACCACAACAAGGGTCAGGACGAGGGCGCGCAGCGCGGGGTGCCATGACTCCGTGAGCGGAGCGAGGATCGTCATGCCGATCGCCACGAGGGGAAAAATGGCGAGCCAGGTGATCACGGCACGCATATGCACCGACGGTGTGTGCATGGAAGGCAGATGCGCAGAGTGCGCGTGTGCGGCCGGCTCGGCAAACGCCGCAACCGCGGCGCTGTCCGCGGATGCGGCAACGGGGATTTGGGTGTTCATGACATTCTCCAACTAATTGGTTGCTTTCGGCGTGAGTTCAGACTAGACCCCACCCTCGAAAACTGCAACTACTTGGTTGGAATCTGTTAAGATGGACACATGGCATGGGATACCGAGCGGACCAAGCGACTCCTCCTTGAGGCGGCGACTGCCGAGTTTTGCCAATTCGGACTCGCCGGCGCCAGGGTGGACCGCATCGCTGCTGCGGCCGGAGTCAACAAGGAACGCATCTATCAGTACTTCGGTAAGAAAGATCTTCTCTTCGACGCCGTGATCGCGTCCCAGCTCAGCAAAGTGGTGGACGAAGTCCGCATCGAGGGCGCCGGTCCCGAAGCCTTGGCCGATTACGCCGGACGCCTGTTCGACCATCACCACCAGGACGCCACCCTTCCGAGGCTGCTGTTTTGGGAGGGCCTGGAGCGGGGCGAATATGTGGTGAACCGTCCGGACCGGGCCGCGAACTGCAGGAACAAGGTTGACGGTGTCATCCGGGCCATGCCGGGGACGTCCAAGGAAGACGCGGCCGATCTGATGCTCACCATCATTGCGTTGTGTGACGCGTGGCCGGTACTGCCCGAGCTGGATGGCCTCATGGCCGGCAGCAAGGGGCCAATCAGGGCGGAGCGGCGCCGGAAGGCGATCGTCCGGACCGTCCTTCTCGCCGCGCAGGCGCTCGCCCCGGAGCGCAGCGCGGTTTAGCCACGCGCGGTTTGGTGGCGCTTGCTACGCCTGCTTATTGAGTGTTCTGCCGATGATCGCCTGCGTCAGCGCATCCACCACCTCGGCGTTCGCCAAGGGGTTGCGGATCAAGGTGAAGTCGACGTCGCCCACGGGCGGGAGGTCGAAGCGCTTGGTGATCACCGTGAGGTCCTCGGGAACCAACGACGACGGCATCACGGCGACGCCGATGCCCGCACGCACCGCTGCCAGGACACCGGCGATCTGCTTGGTCGAGCAGGTGACCCGCCACGTCCGGCCCATGGCCTCCAGCGCGTCGATGGCCAGTTTCCGGCTGACGCTCGGAGCCGGATAGCAGATCAGCGGCACGGGGCTGGCTGGGTCCAGCACCGTTTGTTCGACCCCGACCCAGGCAAATTTGTCGTGCCGGACCACCGTGCCGTCCTTCGCCTCGCCCACCCACTTCACGAAGACGAGATCCAACTGGCCCGCATTGACCCGTTTGTAGAGCTGGTCGCTCTGGCTGACCGTGAGTTCAAGGTTGATCTGGGGGTACAGCTGCCGGAACTCGCGCAGGATCCGAGGCAGCCCCGTGATCGCGAGGTCGTCGGCGGTTCCGAACCTCAAACGGCCGCGCATGGCTGAACCGGAAAAGTACCTCGCCGCGGAATCGTGCGCTGAGAGGATATTGCGGGCAAAGCCTGCCATGGCGTCGCCATTGTCGGTGAGCCGGACATCCCGGGTGTCGCGGGCTACGAGCGCCCGTTTGGCCGCCATCTCCAGCTTTCGCACATGCTGGCTGACCGTGGGTTGGGCGAGGCCGAGGCGCTCGGCTGCCTTCGTGAAACTCAAAGTCTCGGCCACGGCCAGGAAGGACCGCAGCTGCACGGGTTCGAACACGGGACTCCTTGGATAGCTACCTTCACCGCCGCTCACGCCGGTGTATTGCACTTCGCAATGCTAGTTATACGGCCAATTCACTTCCATAATCACCGCGGCCAACCCTAGCGTTAAAGGCATCCCAGCGAAACGCCTATCCAAGGACTACTTTTGGCACCCCCACCGCCCTCAGCGGCAAACGTCAGCCAACCTGCCATCGATTCACTCGCCGCAAGCAGCCGAATTCCGCACGCTGCCGACCCTGACACGGTCACCCAGCCGATTGCCGTCGTCAACGAACGGCTGCCTTGGCGGCACACCTTCATTTCCCTCAAAGTACCCAACTTCCGGATCTTCGCCGTAGGCCACTTCGTAGCTGTCATCGCACTCTGGATGCAGAGAATCGCCCAGGACTGGTTGGTACTACAGCTCTCCGGATCCGTCACCGCCGTCGGAATAACGGTGGCATTGCAGTTCACGCCGTCGCTTTTCCTGGGCCCCTGGGGCGGCATGATGGCGGACCGCTTCGCCAAGCGACGCATCCTCATCCTGTGTCAAAGCGTCGCGGCCTCCCTGGCTGCCATCCTTGCCGTGTTGGCGTTGAGCCACCACATCGAGGTGTGGCACGTTTACGTGATCGCTTTTGTCCTGGGCCTCGTGACGGTCCTCGACCAGCCCGCACGGCAGGTCTTTGTCAACGAACTCGTGGGGCCGAAATACCTGCGCAATGCGATTAGCGTCAACTCCACCACATTCCAGTTGGGCGGCCTCATTGGTCCCGCCCTGGCCGGCGTGCTGCTGACCGCGGTCGGAGCGGGCTGGGCCTTCGCGGCGAACGCGGTGGCTTGCTGCTCCACGGTCACCATGCTCTTGATGCTGCGCAAGAATGAGCTTTATGTCAGCACGCCCGTGCCAAAACGCAAGGGGATGCTGCAGGAGGGACTGCGATACGCACTCAGCAAGCCCACGATCTACTGGCCGTGGCTCATGGCCGGCTTTGTAGCGGTCTTCGCGATGAGCCTGCCCGTGCTCCTCGCTGCCTTCGCGGACCACATCTACCATGCCGGTGCCGGCGGCTACGGTTTGCTCAACGCCATGGTGGCCCTTGGCGCGCTCGCCGGAGCAATCACGTCGGCCCGCCGCCGCCAGTTGCGCCTGCGCTCGGTGGTGCTGTGCGCCGGGATGTATGGCTTGATGCTGTGCCTGGCCGCGTTGGCGCCATCGATGGTGTGGCTCTCCGCTGCCATGGTCCTCTCCGGATTCTGGTGCCTCATGTTCCTGACCGCCGCCAACCAGCTGGTCCAGGTCAGCGCCAACATGAGCATCCGCGGCCGCGTCATGAGCCTTTACATCATGGTGCTCATTGGTGGCCAAGCCATTGGTGGACCCATGATGGGCTGGCTTGCCGAGCACTTGAATCCGCACGCTGCACTCTTGGTGTCAGGCGGGGTGCCGGCGCTTGCAGCGGCGACGGTCGCCGTCGTGCTGGCCCGGAAGTCTGAGTTGCGGCTCAAAGTGAATGTCCGGGACCGACGCCGGATGGTGCGGATCGTCCCGCAGTCGGCGTAGCGGAGTGTCGCCAAAACGCGGCTGAGCCGGGCACCCACAAGGCGCCCGGCTCAGCCGCATTATGAGGTTACGAGGCGACTACGCCGCGAGGTGCGGGTAGTCGGCTGAGCGCTCTTGGAACTGGAGCACGTCCGGGTTCCGGATGATGCCGTCGCGGATCTCGATGGCACGCGAGATTGTTTCGCTGGCGTCCCAGGCCTCGGGGCCCGAAATGACAGTCTCGAGGAACGGCAGGAGCGCCTCGCTGATTTCCCAGCTGGACGAGTTCCACAGGTAGGACGGGCTGTGGTCCACGGCGTAGTAGTTGATGTGGTCGCCCACCGTGAACATGGGCTCGGCGAACGTCGTGGTCCGCGCCCAACTGAAGCCCATGCCTTCGTCGCAGGAGACGTCAACAATCAAGCTGCCCGGCTGGAACGCATCCAGGTCCTCGGTCCGCAGGTACGTCAGCGGCGAGTTCGGATCCTGCAGCGTGCAGTTGACCACTATGTCGGCGGCGGCAAGGAACGGAGCCAGCGGCTTGCGTCCGCGATCGGTAATGACCTCGCTCAGGAAAGGGGCGTTCTGGTCGTGGTCGAACTGCACTATGCGCACCGAGTGGATGGGCGAACCGACCGCCGCAACTCCGCGGTTGGTCAGCACCTGGACATCGTGGATGCCGTGCGCGTTCAGGGCTGTGACCGCGCCACGCGCCGTAGCTCCGAAACCAATCACGACGGCGCTCAGCCGCCTCCCGTAGTCACCCGTCGAGCCCGTCAGGGCAAGGGCATGGATGACGGAGCAGTAGCCTGCAAGTTCGTTGTTCTTATGGAACACGTGAAGCCCGAAGCCGCCGTCGCTGGCCCAATGGTTCATCGCCTCGAAGGCGATCAAGGTCAGCTTCTTGTCGATGGCGAGTTGGGTGATGGCCCTGTCCTGGACGCAGTGCGGCCAACCCCAGAGGACTTGCCCGTCGCGGAGGTCGGCCAGGTCTTCCGGCTGCGGTTTGGGCAGGAGGATGACATCCGAATTCGAGATCAGTTCTTCACGGCTTGCCATGCCACCGACCAGCGGCTCAAGTTGGCTGTCCGAAAAGCCGAAGCGCTCGCCGTAGCCGCGCTCCAGCCGGATGTGTTGCCGGAGTTCCGGAGCAATGCGCTCCAGATGCAGGGGATGGACGGGCAGCCGGCGCTCGTCCGGCTTCCGCGATGTCGACAGGATGCCGAGGGTCATGGCACCTATATGGCCGCTCACTTTTTGTTGCCGGTTGCCGGCTTGGCCACCGTGGTCGCGGAGGACTCTGAAGCCCTCTTATCCGCGCGCTTTTCTTTGATGGATTTGCCGGATTTTTTCGATGCAGCTTGGCGAGGTGATTTGTCAGCCATGATCGCTCCCTAGAGCAGAGCCGAAATGGCTCCTAGCTCCTGACGATACACCCAAGGGCTTGGGCACCTTGTATCAGGGCAGAAATGGAGCGGGCGACGGGAATCGAACCCGCGTATCGAGCTTGGGAAGCTAGCGCTCTACCATTGAGCTACGCCCGCATTGCTCCGCAAACCAGCCGGAGCAGATCCCAGCTTAGCGCAGATGGCGCGCTGATCCGGACACAGACTCACCGGTATCACGGTCTCATCAAATTCCCTGCCGGGCTCGTAAAGATTCGGTTAAGGCTCGACGTGGGTGTGTTGCGCTGCGCCACGCCTGACTATTCTGTAGCAGTTAGCTGCTGTGTCATGGGGAACCCGGCTATGTCCAAGAGCCGTACGCCGAAAGAGGATTCCGTGGCATTTGCAGAGCATGAAGTACTCATTGGTCGCGACGCCATGACCGTTTACCAATTCCTGGTGGACGGGCTCAACAATCCCCTGTGGCGCAGTGGAATCCGCAGCATTTCCCTCCGTTCCGGACATGCCGGCGAAAAAGGCGCCGTTTACCAGCAGACTTTGGCGGGGCCGGGCGGGCGGCCGATCGCGGCTGACTTCCAAATCACTGAAGCCAGGCCGGGCGCCGAAGTGCGCTTCGCCGTCGTTGCCGGTCCTGCGCGGCCCACCGGCGGCTACTACCTCAGCACCGAGGGGCCCAATACCCGCCTGCGGTTCGCGCTGGAGTACCACCCCAAGGGCTTGCAGAAACTCATGAATAGCATGATCCAGAAGACCATGGAAGAGGAAGTAGTCCAGCTGGAGCAGCTCAAGTCGGTCATCGAGGAGCAGACCTCCGAGGCTTAGGGCCCAGTTACTGCGCCAGCTTGAGTCCGCCCAAGCCGGTGACCGGAGTGCTCGGCGTCGTGAGGCGTCCGCCGGTCAGGTCCCAATATTCGATCGTTCCGTTGCTCAGGAGGCCCGCGATTCCAGTCGTGTTGAGGCCCGTGACACCGTTGAGCGAGCGCAATCCGGAGTAGTCCGTCCATCCGGTTCCCACTACCAGCCTTGCCTCCGACTTCGGCGTGGTGAGCCCGGAGCCGCGGTAGAGGCGCAGGTTCCCGTTTGCTTCCACGGCCAGCAGGTCCTGGAAGCCGTCGGCGTCGTAGTCCACCATGCTGAGCCGGATGGCAGTGACGCCCGTGCCCACTTGAGTCCGCCCCACCATGGCGGTTAGCCCCACGTTCCGGTACAGGTAAAGCGCGCCGCTGGAATCAATGGCGAGGATCTGCGGGAGCCGGTTGTTGCCGCACCAGATGCCCACGGCCATGGTCATCGACTGCCAACCCGATAGGCCCAACACCACTGGGGCTTTGAACCCTCCGCTCGCCACTCCGGGGTAGAGCAGGAGCCTGCCGTCCAGCATCTGGACGAGGACATCGATCACGCCGTCGCGGTCCCAATCAGTGGTCATCACTTCTTTCGCCCCGGCGAAACCGGTCCCGACTGTCCGGGCGGGACCGAACGTGCCGTTGCCAAGTGCAGGGTAGTCCCTCAGGTTTCCCGAAGGGTCGACGGCGACGAGGTCACCTGCGCTGCGGATGGCTGCCGCACTGAGGTCCAGCGTGGGCGGCTCGTGCTTCACGATGGGGTCGCAGACCGTCGGTGGCGGAAGTTGGGGAGGGGCCGTGCCCGCGCCCGGGCTGTTGACTGTGCCGGCGGGCAGCGTCGTGTAGCCGAAGAGATTGACCACGCCCCACATCGTGTAGCTATTGGGGGTGGTTTGGTAGTTGCCGTCGGTGAAAGTGATGCCGACGCCAATCACGTTGAAACGTGGATCACGCAGCAGTGCGTCGTGGGCGGGCGAGCTTTTCCACCATTCGACAAGCTGGGCGGCATCCCGATCCCAGCGGACAGCGATGACTTCACCTGCGCCGTTGTTGGGGTTCAAGGCCCTGGGATCGGTCCAGAAGTTGGGGCGGTGTTCAATCACTTGGCGGCTGGCGATGTTGTTGGACCAGTCCTGCGAAAGAGTGGACACCGTGGGGTTGTACTTCACCGGGTTCAAGCCAAGCGACGTCCTGTAGGCATTGATGGCGTTGAACACGGCCAGAACCTGGGCGGAATTGTCGTCATTGACCAATGCTTGCGCTGAGACGAGCGGGACGGCCGCGGGGGAGGATTTGGTCGGGGCTGGAGCCGGATCCGGCGGCGGGACGTCCCCTGCGGCGCCGGGGAGCGGGTCCGGGCCCGAAGCCGGCGGGATGGAGGGCACCGGGGGCGGGCCGGCCGCTGCCTGGGGTGACGTGCCGTTGCCTGGGGCGACGGGGGGGCTTGCCTGCGCGGGCGAGGCCGCCGCTTGGACCGTTGACGCGGTGCCCGCAGCAGCGGGTGCCGCTTGGGCGGGGGCGGCCGCTGCTGGTGCTGCGGGGGTGGCAGTTGGTGACCCCGGCGCAGGTGCGGCCTGTGGAAGGCCGGATCCCGACGGCGGTGCGGACGCCGTCGTCGTACTTTCAGCGCTTGCGGTGGTGCTTGAGGTGGAGGGGGCGGCAGTTCCGGAGGGCAGGGCCGGGACGGTTAGCGGTCCGGAGGCAGGGGCCATCACCGTGAGAAGGCAGGCCACCACTACGGCAACGGGCACCGCAATTCGTCTCAATGTTTCCCCAGATTCGCATCGTGCCACCGTTCCCAAACACAACAGCGGTAACGGCAGTCTATGTGGTGCACTATAGTCCCATGCGCCACTCCGGCACCACGGGGTACGGGGTGGATACGGTACTTTTGATCCTGTGCTGATCTCTGACCGCGACATACGTGCCGAAATCGACTCCCGACGTATCGTCCTGGAGCCCTACGACCCCGCGATGGTTCAGCCGTCCTCGGTGGATGTGAGGATTGACCGCTTCTTCCGGCTGTTCGACAACCACAAATACGCGCACATCGACCCCTCCGAGGAGCAGCCTGAGCTGACCCGCCTGGTTGAGGTGGAGGGCGACGAACCCTTCATCCTGCACCCGGGCGAGTTCGTGCTCGGTTCAACGTACGAGACCGTGAGCCTGCCGGACGACGTCGCCGCACGCCTTGAAGGAAAGTCTTCGCTGGGGCGCCTCGGCCTCCTGACGCACTCCACGGCCGGCTTCATCGACCCCGGGTTCTCAGGCCATGTGACCTTGGAGCTGTCCAACGTTGCCACGTTGCCCATCAAGCTGTGGCCCGGCATGAAGATCGGCCAGTTGTGCTTCTTCCGGCTCTCCTCGGCGGCTGAGCATCCCTATGGTTCCGGCGGATACGGCAACCGTTACCAAGGCCAGCGCGGCCCCACCGCGAGCCGCAGCCACTTGAACTTCCACCGGACGACGGTCTAGCCCCTGTCTGCTTGGGTTTTCCAAGACGCTCGCTCAGATATGTGGGCAATAGCGGAGACGCTCGCTCATCATGTGAGCGAGCGTCCAAAGGAAACGCCCCAAAAGTGAGCGAGCGTCGGGGAACGGCCGATGCTCACGCTTCGAAGGACGCAATAGGCTCGGAGGCCTTCGGTTTGCGCGGGGACTTGCGGAAGGCCTTGACCGTGGGCTCCACGAAGCGGGCTGCGAGCGGTCCGATGATGGCCATGAGCAGCACATACGCGGTAGCGAGGGCGGCAAGCTCGCGCGGTACGACTCCCGACGCCACGGCCAGGCCCGCAATGACAATGGAGAATTCACCGCGGGCAATCAGGGCGGCCCCGGCGCGGAAACGGCCGGGAACGGCGATCCCTGCCCGCTTTGCCGCCCAGAATCCGGTCAGTACCTTGGTCACGGCTGTCGCGAGTGCCAGGAGCAGGGCCCAGCCCAGGACCGGCGGGATGCTGGACGGGTCCGTGTTGAGGCCGAAGGCTACGAAGAAGATGGCCGCGAAGAGATCCCGGAGCGGTTCAAGGATCCGCGTCGCGTTGTGGGCCGTTGCCCCCGAAATCGCAATGCCCAGCATGAACGCCCCCACGGCCGCGGAGACCTGGAGGGCGGACGCGATGCCGGCCACCAAGAGCGCGGCTCCGAGGAGATTGAGCAGGAAGACTTCGGAGTTTTCGCTGTGCACGGCCTGGGATACCCGGTGGCCGTGTTTGAGGGCCACCACCAGCACCAAGGTGACCACGGCCAGCGCAATACCCACCGTCTGGAGCCCGCCCAGGAAGCCCACGCCTGCGAGGATCGCCGTCAGGATCGGAAGGTAGATGGCCATGGTGAGGTCTTCGAAAACCAAGATGGCCAGCACCACCGGCGTCTCACGGTTACCGATCCGGCCGAGGTCCGTGATCACCTTCGCGGCGATGCCGGAGGAAGAAATATAGGTGACACCGCCCATGACGATCGCCCCGACAAGCCCCCAACCGAGCCACACGGCGATGCCGGCACCCGGAAGGAAGTTCAACACCAGGTCCAGCACACCGGCTTGCCACGAGCGCCTCAGCCCCGTGACGAGTTCCGCCGCCGTATATTCCAAGCCGAGCATCAACAGGAGCAGGATGACACCGATTTCGCCGGAAAGATGGGCGAACTCGTGCATGCCATCCAGTTTGATCAGTCCACCCGCCCCGAACGCCAGTCCCCCCACCAGATAGAGCGGAATGGGCGACATGCCGATCCTGCCGGCCAAGCGAGCCAAGAGGCCGAGACAGAAAACGACTGCGCCCAGCTCAATGAGGGTCAGGGCCAGGGGGTCCATGAACGTCAGCCGTTGCGCAGAATGGCAGCCGCAGAGTCAAGACCTTCCTGCGTACCGACAGCCACCAGCAGATCACCCGTGTGAAGGACGACGTCGGGAGCCGGTGAGGGAACCACTTCGCCTTCGCGCATGATCGCCACGATCGAGACACCACTGCGGGTGCGGATCTGGGCTTTGCCCATGGGCTGGTTGTTGAAAGGGGAGTCAGCGGTGATGGAGAACTGCCGCGTGACAATGCCGGGGATTTCCTTGTGGGCTTCGGCCAAACGCATGGCGATGTGCTGACCGCCCAGGAGGTTGCCCAGGGCGGCGGCTTCGTCTGCGGTCAACGGGATGGATGCCTGGCAGGTATCGGGATCGTCCCACGTGGAGACGAAAAGCTCGGTCTCACCCTCCCGCATCTCGACAACACCGATCCGGCGTCCCGAGGCCGTGATGAAATCCTTGCGGACCCCGAGGCCTGGAAGTTCTGTCTCATCCACGTTCATACGTCCACCCTAGCCCTCTTGAAGGGGCGGCGGAATGATGCCACTCGGGGCCGTCGCGCAAAGCGGCCCGCGCCTTTCTAGGGGGCCAAAGCCAGGCCGCGCGCGGCGTCGTCGTAGTACTCGCGGTTAGCCAATCCGGACGCTGCCGCCTCGTCGAGAACCACCACGGCGTCGGCATGCCATTGCAGGATCGAACCCGGGCACGACGCCGTCAGCGGGCCCTCGACGGCGGCAGCGACCGCGGCGGCCTTCGCGGCGCCGGTGGCGATGAGCACCAGCCGGCGCGCCTCCAGCACGGTCCCCAATCCTTGGGTGATGCAGTGGGTCGGGACGTCGCCGTCGTGCTCGAAGAAACGGGCGTTGTCCAGCCTCGTGCGGGCCGTGAGCCGCTTCAAACGGGTCCGCGAGGACAGCGAGGATCCGGGCTCATTGAAGCCCACATGGCCGTTGGCGCCGATGCCGAGGATCTGCACGTCGACCCCGCCGGCGGCAGCTATGGCGGCGTCGTAGGCAGCCGCTCCCGCTTCGAGCTCGGCCTGGGTGGCGCCGCTACCGTCGGGGACATTCAGCCCGGCCATGGGAAGCCCGATGACTTCGCAGACCTCGCGGATCAGGACCTCGCGGTAGGACTGGACATGTCCAGCCGGAAGGCCCACATATTCGTCCAAGGCGAATCCCTTGGCGGCCGAGAAATCCACGCGTCCCGCAGCGGCCGCGGCTGCGAGCTCCGCATACAGTCCCAGCGGAGACGAACCGGTGGCCAGTCCCAGTACTGGTCCCGCGCCCGCAGGGAGTCCTGAGAGGACGGCTTGGGCGGCGGCCGAAGCAGCCGATTCCGGAGTGGGCGTGACAATGACTTCCATGGCAACTTTCTGTCGATGGATTGGGCGTGGTGCGGTCAGGCTTTGGCAGTGCCGTTCAGCAGCGCCGTCAGGGCCTGGGACACCGTGAGCGACGCACCATAGGTGACGATGTCCGCCCCGCCGCGCGGCCAGCCGCACTCGACGGCGATCACCGCGTGCCCCTCGGCCCTCAAGCGGGCGAAGACGGTCCACAGCGGGTGTTCGGCATCCAAGCCGCGCCCGACGACGGCGACCCGCGCGCCGTCGGGCACCTCGCCTTCGCGGACCACTGCCGAAGTTGTGGCGGCAGGGCCCCACGGCACGCGGCCGACCGCGAAATTGGACCCGGTTTCGACCTGCACGATCGCTACGGGTTCCTCCCGCGCCAGCCACCTTTCGGCGGCTTCGGACACCTCGAAGGCCTCGGCGATGCGCTCCCCGTCGAGCGCCTTCGGCGCGGCAGGCACCCCGGCATGCTGCGGCTGGCCGGGCAGGCCGAGCTGGCCCCTGATGGCGGCTTCCTGGATTTCCGCGGCACCCGCGGCGGGGAACCGCGAGGACAGTGCTTGCGTGCGGGCAACAGCGTCTGCCAGGCGTTCCATGGGCAGCCGCCCGTCGCCAACGGCATCGGCGATCGCGGTGATCGTCTGTTCGAAGAGGGCCGGTCCGGTTTCCGAACCAAGGCACAGCAGGTCCGCTCCGGCGATCAGTGCGCGGACGGCTGCTTCCGGAATGCCGGTCTGGGCGGACGCGCCGGCCATGTCCAGGGCGTCCGTGATGATGACGCCCTCGAACCCCATGTCACGGCGCAGCAGGTCCTGCAGGATGCGCGGGGAGAACGTGGCGGGGTGGTCCGGGTCCAGGGCTTCGACCAGGATATGGCTCGTCATGACGGTGGCCCCGCGAGCCGCGACGAGCGCGCGGAACGGGACCAGTTCGCGTGCGTCCAGGGTGGCGGCGTCGGCCGTGACCCTAGGGAGCGCCAGGTGGGAGTCGGCGGTGGTGTCGCCGTGGCCCGGGAAGTGCTTGGCACAGGACGCAACACCGGCGTCTTCGAGTCCACGGATCCAGGCGGCGGTATGCCGTGCCACCAGGCCCGGTTCGGCCCCGAAGCTACGCACTCCGATCACGGGATTGTCCGGAGCGGAATTGACGTCGGCATCCGGGGCCAGGTTCAAGTTGATGCCCAGGCCTGCGAGCTCGCGGCCGATGGCGCTGGCGCTGGCGGCGGTCAGTTCGACGTCGTCCAGACGCCCCAGCACCGCGTTCCCGGGCTGCGTCGATCCCGTGAGGTAGTGCAGCCTCGTGACATCGCCGCCCTCTTCATCGACGGCGATGAGCGTGTTCGGGGAATGCGCGCGGAGCCCGGCGCAGAGCTCGCGCAACTGGACGGGGGACGCCACGTTGGTGCCGTAGAGGCACACAGCCGCCAACCCGGCGTCGTACGCTTCAAGGATCCAGACGGGGACGGCGATGCCGGTAAATCCGGGCATGAGGGTGCCTGCCGCGAGACGGCGGAGGTGGGCGCGGGCGGGCCCGGTGGCAAGAGAGTGGGTAGCGGGGGACTGAATCGTGTCCATGTCCGGCTCCTTCGAAGGGACGCTTGGTCTGTAGTCAGGGTTGGAAACGGCGGGGCGGCACTCAGGCCACACCAAGCTGGTTCCACAGGACCATCACGGCGGCTCCGCGCAGGACGATGTCCTGTGCGTCTGCCGCGAGACGGACGGACACCGGTGAAGGGTCCTGGTGCAAGAGCCGCTCAAGCAGGGTCTGCTGGACGGCGTTGAGAAGGGGGCCTTCCAAAAGCTCCCGGGGTCCGCTGAGGACCACTTCGCCCAAATCGAGGGCGCCAACCACGGGCGCGAGGGCGATGGCGAGCCGCTCGCCCGCTTCCCGGAGTACGACGGCGGCCGCGGCCTCCGGTTGGGAGCTCGCCGCCGCTTCGGCCAGGGCACGTTCGAGGCTGGGGACTGACATCCAGGTTTCGAGGCAGCCTGTCTTACCGCACTTGCACACGGTCCCGCCGTCGGTGCCGACTGTGACGTGACCGATTTCGCCAGCCGCGGAGTGGGCGCCCCGGGCACGCCTGCCGCCCACGATGAGTCCTGAACCGACACCGCGGCCGATCTTCACGAGGATTTCGTCGTCGCTGCCGCCGCCGAAAGTGTGGTCCGCATGGACTGCGGCGTCGGCATCGTTGGAAACGAGGGTCGGAAGGCCGGTCCGCTCCTGGAGGAGATCGCGCAGGGCGACGTCCTTCCATCCGAAGTTGGGGGCCGTGGTGACCTCGCCGCCCGCATTGACGATGCCGGGGGTCCCGACGCCGATCCCGAGCAGCGTGGCGGTGGCCCGGCCGACGGCTTCCGAAGCGAGTTCGAGGACCTCGTTGACGACGTCCGGGCCGGTCTCCTCGGAGATGGACCGCTCGACCCTTTCGAGGATGTTGCCGTCAAGGTCCAGGACGGCGGCACGCAGCACGGAATTTTCCGCCAAGTCCATGCCGATCACTTGGAGGCCCCGGCGGTTGATGTCTACCAGGATGGCCGGCTTGCCGGGGCGGACTTCATCGGACTGTCCCAGTTCCACGACGTGGCCGCGTTCGAGGAGGTCCGAGACGAGGTCCGATACCGTGACACGGGTCAGGCCCAGGACCCGGGAAAGTTCCGCACGGCTCATCGCCCCTGCAGAGTGGAGCGTTTGGCGCACCAAGGAGAGATTGTGGGCGCGCCCGTCCGAAGGCAGGGTCGCTGCGCTTGCTCGATCGGTGCGCTGGCGGTCACGAAGGGCTTCCATGTGAGTTAGTAAACTCTACTAACAATCAAAGATCAAGGGTTTGTGGCAGATTGTGTGAGCCCCATCTGTCAGCTCAGCGGCACTGTGGCGATTTCCGTCTTGTCGGGTGCCTTGACGGGCAGGATCACCAGCAAGCCGGCCAGGAGCACCACCATGATGCCCAGGATCCCCCAGCGTTGGGCCGCGCCCGGGGCAACCAGGGGCGTGGCCAAGGTGATGCACAGGGTGAAAAGTGCCGGCGCCAGGAAGCTCACGGCCCGGCCGGTGGTGGCGTAGAGCCCGAACAGCTCGCCGGATTCGCCGTCGGGCGCCAGCCTCGCGAGGTAGGCGCGGGAGGAAGCTTGCGCCGGTCCCACGAAGAGGCACAGGAACAGTCCGAACACCCAGAAAGTCGTGCTGCCTGCCCAATGGGTCCCGAAGAATACGTAGTCGCCGTTGCCAAGCACCAGGATGACGGTGCCGGCGACCAGGAGTCCCATGAGGGAAATGACAATGACGGACTTGGGCCCGATCCTGTCGTCCAGGAATCCGCCGATCATGGCGCCAACGGCGGCCACCACATTGCCGAAAATCGCGAAGAAGATGACTTGTTTGAGCTCGAATTCAAAAGTCCCGGCAGCAATGACCCCTCCGAAGGTGAAGACCGCCGCCAGGCCGTCGCGGAAGATGGCGCTCGCGAGCAGGAAGTAGATGGTGTGCGGGCTGGTTCGATAGATGGCCTTGATCCGGCGGACGAGCAAACCATAAGAGGCCAGGAACCCGAGCCGGGATTCCGCTTTCTTGACGGAGAGCTCCGGCACGGCGAAGAGGACCGGTAGCGCGAAGATGAAGAACCAGAGCGCGGAAAAGACAGCCACGAGCCTGATATTCAGGCTGTCCTGGGTGGAGGCCCCGAACCATTCAAAAGACGGCTGGACGAAAAGCTGCAGCACCGCGAGCAGCGCGATAATCCCGCCCAGATACCCCATTCCCCAACCGAAGCCGCTCACTTTGCCGATATTGGCAGGGGTGGAGATCTGGGCCAGCATGGCGTTGTAATTGACACCGGCGAACTCGAAAAACACATTTCCGAGCGCAACCAAGGTGACGCCCAGCAGCAGGAACTCGGGCTTGGGGAAAACGAAGAAGCACGAGCCCGTGAGGACAGCCACGAGGGCGGTGTTGACCCCCAGCCACAGTTTCCTGCGGCCACCGGAGTCGGAGCGCTGCCCGGTGACCGGTGCCAGGAGCGCAATCGCGACGCCGGCAATCGCCAGCGCGGCACCCAACGTCGCCGACGCCGAGTCTTCCCCGCCAAATGCCTTGGACGTCAGGTAGACGGTGAACACGAAGGTGGTCATGACGGCATTGAATGCCGCGGAACCCCAGTCCCAGGATGCCCACGCAAGGATTTGGCCCTTGTTCGACAGGGCTGGCCCCGAAGCAAGCTCGGATGCCGGGTGCGGGGCCTCAGGCGCAGTTGCCATGTTCATGGTTGATAAACTACCTGCACCGAACCCAACGCTTGACCGCCTGCTCCAACTTTTGACAACTTATTCCTGACTTTGCGGAGATTCCAGTGATCACAGTTCTTGCCGTGACCTTTGCAGCGGCAACTGTGGCGCCCTGGATCTTCCGGAAACTTCAGCGGAATGCCTTCTACGTCCTTGCTGCCGTTCCCACCCTCGCCTTTATCTGGCTGCTCCTGCAGTACGACCGGATCTATCCCGGAAAAGGCGGGGCCTCCACGGGCGGCTTTATCGAAGAGACCCTCCCGTGGATTCCGAACCTCAAGCTTGAATTCGCCTTCCGCATGGACGTCCTGGCGTGGGTGATGTCCTTGCTGGTCCTGGGGGTCGGCGCGCTGGTCCTGGTCTATTGCGCCCGGTACTTCAAGAACAAGGATGCCGACCTCGGCGGATTCGGGGCCCAGTTGCTTGCCTTCGCCGGCGCGATGTTCGGCCTGGTGACGGCGGACGACCTCCTGATGATGTTCATCTTCTGGGAACTCACCACCGTCCTGTCCTACCTGCTGATCGGCTATGCGCGGACCCGCCTGTCCGCGCGGCGCTCGGCTTTGCAGGCGCTCATGGTCACCACCGCCGGCGGCCTGGCCATGCTCGTGGGCCTCATCATTCTGGGCCAGGCCTCCGGAACATACCGGATTTCGGCCATCATGACCCAAGCGGCCACCCTCGTCACGGGACCTGCGCAAGGTGCGGTTGCTGCCGCCGTCGTACTCATCCTGGTAGGTGCGATTACCAAATCGGCGCTGGTCCCCTTCCACTTCTGGCTCCCCGGCGCCATGGCCGCGCCCACCCCGGTGAGCGCTTACTTGCACGCAGCGGCCATGGTGAAGGCCGGCATCTACATCGTCGCCCGCCTGGCGCCGGGGTTCAGCGAAAGCCCCTACTGGTTGCCGCTGGTGCTTGGGCTCGGCCTGGCGACGATGCTGGTAGGCGGCTACCGGGCGCTCCGGCAGACCGACGTCAAACTCATCCTTGCCTATGGAACCGTCAGCCAGCTCGGCTTCCTCACCATGGTGGTGGGTCTCGGCCGGCCCGACGCCGCACTGGCCGGCCTCGCGCTGTTGCTGGCGCACGGACTCTTCAAGGCCGCGTTGTTCCTGGTGGTGGGCATCATCGACCACCAATCCGGCACGCGCGATATCCGCAAGCTCTCGGGCGTATACAAGTCCTCAAGGGCGCTCGCCATCGTGGCGGGCATCGCTGCCGCGTCCATGGCCGGCATACCTCCGCTGGCGGGTTTCGTGGCCAAGGAATCCGTGTTCGAAGCGTTCGTCCACTACGGCACAGATCACTCCGGCGCTGCCCCTGCTTCCCAACCGTGGGGACTGGTCCTGCTAGTCGGCTTGGTGCTGGGATCCATCCTCACATTCGCGTACAGCGCCCGCTTCATGTGGGGTGCGTTCGCCACCAAGCCGGGCGTGGAGCGGACTCCGTTCAAAGCCATCCAGCCATCGTTCCTGGCGGCCCCGGCCATCTTGAGCTTCCTCACCATCGTGTACGGCCTGTGGCCGGATCCCGTTGACGGCTGGATCCAGCCGTATGCGGCGCTTTTTGTGGTGCCCGACGCCGGAACAAACGCTGCCGGAACCAACGCAGTCGGAACAAACGCAGCCAGCGCCAGCCACCTCGCGCTGTGGCACGGGCTGACGCCCGCCTTGGGACTGACCGCCGTGACGTTCGCGGCCGGCGTCGCGATGTTCTACGGCCGGAACTTCGTGTCGCGGGCGCAGGGCCGTATCCCGGACTGGGTGGACGGCGACCGCGCGTACCAGCGCACCATCGGCGCCTTGGACGACGTCGCCGTGTGGGTCACGGGGCGCACGCAGCGCGGTTCCCTGTACTTCTACCTTGCGGTCATCCTCACGGTGGCTTTCGCTGTCCCCTTGACGGCACTCATCGTGGCCAACAAGCCGCTCCCGGGCGGGCTCTATGTGATCGACCCGAATTCCCCGCTCCAGCTCATCGCCGCGGCAGGAATCGTTGTTGGCGCTCTCGCGGCGGTCCGAGCCAACAAGCGCTTCCTCGCCGTGCTGATGGTGTCGGTCACCGGCTACGGCATCGCACTCATGTTCGCGTTGCAGGGAGCCCCGGACCTCGCATTGACGCAAATGCTGGTGGAGACCATCATCCTGGTGGCCTTCGTGTTGGCGATGCGCAGCCTCCCTCCGGAGCTCCGTGACCGCACCGGCGGCAAGTACCGGGTGGTTCGCGTCATCATTGGCGTGGCGTTCGCGGTCACCATGATCTTCGTGGCGATCTACGCGATGGGCGCCCGCATCGCCGAGCCTGTATCGCTTTCGTTCCCCCGGCTGGCCTATGAAGGCGGCGGCGGACTCAACGTGGTCAACGTGACGCTGGTGGACATCCGGGCGTGGGACACCTTCGGCGAGATCTCGGTGCTGGCGGTCGCTGCCACCGGCGTCGCGAGCTTGATTTTTGTCCGCAGCAGGGGCGAGCGCCTCAACAAGGCCGCCACCATTCCCGAGGGCACGGTGGGAAGGCGCGCCGCCGCCGGGGGCAGTTCGCGCGACGACGCCTCGCTGGCACTCGTCCGCAAGTTCGCGGGCTCCCTGACGGACCCCTGGCTCGTGGCCGGCCGAACCCTTGCACCGGAACGGCGTTCCATCATCTTCGAAGTGGTCACGCGGCTGATTTTCCACTCGATGATCGTTTTCTCCGTGTACCTGCTGTTGGCGGGACACAATCTTCCGGGTGGCGGCTTCGCCGGCGGACTCACGGCCGGGCTTGCCCTGACCATCCGTTACTTGGCCGGCGGACGGTTCGAGTTGCGGGAAGCCGCACCGATCAGCGCCGGCATGCTGCTGGGAACCGGCCTTGCGACGGCGGCCGCAGCGGGCTTCGTACCGTTGCTTCTGGGCGGCCAGGTGTTCCAAAGCGCCATCATCGAGTTCTGGCTACCGTTGTTCGGGGACATCAAGTTCGTGACCTCCACGATCTTCGACATCGGCGTGTACCTCGTGGTCGTAGGCCTGGCCCTGGACGTGCTGCGGAGCCTGGGAGCCGAGATCGACGAACACTTCGAAGAGACCGCCAGCGGAGACGTCCGGGATTCAGGGGATGCCCGATTGGAAGTTCCCACCTCCGCACCAACGGCCGCAACCACGGCGCAGTCGGCAACAACCTCGCTCGGGAAGGGGACCCCATGAGCGTCAACTTGACCTTGTTGATCGTCATGGGAGTGCTCTACGCCTGTGGGATCTATTTGATCCTGGAACGCAGCTTGACCCGCGTTCTCCTGGGGCTCATGCTCCTGGCAAACGCCACCAACCTGCTGATCCTGGCGACGGGTGGATATGCCGGACTTGCCCCGCTGTTCAACAAATCGACGGATCCGCGCGACTACAACGATCCTTTGCCGCAAGCGTTGATCCTGACGTCGATCGTGATTTCCTTCGCGGTGACGGCATTCATGCTCGGCATCATCTACCGGACCTGGGCATTGGCACGGCAGGACGACATCCAGGACGACGCCGAAGACAGGCGCGTCGCGAAGACACCCAGCTTTGACGCCGAAGACGACTCGGTGGTTCCCGAGGAAACATCCGAATTCCCGGTTACGGCAGTCACCGAAGCAGCCAAGGAAGGAGGCCCCCTGTGAACATCGCCAGCCTGGCGCCGCTCGCCGTCGTGCTTCCCATCCTCGGTGCCGCACTGACGTTCGCCCTGAACAGGAACCCGCTGGCCCAACGCGCGGTCAGCATCGCTTTGTTGTCCCTCACGTTGCTCCTGGAATGCTGGCTCCTTGCCTCGGTATGGACCACAGGCACTGCATCCGTCACCCTGGGCGGCTGGCAGCCGCCGTTTGGCGTGGTGATGGTGGTGGACCAGTTCTCCTCGCTCATGTTGGTGGTCTCCTCCGTCATCAGCCTCGCGGTACTGATCTATGCCACCGGCCAGGGCATGGCCGACGGCGACCGTGAGGCACCGGTGTCGATCTTCCACCCGACCTACCTGATCCTGGTGGCCGGTGTCTCGAACGCCTTCCTCACCGGTGATCTCTTCAACCTGTACGTCGGCTTCGAGATCCTGCTGACGGCGAGCTACGTGCTCATGACACTGGGCGGTACCGGTCCGCGCATCCGCGCCGGGGTCACCTACGTGGTGGTTTCCGTCGTGTCTTCGGTGTTGTTCCTGATCGCCATTGCGATGATCTACGGAGCAACCGGAACCATCACCATGGCGGATCTGGCTATCAAGCTGGCCGAATTGGATCCGGGCACCAGGAACCTGCTCCACGTCATGCTGCTCGTGGCCTTCGGCATCAAGGCCGCCGTGTTCCCGCTGTCCTTCTGGCTGCCTGACTCGTACCCGACCGCACCGGCACCGGTCACTGCCGTGTTCGCCGGTTTGCTCACCAAGGTGGGCGTCTACGCCATGGTCCGCACGGAGACCCTGCTCTTCCCGGGCGATACCTTGAACACCCCGTTGATGGTGGTTGCGCTCCTCACCATGCTCGTGGGCATTCTTGGTGCCATAGCCCAGAGCGACATCAAACGATTACTCTCCTTCACCTTGGTCAGCCACATCGGCTACATGGTGTTCGGGCTTGCCATGTCTTCCGTAGCCGGGCTTGCTGCCGCCGTCTTCTATGTGGCCCACCACATCACTGTCCAAACGAGCCTGTTCCTGGTGACCGGCTTGATCGAGCGCCGCGGTGGGAGCTCGTCGGTGGACAGGCTGGGTGGGCTCGCAAAGCTGTCTCCACTCCTCGCGCTCTTGTTCTTCATTCCGGCCATGAACCTCGCGGGAATTCCGCCCTTCTCCGGGTTCCTGGGGAAGCTCGGACTCCTGCAGGCAGGCATCGCCCTCGGGACACCACTGGCCATTACCTTGGTGGTGGGCGGGGTGGTCACGAGCCTCTTGACCTTGCTGGCCATTGCCCGCGTCTGGAACCGCGCATTCTGGCGGAAGCCCGAGGACGCTGACTACCCGGCCGCCGTCCTCAAGGACACTGCCGCCGTCGGCCTGCTTCCGAGGACCATGGTGGGGCCAACCGCCGCGCTGGTGGTCTTTGGCGTGGCGCTGACAGTCTTCGCAGGTCCGCTGTTCCAATTGGCCGGAAACTCCGCGGAACAGATGCTGGACCGTACGGCGTATATCCATTCCGTGCTCGGCGGGAATGCCAAAGTCCCGGGCATCGCTGCGCCGGGTGCGTCGACCCCACTGCAGGGGGTTGGCAAGTGAGCCGCAAGCGGATTTCGTTCCGCACCGAGTTGCCCCTGCTGGTCTGGCTGGTGGTCGTGTGGGGTGCGCTCTGGCGGGACTTCAGCCCCGGCAACCTGGTATTCGGTGCGCTGATCGCCGTGGTGGTAGCCAGGGTCTTCTACTTGCCTCCAGTGGAGCTCAGCGGACGATTCAACGTGCTGCGCGCCATTCCTTTCGCCGTCGTGTTCCTTGGCAAAGTGGTGGCCGCGAGCTTCCAGGTCATGTACCTCGCGGTCTTCCGCGGGCCCTTGGTAACCAACGCCGTCGTCGCTGTTCCCCTCCGTAGCCATTCCGACCTCATGGTGACCGCAACAGGGCACGTGATTTCGCTGATTCCGGGTTCCTTGGTGGTGGAGGTGGACCGCTCGACGTCCACGCTCTATATCCATGGGCTCAATGTCCGCAACGATGTGGACACCGCCAAGCTGCGCAAGGAAGTCCAAGACACGGAGGCCTCGCTGATCCGGATCATGGGTACCCAGGCGGAAATGGACGCACTCCAGGCCGAAGGCTGGCCTGCAACGAGGGGAGCTCGCTCGTGAAAGACATCGTGCTGATCGTCACGGCGGTGATCCTTAGCCTCGCCGCCGCCGGCGCGATCTACAGGATCGCCGTCGGGCCGTCCCTGCTGGACCGGGTGCTCGCCTCGGACGTGCTGCTCGCCATACTGGGTGCTGCGCTGGCCATCGACATGGCCGTCAACAGGCACCTCAACAACCTCGTGCTGCTCGTCGCGCTGACGCTGATCGGTTTCATCGGATCGGTGACGGTGGCGCGCTTCGTGGCCGACCGGAGAGGACAGGTCAATGACTCCTGACGCCACCGGAGCGGATGCCGTCATCGATGCCGTCACCGCGGTGCTGCTGATCGTCGGTGCGGTGATGTCATTGGGCGCGGCGATCGGCCTGTTGCGCTTCCCGGACCTGATGAGCCGCATGCACGCAGCTACCAAGCCGCAAGTGCTCGGGCTGTTCCTCGTCTTGGCGGCCATCGGGCTGCAGATGCGCGAATGGTGGGTGTGGCCGATCCTGGCCGTCGCTTGGATCTTCCAATTGCTGACGGTGCCGGTGTCCGCACACATGGTGGGCCGCGCAGGCTACCGGACCAAGCACCTGCACCCCGAGTTGCTGAGCATCGACGAACTCGAGGCCGTGGTGCTGCGGGCCGCCGGTCAACGGGCAGCGGAGAAAGCCCAAGCCGACCCGACAACTCCCCACAGCGGGAACGGTGGGAGCCCAGGCCCTCACGGCGCCAACGGCGGGCCGTCAGCCTAGACGATGTCCTGTGTCTTCGAGAAACGCGAGATGGCGCGCTGGGTACTGCGGCTTGCGAAAACCTGGATGACGGCGCTGACAGTCGCCGAAATCAGGGCGAAGGTCAGTGCAGAGCGCAGGCTTGCCTCCATATCATCGTGACCCTTGGGAGGTTTCTTGCCGGTGGACTTTTCCCACAGCGCATTGACGAGCTTGGTGCCGACAAAGCCAGCGCCGATGCTCACGCCGGTGCCGAGCAGTTTGATGAGGAGGTTCATTCCGGGACTCCTTGCGGGTGGAAACAGGACCGTCCCCAGCCTAACCCCACTTCAGGGCAGTTCCGGAGCAACGGATGGAGCTTGGCGCCTCTGCCGGAAGAACTCCTCCAAGGCCCCGGGCTTTGGACGGACAGGCACGATGTCACGGTCCTCGCCCAGTATCGCTTCCACTGTGCCGAGGGCGAGGAGCTCATCCAGCAGCGCCAGCGTGGGCGGCATGAGCTTGAGTGTTCCGGCGACTTCGGCGTCCAGGATTCCGCGGACGGGCATCCACAAGGACGACGACGCTTCCGTGGTCTGGTGCCTTGGCTCGGCACCGGAAACCGGGCAGGCAAGGTAGAAGTACGTGTCGAAGCGCTTGGGCTGGTCCTGCGGAGTGACCCAGTTGGCCCACGGGCGGAGGGTGGCGGCGTCAAGCTTCAGCCCGGCCTCTTCGAACACCTCACGCTGCGCGGCCGCCAGCACCCGGCCGGCGTTGAACCTGGCGGAGGCAGGCTCGACGGCGATGCTGCTCCGGTGCCATGCAGCGGCGTGCTGCTCGACGACGTCGTCCGCGAAGTCCCAGCCGGAGCTGTCCACCTGGTCCACCCGGCCCCCGGGGAAGACCACCATGCCCGCGGCGAAATCCATCGTGGAAACCCGGTGCTGGACGAACACCTCCAAAGCCTGCGCCGCACCTTCAGAGCCCCCGGGAACCGCGGCATCCCGGACCAGGATCACGCTTGCGGCGAGCCTCGGTTCCGCCACCGTGGTGCTGTTCGCTTCGCCATTGCCTGCCAAGACCGCTCCTTTGCCCGCTCTGCCGCGTCACATTCTGCTGGATCATTGTCCCAGTTTCTGCGGCCGCCCGCGCCATTCCGGGCCGGCCTGCGCTCACCCGGCGAGTGATCCAGCAGAATCCCTCGTCCCCGCGTGTTTGTGACCGTTCCGCGGACGCCAACACAGCGCCCGCAACCCCGCCAAGGTGTAAACTGAACCACGCCCAAAAGGGTGGATTGATAACGACAGGGGAGCGCCGCCGTCGGGCACGCAGCAATGCGGCACGGAGGACGGGCGCTGAGAGTGCGGACAGCCGCAGACCCTCGAACCTGATCCGGCTAGTACCGGCGCAAGGGAGTCGAGTTCTCATAGTGTCCGGACCGGCGCGGCGGAAGCCGCTCGCAGGCAACCGGGAACACTTTCCCCTCCTGTTCCTCAGGAGGACAAAATGACTGGTATTTCTGCAAGGCCGGGCCTCACCAAGCCTGGTTACAACTGGCGCGTCGTGGACATCGTCGTGGCGGCACTCATCTCGATCGCCGGTGGCGTGATCTTCTGGGCATGGGACCAGATGGCTTTGGTTGCCACGCCTATGTCCGCGGGCTACCCGCCCCTGAGTGGCCTGATCGCCGGCGGCTGGATGATTCCGGCAGTCTTGGGCATGCTCATCGTCCGCAAGCCCGGTGCGGCAATTTTCTGCGAAACAGTGGCCGCCACGAGCGAGCTCATCATGGGTTCCCAGTACGGCACCACGGTGCTGATCTCGGGCCTGCTCCAGGGCTTGGGGGCGGAACTCATTTTCCTGGCCTTCATGTACAAGAAGTTCAACCTGCCGGTGTCCCTGCTGGCCGGTGCCGGTGCGGGCCTGTTCTGCGGCCTGAACGACTCCTTCTTGCCGTGGGGCTGGAACATAGCCTACGAGCCGGTCGACAAGCTCGCGTACATCGTGTTCTGCACGATCTCCGGGGCCGTCATTGCCGGTGCCCTGTCCTGGATCGCTACCCGCGGCCTGGCCAGGACCGGTGTCCTGAGCGCGTTCGCGTCACGCAAGGCCGCCTCGGAGCCCGTCTTTTCCTGATGCCCAGTCCTGATTCCGGCACCTCTGCCGTGGTGCGACCCGCCGCCATTTCCGCGCAGGGCTGGGGCTGGCGGCACGCCGGCCGCACCACGCAGGCCATCCACGCCCTGGACCTGGACATCCGTCCGGGCGAGCGCGTCCTGCTGCTTGGCCCCTCGGGCGCAGGCAAGTCGACGTTCCTCCATGCCCTGGCGGGCGTGCTGGGCGAGGAAGGCGACGACGCCGACGAGACCGGCTCGTTGCTGGTTGACGGCGTTTCCCCGAAGGCCCAGCGGGGCCGTGCCGGACTCATGCAACAGGACCCCGAAACCCAGGTGGTGCTTTCCCGCCTGGGCGACGACGTCGCGTTCGGCGCCGAGAACCTTTGCGTGCCGCGGGACGAGATTTGGAAGCGGGTCCATGAAGCGCTCGACGACGTCGGGCTGCTGCGGAGGGCCGGTGGCAGTGCCAGCGGCAACTTTTCGCTCGACCACCCGACGTCGGCCCTCTCGGGCGGGCAGAAACAGCGCCTTGCGCTCGCCGGCATACTGGCGATGCGTCCCGGCCTGATCCTCCTGGACGAGCCGACCGCCAACCTTGACCCGGCCGGCGTCTTGGAAGTGCGCGATGCCGTGGGCCGCTGCCTGGACAAGACCGGCGCCACCTTGGTGGTGGTGGAACACCGGGTATCGGTCTGGAAAGACCTCGTGGACCGGATTGTGGTGCTTCAGCCGGGCAGTTCCTCCTCGGGAGGTTCGACGCCGGCGGTGCTTCTGGACGGTGACCCGAACACGGTTCTGGCGCAAGCAAGGGACATGCTCACTGCTGCGGGCGTCTGGGTGCCTGGTTACGTGCCGGCCACCCGCCCACGTTCGGGAACAGGCGCCGGACCGGCGGCCGACTCCGGGGCGGGGAGCTCCCGGAATGGGGGCGAGTTGCTGCTCGCCACCCAGGAGCTTGCGGTGTCCCGCGAACGGACACGGCGCCGGGGGTTCAAAACGATCGCCCCGCGTCCTGTGCAGTCCGGACTCGACGCCGAAGTGTTTGCCGGGCGGGCACTGACCATCACCGGTCCCAATGGCGCCGGAAAATCGACCTTCGCTTTGACCCTCGCGGGGCTGTTGGCGCCGATATCCGGGGCGGTGACTGCCGCCGTCGGGCTCAGCGACGGCGCGGGCCCCGACCCGTTCAAGTGGAAGGCCCAGCAGCTGATCTCCCGCATCGGGACTGTGTTCCAAGAGCCCGAGCACCAGTTCGTCACCGGCCGCGTCCTCGATGAGCTCATGTTCGGCCCCAAGCATCTTGGCCATGGCGAGGAACGGGTGGACGAGTTGCTGGAACGGCTGCGCTTGGGGCATCTCGTGGACGCCAATCCGTACACGCTCTCCGGGGGCGAAAAACGGCGGCTATCCGTGGCGACGGTGCTCGCCGCGCACCCCCGCGTCCTGGTGCTGGACGAACCCACTTTCGGCCAGGACGCGAACACGTGGGCTGAGCTTGCGTCGTTCCTTTCCGAACTGCTCGACGCCGGCACCTCCGTGGTTTCCGTGACCCACGACCAGGAATTCAGCTCCGTCCTGGGCGGCGCCGAGATGCGGCTCGAGCCTGCATTCCAAGGCGGCGCCCGGCAGGAAGCAGGTGCGGCATGAGGGACGCCCTGACCCTGCGCGGCAACAACGCCCTCCTGACACGCGCCAATCCGCTGGCCAAGTTCGTGTCGGTCTTCCTGATCACCCTGGTGTTGGCGTTGTCCATCGACTTGGTGTCAGCCTCGACCGCGCTCCTCGGCGAATTGGCGTTGTTCCCCCTCGCGGGGCTCACCGTGCGCTTGCTCTGGCAGCGCGGCTGGCCCTTGATTATCGCGGCCGCGCTCGGAGGTTGGAGCACCGCGATCCTGTCGGCGGACAGCGGAAGGATACTGCTCGACGTCGGGATCTGGTCCATTAGCGAAGGCTCGCTTCAGCTTGGACTCGGCTTCATGCTGCGGGGTCTTGCCATAGCGCTGCCTGCCATTCTCCTGATGAGTTGCACCGATCCCACCGATCTCGCCGATGCCCTGGCGCAAAAGGCGAAACTGCCGCACCGTTTTGTCTTGGGTACCCTGGCGGCCCTGCGGCTCGTGGGACTCATGGCGGAGGAGTGGCAGACCATCGGCATGGCACGGCGCGCGCGGGGTGTCGGCTCGCACGGAAGTCCGCCGCAACGGTTCAAGGCCATGCTTGGCCAAAGCTTCGGCTTGTTGGTCCAGGCGATTCGACGGGCGTCCCGCTTGGCGGTGACCATGGAGGCGCGCGGCTTCGGCGGCGGACGGCGGACCTGGGCGCGCGAATCCACCTACAGCCGCCTGGACGTCTGGGTTCTGGGCGGCGGGCTGGTCATCGCTGCCGCGGCCGTACTCGCGGCCCAATGGGCTGGGACCTGGCACTTCGTCTGGCTGAAGCAGCCCAACTAGCTCGCAGTTGTTGTCGTTTTGACGCTTCAAAACGACAACAACTGCGAGCTACTTGGGTATTTGCGGGCGGGCCGCCATCCGGCAGCCCCGGGCACGCGACGGCGGCCGTTGCGACTTACTTATCGCACGAGACGACTATTCTCGGGCTGAATCAGCGGGTTGCGTCGCAGAATCTCCAATTCTTAGACCATCTGTGATATTTATTGATCATGACGCAACCGACTGCCGAACATGTAGGTCTCCTCCTTCGCGACGCCCGCGGCGAAAAGGGCTGGACACAGGGACAGCTCGCCTCGGAACTGGGCACCAGCCAAAGCGCCATTGCCCGCATGGAACAAGGCAAGCAGAACCTTAGCCTGCGCATGATCGAGCGCCTCGAGTCGATCTTCGGACGAACCATCGTCAAGGTCGGCAAACGGCAGATGACCCACCTGCGCGTGGAGGGCGGACGTACGCTCTCCGGCTCGGTGGACGTCAACAGCAGTAAGAATGCCGGCGTCGCACTGCTTTGCGCGAGCCTCATCAACCGCGGCACCACCACCTTGCGACGGCTCGCCCGGATCGAAGAAGTCAACCGGATTGTCGAGGTATTGACCTCCATCGGCGTCGAATGCACCTGGCTGAACGGCAACGATCTGCGCATCCGCCGCCCGGAAACGCTGGACCTCGCTTCCATGGACGTGGAAGCCGCACGCCGCACCCGCAGCGTCATCATGCTGCTCGGCCCGCTCCTCGATGAGGCTGCCTCGTACCAGCTGCCCTACGCCGGCGGTTGCGATCTCGGGACCCGGACCGTGGAACCGCACATGCAGGCATTGCGGCAGTTCGGACTCTCCGTGGAAGCCAAGTCGGGCTTCTATTCCGTGCAGGCGCCGCCGGCCGACGGCGAGCACCGCACCTTCGTGCTCACGGAGCGCGGTGACACCGTAACGGAGAACGCCATCATGGCCGCCGCACACCGCAGCGGTACCACAGTGATCCGCAATGCCAGCCCCAATTACATGGTGCAGGACCTTTGCTTCTACCTGCAGGGGCTCGGCGTGGTCATCGACGGCATCGGGACAACCACCCTGAAGATCACTGGGCGCCCGGCGATCGACGTCGACATTGAGTACTTCCCGTCCGAAGACCCGATCGAGGCCATGAGCCTGATCACCGCGGGCATCGTGACCAACTCGGAAGTCACCATCTGCAGGGTCCCCATCGAGTTCATGGAGATCGAACTTGCCACGCTCGAGCAGATGGGCCAACAGCTCGACATCTCCGGCGAGTACTTTGCGCGCAACGGACGGACGCGCTTGGTGGATGTCACCACCAAGCCATCACGGTTGCGCGCTCCGGAGGACAAGATCCATCCGATGCCGTTCCCGGGTCTAAACATCGACAACTTGCCGTTCTTCGCGGTCATCGCCGGCAACGCCGAAGGCCAGACCATGATCCACGACTGGGTCTACGAAAACCGGGCCATCTACCTGACCGAACTCAACAAACTCGGCGCCCAGGTTCAACTGCTCGATCCGCACCGCATCTACGTCAATGGCCCCACCAAGTGGCGTGGCGCGGAAGTCGGATGCCCCCCGGCACTGCGACCCGCAGCTTGCCTGCTGCTGGCCATGCTGGCGGCCCGCGGCACGTCCGAGTTGCGCAACATCTACGTGATTGAGCGCGGATACGAGGACCTGGCCGAGCGACTCAACACCATCGGCGCCAAGATCGAGTACTTCCAGGACTGACGTGGACGGAGAACGTCGGAATCTGCACGATTCGGACTGACCAGCAGGACATTCTGCTGGATCATCCGGAGTCAGCGTTCGCTCACCCCCGAAAACAATGGGTTTGCCTTCTGCGCCCTGGCGATGATCCGGCAAAATCCGTCGTTGCGATCACCTCTGTTCGTCGTGCAGGGCGAGGACGGCACGGATTTCGTCCATCACCTGCTCCGGGTTGTTCCAAATCTGCTCGGGGGCGAAGCTCAGGAGGTCAAAGCCACGTGCCTGCGCAGCGTTCAGGCGTTCCATATCTTTCCTCCAAGCCTCCCGCGAGCTGTGGAAGGCGTAGCCGTTGACTTCAACGATGAGCCACCGTCCAATGAGAAAGTCCACACGTCCCACGCCGCGGATTTTGACTTGGCGACGGAATGTCAGGCCTTCTGATTCGAACAGCAGACGGGCGCTGATCTCCGGTACGGATTCGGACAGGCCGTCTGCCTTGGCGAGAAGCCTCCTGGCGTTTCCGTAGTAGTTGGCGGAGATCTCGCTTTCGAGCAGGGCCCGCGGGATGCCGAACTGCTGCATGGCAGACTGCGCAATCGAAATGGCATCGACCTCTGGCAAGCAGACCAATGCGTGAATCACAGTGTCCTCGACGGATGCCAAGGGGACGGCATTCTCCCGAGATAGGCGTAGGCCGCCATGCCGGACGAAGCCCCGGCCCCGGCAGTGCCGCGTAGCCAGGTGCACGCGCATGGGCTTGTCCTTGATCCACAGGCCGTAGCGTAAAGCTGCGCTCGCGCAGGTGACATGCCCGTTATTGAGGATCGCCGTGAGGTATTCCTGATCCGCTGACGGGAGGGCCCACACGCCTTTTCGCGGTTGGTGTGCCCCGGCGGAAGCCAACTTGCGGATGGCTGAGGGCGTATAGCCGCTGGCGCGCAGTAGGCCCACGCGCGCGACCCCACCCACCGTGGCAAGGAATTCCAAAGCATCCATGGATCCAGCTATCCATGGAATTGCGGCTGACGCCCCAGGGAATGTGCCGTATGTGGATGAGTTGGCGGACATTCTGCTGGATCACCCGGGGGTGGCTTATCGCTAATGCCCGGAAAATAGAGGCTGTCCCCCGGTCCTGTCGGAGTGATCCAGCAGAATCCCTCGGGCGGCCCGCAAAATCCCGGTCTGTCTCCGCAAGGCTGCCATGGCGCACAATTGATCCGTGCGCACTTTTGGTGTGGAGGAGGAGTTGCTGATCGTCGATCCCGTGACCGGCGAGCCGCTCGCGCTTGCCGACGCGCTCCTCTCGGCCCCCGCCCACGACGGCGCCGCCCACGATGACGCTGCCCACGCCGCCCAGGATGGCACCGAACCCGGACCCACCCTCGAGGAGATCGACGGTCCCGATACCGGCCTAAGCCACGAGCTCAAACTTGAGCAGATCGAAACCCAGACCCGCCCATGCCGCAGCTACGCCGAGCTCCTGCACCAGATCCGCAGGGGGCGCGGCCTCGCCAGCCATGCCGCTCGGCGCCACGGCGCTCGGATCGCCGCGTTGGCCACATCGCCCGTGGATGCTGCGTTGCACACCACTCCGGATCCCCGGTACGCCATCATGCTCGAACGGTTCGGTATCACGGCGCACGAACAGCTCACGTGCGGATTCCACGTGCACACATCGATCGAGTCCCCCGAGGAAGGCGTGATGGTCTTGGACCGCATCCGGGACAAGCTCGCGGTCTTCACGGCGATGAGCGCCAATTCTCCCTACTGGCGTGGCCTGGCCACGGGTTTTGAGAGCTATCGGACGCAGGCGTGGAACCGCTGGCCTTCGTCGGGGCCGTCAGCCATCTTCGGGTCCCTGGCTGCTTACCGACGGGTTGTCCGTAGGCTCATCGAAACGGGAGTGCTGCTGGACGAGGGGATGGTCTACTTCGACGCCAGGCTGTCCCGGCACGTTCCCACGGTGGAGGTCCGGGTGGCCGATGTCTGCCTCCGGGCCGAGGATGCGGCGCTCATCGCGGTGCTCGTCAGGGCACTGGTTGAGACTTCTGTTCGTGAATACCATGCCGGAATAGAGCCCGCTGCCGTGCCCACTGCGCTTTTGCGGATGGCGTCCTGGCAAGCAAGCAACTTCGGACTGCGTACCGAACTGCTGGACTTCGGAACCTTTCGCCCGGAACCCGCCGCCGACGTCGTCTGGTCGTTGGTGGAATACTTGGAACCCGTGCTCGCCGAACAGGGTGAATTCGACTTGGTCCAAACCGGCGTGGCAGCCATCTTGAGCCGTGGCAACGGCGCTATCGAACAGCGTGGTGTTGCCGGGCGCTGGAGCGAGAGCAACGGGAGCGCGCCCGACGCCGCCGGGCTGGCCGCCGTCGTAGAGCACGCCGTCCAGATCACGATGCGCTCAGAGAGGGACGAGAGCGACACCAAGCCGCAACCCGTCCTCACCTGGGTGCGCCAGGACTGGCGCGAAGCGCCCGGCTAGACCTGCTTGAGGGCCCGCTCGAGGTCCCCGATGAGATCGTCCACATCCTCCAGCCCCACCGAAAGCCGCACGACGCCGTCGCTCAGGCCAATTGCCGCGCGGCCTTCCGGACCCATGGCACGGTGCGTGGTGGTGGCGGGATGGGTGATGAGGGACTTGGAGTCGCCGAGGTTGTTCGAGATGTCGATGACGGCGAGCCCGTCCAGCAGCGCGAAAGCGGCCTCCTTCGCCGATCGCCCTGCGGAGGGGAGCAGCTCGAAGGTGAGCACAGTTCCGCCGGCCTTCATTTGCTTTGCGGCGAGCTCGAACTGCGGGTGCGACTTCAGCAGCGGGTACTTGACCCAGCTGATGGCCGGCTGTTCCTCGAGCCACTCGGCGATCCGCAACGCAGACGCCGAGGAGTGGTTGACACGCAGCGCCATCGTCTCCAGACCCTTGGTCAGGACCCAGGCGTTGAACGCGGAAAGCGACGGACCGGTGTGCCGCATGAGCTGCTTGACGGGACCGTCGATGAACTCCTTGGTGCCCAGGATCGCTCCGCCAAGGACCCGACCCTGGCCGTCGATGTGCTTGGTGCCCGAGTAGACAATCACGTCTGCTCCGAGATCGCCGCAGCGCTGCAGGAGGGGAGTGGCGAAGACGTTGTCGACGACCACCGTGGCGCCGGCCGCGTGGGCCAGCTCGCTCACCGCGGCGATGTCCACGATTTCCTGCATGGGGTTCGACGGCGACTCGAAGAACACTGCGGTTGTCGGCTCGGACAGGGCAGCACGCCACTGGTCCAAGTCAGGCCCGTCGACGAAGACGGTCTCGACGCCCCAGCGCGGCAGGATCTCATTGAGGATGACGAAACAGGAGCCGAAGAGCGAGCGGGCGGCAACTACGCGGTCACCGGCAGCAAGCAACGCACCGAGGGCGGTGAAGACAGCGGACATGCCCGACGCCGTCGCGAAGCACGCTTCGGTGCCTTCGAGCAGGCGGAGGCGCTCCTGGAAGGTAGCTACGGAGGGGTTGCCGTAACGGGAGTAGACGAAGCGTTCGTCCTCGCCCGTAAATGCTCGCTCGGCGGCTGCGGCGGACTCGTAGACGAAGCCGGAGTTCAGGAAGACGGCCTCGGACGTTTCCTGGAAGTTGGTACGGTCAAGACCGCCGCGGACGGCCTGGGTGTCAGGGCTCCAGCTGGCGGCGTCAGGGTTGAAAGTCACTTAGATGTTCCCCAGGTTCGTCGGAAGTCCACGGTTTTTCCAGCCGTTCACGGTTCGCTCGCCGTAGCGGTCCGGCTCGCCCTCAAAGCCCTCGAGGACGTTGTAGGAGGTGTAGCCGGCCTGGGTGGCGGCAATCGCGGCGGCGATGGAGCGCTGTCCGGAGCGGCAGAGGAAAACCAGTTCGGTGCCGTCCGCCTCCGGGGCCTGCTGCGTCAACTCTTCGATGAAACGGGTGTTGGGGATGCCTCCGGCCAGGTTCCACTGGATGAACAGGGGATCGTTCTCGGTGGCTTTGGTGTCCGGGATGCCGATGTGTGCCCACTCGCCTTCGGTGCGGACGTCCACCAGGATGGCGCCCTGCTCAAGCTTGGCCCAGGCGTCGTGCGGGCTGAGGTCGCCTGCGTAGCTCATGCGTGGCCCTCGCCGTCGAACTCTTCATCAAGCTGATCCACCGCATTGGCAACGGCGGCATCTGCGCTTGCGATTGCCGCGGGCAGGACGATGGCCTGTGCCACGATTACGTCCGTGCCGTTGAAGGTCGCGGCCGGGCTGCCGTGCAACACGTATCCCTCCGCGAGGGCGGTGGAGATCCGCTCGCAGAATTCCTTGGTGTCAGGGCCCGTGATGAGACGGTACGAGAGTTTTTCTTCGGTGGGTTCAGGCATTGGTGCTCCTCAGTCACGCTTGCAGTTCGAAAGTGTCGATACGCCGAGTAGTCACCTGAGGCACCCCGCCGGAGAGAGGGTTGCCGACCAGCAAGTCAGGGCTTCGCGCTGGTGCTCATTACTCAAGAAGAAAAATAACATCCACGACGGCGGCCTGCATCACCGGCCGTCGTCATGTTCCGTAACCGGACGGCAGCCAGGCTGGCGAGGGCTGGGGTGCCAGCGTCCTAGGACTCGGTTTCATTGGGCAGCGGTTCCAGGCTCGCCTGGATCCGGGGTGGAATGGCGTCGAACCGCGACGCTACTGCCGTAGGGGAGTGATGAAAAGTGGAACCTTGATGCTTCCGGATTTCCAGCAGTTCGTGGACGGATATCCCGGTGGCCGTGGCGAGTGCATGCAGCGAGAGGCTGTTGTGATGAGCCAATGCAAAAACCACACCCGACAAGGCTTCGAAACCTTCTGTCTCGTAGATTTCCTTCACCAGGTTGGACATGCCATTTGCATCATCGATTGATCCCGCTGACGCACCAGTCGCCATGGCCGTCAGGGACCATGCAGCAGAGTCGGGGCTGATGTAGATGCTCATGTCGATACCCTACGGACTCAGGCCCGCTTGGGGAATGGGCGATACGTTTATCTTTATGGCAGCACTCACCGACCTTGACCGCCAGCTCCTCTCCGCTCTCCGGGAGGACGGCAGGGCCTCCGTGGCGAGCCTTGCGCGCAAGCTGGGCGTTGCTCGGGCCACCGTGAATAGCCGGCTTGAGCGTCTTGTCTCCTCGGGGACCATCGTTGGCTTCACCGCGAGGGTGCGCGACGAGGTGGATCCACTTGCGATCCGGGCCATTGCGCTCATTGCCGTGGAGGGAAGGTCGGCGGACAAGGTCATTCGCCAACTCCGCGGACTTCCCGAGATTTGGGCGCTACACACCACGAACGGCGGTTGGGATCTCGTGGCCGAGTTGCGCACGGAGAGCCTCAGCGACTTTGACCAGGTGTTGGGCAGGATCCGCGGGATCGAGGGGATCGTCAATAGCGAGACGAGCCTGCTGCTCAGTTCCGTCCTGCGATAGTCGCTTTTATGACGGGCGCCTGCCGTTGATCATTGTGTGCATAAGCAGTCATCATTTTGTGCATGTTTTCAATGAAAAGTACGTACTTTGGCAATTGTGGATGCATATCGCCGCTCCGTAGCCTCGTAGCAACAGTGCTTATGAGGGAAAGGAGCGCACATGACGCGCTTTGTCGATGTCCGCAATATGGTTCGTTGGACGGCCGGACGGGGCCCGGAGACCGTCATCTCGGAGATGATGCAGTACCTGGAAGACGACTTCCAGCGGTGGGAATCTTTTGACAAGACTCCGCGAGTGGCAAGCCACACGCCATTTGGCGTCATCGAGCTGATGCCCACCAGCGACCAGGAAACCTACGGCTTCAAGTATGTAAACGGACACCCCTCGAATCCCGCGCGCGGCTTCCAGACCGTGACAGCTTTCGGTGTCCTGTCCGACGTCCACAACGGCTACCCGACGTTCCTTGCGGAGATGACAGTGCTGACAGCGTTGCGGACGGCGGCCACGTCCGGCATGGTCGCTAAGAAGCTCGCGCGCCCCGATGCCCGGATCATGGCGATGATCGGAACCGGAACCCAATCGGAGTTTCAGGCGCTGGCCTTCCGGGCGGCCCTGGGTATAAACAGTGTGAGGATCTGGGACACGGACCCGGCAGCGATGGAGAAGTTCGTCCGGAACATGGCTCCCCTCGGCTTCGACATCACCATCGCAGACTCGGCGGCCCATGCAGTGGAGGGCGCCGACGTCGTCACCACATGCACGGCGGACAAGGCCAATGCCACGATCCTGACAGCAGACCAGGTTTCGCCCGGAGTCCACATCAACGCGATCGGAGGCGACTGCCCAGGGAAGACTGAACTCGACGCTGCCATCCTCGGCCTCGGTGACGTCTTTGTGGAATACGATCCCCAGACGCGGATTGAAGGCGAGATCCAGCAAATGTCCGCCGATTTTCCCGTCACCGAATTCTGGCAGGTCCTGGCCGGGCACGCTCCGGGCCGGACCTCCAAGGACCAAATCACGATATTCGATTCCGTGGGCTTCGCGATCGAGGACTTTTCCGCCTTGAGGTATCTCCGCGACGCCGTTGAGGGTTCGGAGTTCTTCGAGGAGATTGACCTCGTCGCTAATCCCGATGACCCCAAGGACCTCTTCGGCCTGGTGCGGGAACTGTCGCCGATCGGCTCCTGAGATGCCCAACTGGTCCCCACCGCCACCCTCGCCTCGCAAGTCCCCGTCGGCTCCCAGCCTTCGCGAGCTCAGGCAGGGACCCTCGCCGGCGGGGCCCCACCGCCACCCTCGCCTCGCAAGCTCGGCCAGGGAACCCGGGCGGCGTGGGCCCACGCATTTGTTGTCGTTTTGGAGCCTCTAAACGACAACTACTGCTAGTCAGTTGGGTGGGAGAAGCCTGGTGCGCCGGCCCCAGAACCGGCGCACCAGACGTTTTATCCGGGCATCCCGCCTGCCCAGCCCATCCCGCCGGCCCCGGCTACACCACCGCCAGGCGCAGGATCAGCTCGGCATGCCCGGGGAACCTCATGACGAGCGACTCGATGTCCCGTGCCGTTGGTTTCGCGGAGTCCGATCTCTCGTATCCCGGTGCGAGGCTGCAGCTCACCAAGGCGAACCCCGGCCCGGCCAACTCGGCACCGAACCAGGTGGAGTTCGGGGCAACTCCTTGCAACATCTCGCCTGCTTCCGGATCCGGCCCCAACAAGGCTTCGGTATAGCCAAAGTCCTGAAGTCCGAGCTCCCGGGAGAAGACGTGCAGCCTGATCGGTGTCCCCACGTGGAAGAACCACAATTCGTCCTGCTTGAGGGCGTGCAACTGGAGGACCTCACCCGCCTCCAGCAGGTACCAGTTGGAACTGTAGAGCGGATGGTCGACGCCGAAACGCGGAGGCAGCGCCGATCCGGCGATGTCCTCGTTGCTCACGAGCGCGGGCGCGAACCAGCCGCCCACGCTAGCGGGGGACATGTCCAGCCGTTTGATCCAGTCCTCTGCGAATCCACTCATGTGACCGGGTCCTTCAGTGAGAAGCAGACGGTGATGCCGATGATGTCCTTGCTGCCCGGGGTCCGCAGCAACCCCTTTTGGGTCACGATGTCCACATTCACCATGCCGCCCTCCTTGCTGGGGACGGCGATGGTCTCGTGGAAGTTGAGCAACGGCTTTCCGCTCGCCATTACTTCCTTGTCGTGCGCAACGTGTTCCGCGCGCGAGTCCTGGTGCCCGATCAGCTCCGACTTATCCATGCCCACCAGGTCCGCGAAGTTCTGGTTGACCCACAGGAAGACCGAATTCGCGTCCTTCACCACCCAGTACACGCCGTCCTGCCGGTCCAGCACATCGGCGGCACTCATAGGCGGAACCGTGGGAAGGAGCGCCGGGTCCAGCGCCGGGGCGACAGTCATGGCGCTGCCGCCGCTCCGCCGTCGGCCTCGAGTCTTTCGGCGAGGTCTTGCGCCAAGGCGACCATTGTCATGGTCGGGTTCCACGAACCGCCGGTGGGCCAGAGGCTGCCGCCCGTGACAAAGACGTTCTGCACGCCGTTGAGTCGGTAGTCGATTCCGACGACGGCGTCCTCCTCTTCGCCGATCGGCAGGCTCGAGCTTTCGTGGACCAATCCCGGAACGCGGCGCTCCGGGATGGCGGGACGCTCGGCACCCCAGGTTCCTTCGTCGGGATCTCCGTGCCAGTATTCGACCCGCTCCGCGCCTGCCGGGGAGAGGACCCGCTCCAGCATCTGGAAGGTTCCCTCGTCCATGGTGTCCCAGGTGTCGTCGTCGGTGGCGTTGGCCAACACCTGCAAGGTGACGTTGCAGGTGGGGTCCGCTCCGCCGGAAAGCCGCAAGTGGTTCTCCGGGTTGCTTTCGTCCAGTTCGCCGAGGACGGCGCAGATGAACACCAGGTAGTCCTCCGAGGACCGCAGCTGCGCGAGCGAAGCCGTGGCGACGACGTCGGGGGCGTAGCGTTCGGACTTCTGGGCGTTCTTGTCCGGGCAACGGTCCGAGAGGACCGAAAGCTGGACGTGGTATTGCATGCCGGCCGGGCTCTTACCCGCCAAATAGATGGCCGCCAGTTCCAGCTCGCCGAGTTGTCCGCTGAAATCAAAATCCTCGCGGGGAACCCTGGCCACCACCGAGGTGATGAAATGGGCGCTGAAATGCCCGCCGGCCCCCTGCACCTGCTGGAAGGAATTGAGGACCAGCGTTGCCGGCGGAAGCGTGCCCATGGCCAGGACCAGGTTGGCGTTGCCGACGTTCACTACGCCGCGGTTGGTGTTCAACGCGGTGGCCCGTCCGTCCTGCTGGAGCACGCTCAACACGGTGCAGTCCGTGACCATGCGAAGAGCCGCGCCCTTGCCTTGGGGCTCAAGTCCTGCTTGCTTGTCCGTCAGTTCAAGGAGGACTGCCGGCGTCGAGAACTTCGCGAAGTCCACGCCCGACGTCGCGCCGGTCGCCGCAGCGAGCGGTGCGGGCATGCTGCGGGTGGCGGAATCGATCTTGTGCAGGCCTGCCTCAAGCCGTTCCTGGAGGGCTTTCTGCATGATTCCGTAGACCGGCCGGGTGTCGTTGATGAGATCGACGACGTCGGCCGACCGGCCGGCGTCGATCTGGTCCGCCGAAACCACGTTCAGGAGGTCTTCCGCGGACGTGAAGTGCGACTTGGCGGCGTCCATCACTGCCCGCGGCCAGCCCCGCATTTCATCTTCCTCGGGGCGGGGGCACCATGCGCTCCACATGATGCTTCGTCCGCCGTAGAAAGGGACCATGCCGTGCTGCCACGAAATCTTGCCCGGCGGCTGGGTGGCGGTGGCAGCTGCCAAGGTCCACGGGAAGGTCTCCGAGAGGCCTCCCAGGGTCTCCTTGTAGGGCAGCGGCAGGTTCTGGAAGTGCTGCGGCAAGAAAAACGGACCCCGTTCAATGATCAGGATCCGTGCGTGCGGGTTGACTGTCAGTGTCCGCTCGGCGAAGGCGTAGGCGCAGAACCCACTGCCGATGACGATGTGGTCGAATTGTTCCTCTTCGCGGACTTTTTTCCATTCCCCCTCGGAGAGGAAGAAAACGTGATCCATGACTTTCTGGGGCGAGGGATCCTGGGGTCCGGGCGTGGGAAACCCGTGATTGAAATTCTGGGACGAAGAAACTGCACTCATAACGATGCCCTCCATCAACTTTGCTGATTCCACGGCACCGTGAAACCAGGTGCCCACTGGGCCTAGAGGCAGATCACCCTTCCCCAGCAGAGTTCACGGGACTAGTTAACTACTGCCGCCATGGCGGCACAATAGAGTTCGCGCAGCTAAATTGCCCGGCCCGCTACACTCGGATCCATGGTGGGGCATGGGGGAATCTCGGGGCAGCCCCCGGCGCGGTGATCCTGGAGGATTCCGGCACCGTAGGCGGCGCCGTTAGCGGGGTTGGACGGAGCGCACGGGTGGCGGAGTCGGGCTCGTACACCGTCACCGCAGCCTGTGTTGGCGCCTCAGATGTCCACCTTGTCATCGCCCAGGATCCACGGTCGGCGGCTGAAATCCGCCGGCAAGCCGCGGCTATTGAAGGTCTTCCGGTTCCGGTGGGGGCCCAAGTGGCCCGGGTGTCCGATGCGGCGGGGGCGGGCCGGGATGCGGAGGCCGGGGTACATGTTTGTGCAGGTGCGGCGGATGCGGGGCTGGGTGTGGCGGGCCACCGTGCGGCGGATGCGGGCCACCGTGCGGGGCTGGGTGTGGCGGGCCACCGTGCGGCGGATGCGGGCCACCGTGCGGGG